>JAFGVI010000058.1 GCA_016938065.1 Deltaproteobacteria bacterium | reverse complement strand
TTTAATATTTTCAATACTGTGACTCTTTTGAAAACCTTCCCCGGCAACAATCGCCGGCAGCATCACCTGGCGCTGTTCGATAGCCTTGAAAGCCAAAGGAATCAGATAGTGCAGTTCCTGATTATCGGCACTCATAAACTGTAGCCAACCGGAACCACGTGCGGCATAAAGGTCGGCGTGGCCGTTATGAATACTCAGCCCCCCCTTGTTCAGTTCACGGGTCTGCATGGTCATCACCACCGGCAACCTTTTACCGGCTACGGAATACATGTTTTTATACTTATAAGTCAAACCCTGGGATGAAGTATTGTCGGCATAGCGCCCACCCTGCGAGGCCGCGCCTTCAAGAAAGGCCATGGCCCCGAGCTCGCTTTCCGGCTGAAAATAAAAAATCCGCTCACCGAAAGCATTAACGAAACCATCAGCATAAGCTTTCGCCATCCCTTCGGCAATCGGGGTTGACGGCGTAATCGGATAACCCACCAGGCCCGTTACTGTACGCTTCAGAACATTGACCGCAGCCGCGTTACCGTCTCCGATAAAATCTTGCAACTGACTCATTTTGGCAAAATCATTGCCGGCCGTTTTTTTTATATCCTGAACATATTTATCTTTTTCAAAAAGACGGGCCCCATTAAACGTAAAGTCAAAATCCCGTTTAAAATCAACATCTCTTCGCTTTAAAGCCATTTACAAAGTCTCCCCAGTTTATAATTTGTAATAAAAAAGGGTTTTCATATACGCGAAAAAAACCTCTGTGGCAACCTAAAAAATTGTATACAATTATTATAGAAAAAACAAAACAATCAATATTAACATAAAGATATTCATACAAGCAAAAAAACAATAAAAAAATAATTGGCGTACGAACAAAAATGAGGGATTTTCCAGAAGTGATGATTGTTTGGTTGACAAACACTCTTCTAAACTATAATATGACGTTCTAAATTTTTATAACTACCGTGTTAATTGACTGAATCAAGTCCAGCCAGTACTACCCGAGCGGTAAATAGATATTAAGAGGAACGTATCAATGAAGGTAAGCGAGATCATGAATCGAGAGGTCTTGAGTGTGAGCCCCCAGGACCGGATATGCGATGTAATCGACCTCTTTCTGGAAAAAAATATTACCGGGGCCCCGGTAACCGAACAGGGTAAGGTAGTCGGGATGATTTCCCGTAAAGATATTCTGCCTCTGATAACTACTTTTGATCTTGACTGCAGTTCGCTGGAACAGATCAGAAGAACCTGCTCCAATTATGTAGTCGATCACATGCAGGGCAATGTTGTCAGTGTTCAACCGGTTGAAGATGTAGAAAAGTGCGCCCTGATTATGACTGACAACAGCATAAACCGCCTGCCCGTTATCGAAAACGACAAACTGGTCGGAATCGTTACCCGCGGAGACATTCTCAAAGCCCTGGCTCAGTGCTGCCTTTGCCATGAATAAGAGATAAAAACGAGAAGACGACATTTACAGATAGAGCTTTTACGTGGCGCCATCGGCCTTTTACGTGGCGCCATCGCAAGGAAAGGCTGAACAGTGCCGCTCTCTTACAATCCCCCACTACCGAAAAAACTGTTGTAGGCCAGCTTCTGCAGTGTTTCAACACTGATCAGAGCCTGCCTGAGTTCATCCTGACCTGATTTATTGAGATTAGCCGGATCAAGATAGTAGTCATATTTGCGCCCGGAGACAATCGCCTCCACCTGTGAAACCATTTTGGCGCGAGCCAGAATCCGGTAGGCGTTCTGCAGATTCCGCGACAGCTCCACATCAAAATGTTTCTGGGCCTCCAGTCGTTTAATCCGTACAACCGTATTAGTGTCGGTATGCCCATATTTCAGGGCAAAAACACGAGCTGTCATAATCAGCGGCGCCCAGCCGAAAAGTTTGACATTAAACATCCCGCTATGCTCACCGCTCTTTTCCAGACGGAATTTTTTAAACATCGTCAGAGCGACACTGGACAGAACTGCGCTGCGCGCCATCACCATCAATGCCCCAAAATTATCATGGATCATCTGATGCACCTTATCGATCATTTTTTGACCGAGAGTCACCGATCCCGTGCAGTAGGTAACATCCATCAGAATAATCACTCGTAAAAGATTATCCTGACTCTGGTCATGAAAAACCTCGTCCATCTTCCGCTGCCAGTTCGCCAATGATCCCCGCCAGTCGGGATTGGATGGCATTATATTTCCGGAACAGAGGGCAAATCCCACCTGATCGAGGGCTTTCACCACTTCGCCGGCAAAATTTTCGAAATAGTCATCAATCTCCTGAGAGCCATCAACCTCATAAACCAGCGCGTTGTCCTGATCGGTAAAAAAAGTCTGTTCCCGACGCCCGTCACTGCCCATATTGAACCAAGTAAAATCGCAGGGCATGGGGGCCAGTTTTCGACTCACTATGGCAATAACCTTCTCTGTCAGGCGGTGCCTGTAATAGGTGATCAGGGCATGGATCTCCATAACCCCCAAACCGCGCAGAAAAAGTTCAATAGCAACCACATTCAGCCGCCGATGCAGCTCAACAAGTTCTTCAAGCTCCGTTGCCGGACTGATTCTGGATGTTAATCTGACCACTTCCGCCTGCCTTATCTCAAGAAAATCACGGCGTTCCTCAAGCACTGCGCAACCTTTATTAAGCAAATCAATATGCTCTGCCAGATCCGGGAAAAAGAGATAATCACTGCCAAGATCTATCAGTGAATTAAGAGCATTCAGGTCATCAAACCCAGTGGAACTTTTAAATTGACGATAAAGCTGGCTGAAATCAGCTGATTTATAGTGGGTAGGCATTTTATAAAATTTCACTCACTGGCAAGGATTAAAGCCCTACAGACCCTTGTCTGCCATGACAAACAGACAAGAAGCACTCACCCGCAGACAACGCCTGCAATAGTTTATTGTCAGGATAGACAATAGTGGCAAAAAAATCTACAAAAAAAGAGGGGGCGCTGATGGCGCCCCCTCTTTTTTAAACAATCATCGTTAAAAAAACAACCTCCTAGTCAAATTTGATCCCATGCACCTGCTCACACAGGTACTTGCGAATTTCCATCGACGGCGGCGGGGTCATCATTGAAACCACGATATTGGTCATCAGGGCGATCGGCATCAGGATCAACGAAGATGAAGTAAACGGAATCAGCTGAGCCAGCCAGTGATCGTTGCCTTTACCCCAGAAAAAGAAGAAAGCCGTCAGGATCAGTCCCACCAGCATCCCGGCGATACAACCCTGCTTATTGGAACGGCTCCACCAGACACCAAGCAGAAAAGTCGGGAAAATCGTGTTACCGGCGATGGCGAACGCCATGGCCACGATCTGAGCGATCAGAGCAAAGGGTTTCAACGCGAAAACAACTACGACCAGACCAAGAACGAAAACCGCAACCTTGGAAACCATCATGCGGGAATTCTCACTGGCGTTGGGGTTGATGATCCGATAATAGATATCGTGCGAGCAGGCTCCGCCGGCCGCCAGAAGCAGACCGGAAACCGTCGAGAAGGCGGCACTGATCGCACCGGCTGCCAGATAACCACAAAACCACTGCGGCAGACCGGCGTTTTCCGCAGCGGTAACAACGATCGCATCAGCCAGAGCTTTAACCGGCTGCACGCCGGCGATTGCATTCTGAACCCGGGCGAAAGCCGCATAGGCCGGAGAACTCCAGTAGAGCAGACCGATAAAAAAGAGACCCCAAACGACCGACCAGCGGGCATCACGGGTATTGGGTACAACATAGAAGCGGGAGAGAACGTGGGGCAGGCCGGCGGTACCAACCATCAGGGTGAAACATAAAGCGATCCATTTATAGGTACTAGCCACACCCCAAGGCTGTACATACTGAAGGTTGTGAGGATCAGAAGCATATTTATGCCCCAGATCCCAGACAGCAGAACCATAACCGATTTCCGGAATCAGATAGAAATAGCCCATCTTCTTGGCGATAAAAATCAGCGGGAAGATGAAGGCGGTGATGATAATAACATACTGGAACTGCATATTCTTGGTCGCACCCAGCATACCGGCAATAATAATATATGCGAGAACGACGGCGGTACCGACGACAACCGAGGTGGCATAGTTCATACCGAAAACCCAGGAGAACATCATCGCGATCCCTTTATACTGACCGATAGCGTAGGTCAATGAGATGATGATCGCGGTCAAGGCCGCCAGCAGACGTGCTCCCGATGATTCAAACCGGTCACCGATAAAATCGGCCGCCGTATACTTACCGAAACGCCGGATCTGACCGGCCATGAGGACGAGCAGCATAACATAACCACCGGTCCAGCCGATAACATATGCCAGAGCAAAATAACCTTTAAGGTAGAGCAGTCCGGCCATACCCAGAAAACTTGCGGCACTCATCCAGTTACTGGCAATCGCGGCTCCGGCCCCGACCCGACCGATACCCCGACCGGCAGCCCAGTAGTCGTCCTGGTCTTTCGCTTTATGACCAATTCCAATGACAATGAAGGCAACAAGAGTCATGATGAGAATAATCGCTGGCCCCAATTTAAAACTAGCTTCCATTGAATAACTCCTTATTTTCCAAGTCGCGCCAATCCGGCATCCGGCCCGATGCGGCGCGATACAGTTACAAATCAATATTAACTATTTAATATCGCCTTTACCCATACGGTCTTCAAGACCATCGACCAGGATATTGAACCAGATACAGAGCAGAATAAAAAGAATGATCAGAAACTGCCCGGTAAACCAGTAATGGAAAGGAAAGCCAAGAAACTGCATATCGGTGAGAAAGCTCTCTCCCTGCGGATTGCGCTCAACCAGCTTCAACAGAATCTGAAAACCGTATGTTGCAAGACTCCACACGGCCAGAACCATCCAGATATAAACAACTTCTGTTTTCTGAAACTCACCATTAGGCTTAAAAATGTTAACATGATAACGATCTTCACTCATTATTTAATCCTCCTCCCAATAATTAAATTCTGCATCCCCTGTACTTCTCGACAGTGATTAAAATTATAAAAAAAATAACAATAGAGAACACCACCGCCTCAAAGCACTACAACCCTGCCGGCATCGACCAAGCGATGCGCCCCTTCATCCTCTTTCAACACCTCCTTTCCGGGATGGGCTCAGTCTCCCGCGCAACCTCTCTTCAGGTCGTGGGAATAGTTAAGAAATCATTAATGATTAAATTCTTTAAAACATCGTAACAATTAAGTCAAGCGAAAAAACACTATTCTATTAAACCCTTAAAAATGAGATTTATATCACAAGCAACCAGGCTGAAAAGACCCGCCATATAACGTTAAAAGCTTTATTTTACAGTATGTTACCAAGAGATGACGACTTTTGACAAATCCCCAAAACATATTACAGCAATCCTGCACCAACCGGCTTGAATCGTGATTTTGAAACAGACAGCAAGGTGAATTTATGCACAAAGACAGAAGCAACTAGAACAGCGAGTTCGGCAGGGCTGGCGCCGTCAGCTTATATATGGTTGATCCAAATGCGAAAGCCGTGTATAAGTTAGAATAATGCCGGATGTGCGGACGACAGAATCTTCGCTACCGGAAATACGGTATAATTTTTGCTGATAGCTTCCGGTCTTTTCTTTTAGAACAACGCAAGAGCAACCTGCAAATACTTACCCTGGCTTATGGTCTCCCCTGAATCAAACAAACGTATCGGCGAACTTCTGGTCAATGCCCGGCTGATTACCAGGGAGCAGCTGGCTCAGGCGTTGAGTGAGCAGAAAACAAATCCAGGACGTCTTGGTTCGACACTGGTGCGCCTGGGTTTTCTCAACAACAACGACCTGGTTAACTTTCTCAGCGTCCAGTTCGGAGTGCCGGCGGTCAACCTGCACGATTTCTCAATCAGCAAAGAGGTTCTGGATCTGATACCAAGTGACCTCATCAACAAATACCACATTCTGCCGATCAACCGCATCGGCTCTACCTTGATTATCGCCATCTGCGATCCTACCGATCTTTCCGCGATCGATGATATCAAATTCATTACCGGCTACAATATTGAAATTACCGTTGCCTCTGAAATCTCAATCAAGGAGGCCATCGACCGGTTTTACGACTCATCCTCAATGCTGGATGACATCATTGCTGAATTTGATGACTCCGAGTTTGAACTTGTCCAGGACAGTGACGAAGTCAACGCCCTGGAGCTGAGAAAAGAGACGGAAGATGCCCCGGTCATCCGTCTGGTCAATAAGATCATGGTAGATGCCATTCGCCGCGGCGCCAGCGATATTCACATTGAGCCTTATGAAAAATTTTTCCGGGTGCGCTACCGCATTGACGGGGTTCTTTATGAGATCATGAAACCCCCGATGAAACTCAAGAATGCTATTCTTTCCCGCATAAAAATCATGTCGGAACTGGATATCGCCGAACGTCGCCTGCCTCAGGACGGCAGAATTAAAATGAAACTCGGCAAAGGCAGCTCGATGGACATGCGGGTATCGGTTCTGCCTACCCTTTTCGGGGAAAAAATCGTGCTCCGTCTGCTCGACCAGTCCAACCTGCAACTGGACATGACCAAACTCGGGCTCGAACCGGCCATGCTGAAGCTAGTTGAAGATGCCATTCATCAGCCTTACGGCCTTATTCTGGTTACCGGCCCGACCGGCAGCGGCAAAACCACAACCCTCTACTCCGCTTTGAGCGAACTTAATAAAATTTCCGACAATATCATGACGGCAGAAGATCCCGTCGAGTTCAACCTTGCCGGCATCAATCAGGTTCAGATCAGAGAGTCTATCGGCTTAACCTTTGCCGCCGCTCTGCGCTCATTTCTGCGCCAGGATCCCGACATCATTCTGGTCGGTGAAATGCGTGATATTGAAACTGCCGAAATCAGCATCAAAGCTTCCCTGACCGGGCACCTGGTTCTTTCCACCCTGCACACCAACGACGCGCCCAGCAGCGTCACCCGAATGGTCAACATGGGGGTCGAACCTTTTCTCATCGTCTCTTCCGTCAATCTCATAATCGCGCAACGTCTGGCCCGTAAGATATGCCAGAAATGCTCCACCCGGGAAAATGTGCCGGTTCGCGCTCTGATTCAAAGCGGAATGGATCCGGAAATCGCCGAAAATGCCGTCTGCCTCTCCGGCGCGGGCTGCGAAGAGTGCAATCGAACCGGCTATAAAGGCCGGATTGCCCTCTATGAAATCATGACCCTGAACGAAGAGATCAAAACCGCAATTATCAACGGAGCCAATACTATGGAAATTAAAAGCATGGCTATCAGGAACGGCATGAAAAGTCTGCGCCAGAGCGGCTTGAGTAAACTGATTGAAGGAACAACCAGCTTTCAGGAGGTACTCAGGGTCACGGCCCGGGATTAGGCGAGACTGAACATCGATTGACAATGCTAAAGACTAAAGACCGAAGACTGCTTTATAGAGATTACTTTTCCAATCAGCCGGCAAAGAACGGAGTACAGCTATGGCCAGTTTACACGAACTTCTGAAAATCATGATTGATAAAGGGGCCTCCGACCTTCACCTGACCAATGCCAGCCCGCCCCAGATCCGTATCGACGGGACCCTGCACCCTTTAAACCTGCCGCCGCTGAACGCCAATGAAACAAAACAGATGTGCTACAGCGTCCTGACCGACAGCCAAAAGCACCGCTTTGAAAAAGATAATGAACTTGATCTCTCTTTCGGACTTAAAGGGGTCAGCCGCTTCCGCGCCAACATTTTTGTCCAGCGGGGCACGGTCGCCGGCGCTTTTCGGGCTATTCCATATGAGGTAAAACCTTTTCACGAACTCGGCCTGCCCCCCATTATTCAGGAGCTGATGCGCAAACCCAGCGGTCTGATTCTGGTTACCGGTCCGACCGGCAGCGGCAAAAGCACCACCCTGGCTTCAATGATCGATCAGGTCAACGAAGAGCGCCACGAACATATTATCACCATCGAAGATCCGATTGAGTTTATTCACGCCCACAAAAACTGCATCGTCAACCAGCGTGAGGTAAAAGCCGATACCGAGGATTTCAGTAAAGCCCTGCGCTATATTCTGCGCCAGGATCCGGATGTCGTTCTGGTGGGTGAGTTACGCGACCTTGAAACCGTCGCCTCCAGCCTGACCGTCGCCGAAACCGGCCATCTGACCCTGGCCACCCTGCACACCAACTCCTGCGCCCAGACCATCAACCGGATTATCGACATCTTTCCGTCCCACCAGCAGCCCCAGATTCGTTCTCAGCTCTCCTTTGTCCTGCAGGCGGTTATCTCGCAGCAGCTTCTGCCTCACCGCAGCGGCCATGGCCGGGTTATGGCTCTGGAACTAATGGTGCCCAATGCCGCCATTCGCAATCTCATCCGCGAAGACAAAGTCCACCAGATCTACTCACAGATGCAGGTGGGTCAGAGTAAGTTTTCCATGCAGACCATGAACCAGTCACTGGCCACCCTCTACCAGACCGGCAAGATCAGCCTGGAGAGCGCCTTCGCCAAAAGCAACGACCTGAGCGAGCTCAAGCAGATGCTCGGCCAGGTGTAATATTAACGGGTTTTCGGCAAACGTAAGCCGAAAAAGGTCTGCAGACAACCGCTGACGGCCGATAGATGACAACTGACGAGCAGAATAAGGATAGAAGATGGATACCTTCAAATGGCAGGGCAAGAACCGGCAAGGCAAAAAAGTCAAGGGCGAGCTTACGGCCATCTCTGAAAGTGTAGTCACCCTGAGTTTGCGCAAACAGGGCATTTCCGAGCTCAAGGTCAGAAAAAAACCGAAAGATATTGAGATCAATCTCCCTTTCCTGAAAGCTCGCGTACCGGAAAAGGATGTTGTGGTTTTCACGCGTCAGTTCGCGACAATGATCAACTCCGGTCTGCCGATTATTCAGTGTCTGGAGATTCAATCGACCCAGCAGGAGAACAAGGAGTTTAAAAGAGTCCTTACAATCGTCAAGGAAGATGTTGAGAAAGGCGAGACCCTGGCGGACGGCTTAAGAAAACATCCCGCCGTTTTCGACTCACTCTACTGCAATATGGTTGATGCCGGTGAAACCGGCGGAGCCCTGGATGTCATTCTTGGACGCCTCGCCTTTTTCATGGAAAAAAATATGAAATTAAAGAAAAAGGTCAAAGGTGCCCTGGTCTATCCCTCATCAGTGCTTTTTGTTGCCATTATCGTTATCGCCATCATGATGATCTTCGTCATCCCCTCCTTTCAGAAAATGTTTTCCGGCTTTGGCGCCGAGCTGCCGCTGCTGACACAGATTATCGTCAACATCAGCGCCTTTCTCCGCAATAATATTGTCTTTATTCTGGCCGCCATCTTTCTGTTTGTTTTCATTATCAAAAAAATCTATAACAAAAATGATAAGGCCCACCATTTTTTTGACAGCATGTTTCTGAAAATGCCGATTTTCGGTATCCTTTTGCGCAAAGTTGCAGTCGCCAAATTTACCCGGACCCTGGGAACCATGATCTCCAGCGGCGTGCCGATTCTGACCTCGCTGGATATCGTTGCGCGCACGGCCGGCAACGTCGTCATTGAAAAGGCGATCCTGGCGACCCGGGAAAGTATCAGTCAGGGCAAAACTATCGCCGAGCCTCTGATGGATAGCGGCATTTTCCCACCCATGGTCGTCCAGATGATTGCGGTGGGCGAGACCACCGGCGCCCTGGATCAGATGCTCAACAAAATTGCGGACTTTTACGATGACGAAGTCGATGTCGCCGTCAGCGCCATCACCTCTCTGATTGAGCCCCTGCTGATGGTCTTTTTAGGAGGCATTCTCGGGACCATGATTGTCGCCATGTACCTGCCCATCTTCAAGATGGGAGAAGTCGTGCATTAACATGGCCAAAGCGTCCGCTCCCCTGAAAAGACTTCTGGCCTTTCGCCTGCTGCTGGTAAGCCTTTTACTGGGCGCTCTGATCCTCTTTGAATTCATCTGGGGCAATGAATCAGCGCCCAGCCCGCTTTCGCTCTACAGTTTTGTCATCATAACCTACTTTTTAACCATCGCCTGCGCTCTGCGTCTCAAAAAGAGCGATCGTTTCGAGCGTTTTATCAGCCAGCAACTGGTGGTCGACGCCACCCTGATCGCCGGACTCATCTATCTGACCGGCGGTTTTTACAGCCTGTTCTTTCCTCTCTTCTATCTTATAATTCTGGGCGGCACCCTCTATCTTGAACGTCAGAAAACCATCGCCCTGCTTTTTTACTGCACCTTCCTCTACCTTCTGATTCTTTTCGCCCATTTCTACAACCCTTTTCAGGATCTTCTGCCCCTGCCCCCGCTGCTCAGCAGTAACCGTAAAATTGTCTCGCAGATTTTCTTCAACCTCACTCCTTTCTACCTGACGGCTTTTATCTTAAGTTTTATTGCCAAGGAACGGCTCGACAGCAAAAAACGCCTGCAGAAAATAACCAGCGACCTAAAAGAGTTCAAAGATTTAAATGAACATATTATCGCCTCGATCGACAGCGGCCTCATAACTACCGACCAACACTTTCTGATCAACTCCATCAATCAGGCGGCCTGCAATATTCTTAACCTTGACAGAGAGCAGCTCATCGGCCGGCAGTTAAACAACATCATTATCGCATTGCCGCCGGCTCAGGAGAACCACAACCGCCAGCGCCATGAGATCATCTACCAGCGCCCCGAAGGCCGGCAGCTGATTCTGGGCTTCTCATTTACCCCGTTAGTCAAAAGCCAGAACCGCCACTCCGGCTGGATCTTCATCTTTCAGGATCTGACTGAGTTAAAAGAGATTGAGGAGCATCTCCAGGCCGCCAACAAAATGGCGGCCATCGGCCGACTCTCCGCCGGCATTGCCCATGAGATCCGCAACCCTCTGGCCGCCATCAGCGGTTCCATCGAGATTCTCGCCAAAGATCTTCCCACTCAGGACAAAACCCACCAGCGGCTTTTGCAGATCATTCTCAAAGAGAGCACACGCCTGAATAATCTGATCACGGATTTTCTCGGATTTTCCCGACTCGACGGCAAAGCCCAGATCAACACCGACATCATCGCCCTGCTTAAGGATCTGGTCTTTCTTTTTCGGGCCCAGTGCCCCGAGACCCGTTTCTATGAAAAATACCATACGGACCAGCTCCTGATTAAAGCAAACCCGGAACAACTGGAGCAGATTTTCTGGAATATTTTTCAGAATGCCCTGGAAGCGGTTGACGGATGTGGCACAATAAACATCTCAAGCCAGAACATAAAAAACGGTTTTCTCAGCGAACTCCCGCTCACCCGCGAAGCGGCAGCAGACAGCAAGGTCGAACACCATCCCAACTGGATCAAAATTAAAATCTGCGATAACGGCCCCGGCATCAGCGACGCGACAGCAAAAAAGATTTTTGAACCTTTTTTCACCACCAAACCGGCCGGTACCGGCCTTGGACTCTATATCGCTTTTCAGTTGACCCGCATCAACAACGGCAGTATTCAGCTGAGTAAAAGAGAAGACAACCAGACCGGCACCTGCGCCCAGATCAGTTTTCCCGTAATCCAAAGTGCAAGTTAAGCTGCTCGAGAAAGGAATCAGGCAACGCCAATGAAAAAAGAGCAAAACAGCGACAACCGCAACCTCCACATCATGGTCGTTGACAACGAACAGAGCATGTGTGAATTCCTTGAGATCATTCTTCTGCGGGCCGGCTACCGGACAAGTTGTTTCACTGATGCTTTTGCAGCCGTAGCCAGCCTTGAAAGAGAAAGCTACGATCTGATTATCAGCGATCTTAAAATGCCCTCCATGAGCGGCCTTGAACTTTTGCGCACAGTCAAGAAAAAGACTCCATCCACCGAAATCATCATGATCACCGCTTTCGCTTCCACGACCACTGTCATTGAAGCCATGAAAAACGGGGCCTTTGACTATATTACCAAACCCTTCAAAGTTGATGAAATTTTGCTGACCGTTGAAAAAGCGCTGAAAAACTCACAGCTGCAGCGGGAAAATCTGCGTTTGCGTCAAGAGCTGGAAAAACGTTTCGGCTTTGATAACCTGATTGGTAAAAGTCCCGGCATGATGGCCATTTACGAAGTTATTAAACAGGTCGCACCGACCAAGACCAACGTTCTGATCTGCGGTGAATCGGGTACCGGCAAGGAGCTTGTCGCCCGCGCCATCCATTTCTCCGGCCCCCATAAGGAGAAACCCTTTGTTGCGGTCAACTGCGCCGCCATTCCCGAGCATCTGATCGAAAGCGAGCTCTTCGGCCACACCAAAGGAGCCTTTACCGGGGCCGTCAGCAACACTGAAGGCTATCTGGCCGCAGCCGACGGCGGCACCCTTTTTCTTGATGAAATTGCCGAAATCCCCCCCGCCCTGCAGGTTAAAATCTTACGGGTTATTCAGGAAAAACGTTTCCAGAAAGTCGGCAACCCCAAAGAGATCAGTGTCGATCTGCAATTTATTGCAGCCACCAACCGCGATCTGCAGGCGGCTGTCAGCAGTGGTGAATTTCGCCAGGATCTCTTCTACCGCCTCAATGTTATCCGCATAGACCTGCCCCCCTTACGCCAGCGCCCGGAAGACATTCCGCTCCTGCTCAAACACTTTCTGCAGCAATACTGCCTTGAACACAATCGCAGCCTCAACGGTTTCAGCCCGGAAGCCACCCAGGCCCTGATCAGCTACGACTACCCCGGCAATATCCGCGAGCTTGAAAATATTGTCGAGCGCTGCGTGGTGCTTGAATCAGGCAGCGACGTCATCACCCAGGCCACCCTGCCGGAGGTTGTCAGAAAAAAATCTGCGCCCGGCCTCACCATCAACATTTTACCCCCCGATGGAATCGATCTCGAAACGGTCGTCGCCAACCTGGAGACCGATCTGATTGAACAGGCTCTCAAGCAGTCTCAGGGCAACAAAACCAGGGCCGCGGAACTCCTCGGCCTGAGTTTTCGCTCCTTCCGCTATCGCCTCGATAAATATGGCTTGAAATAGGGTAAACAGGATTAAACATGAGCGTCAGTCAGCTGGAAAAACTCTTCAATCCCCAGGTCATCGCCGTTGCCGGAAACAGGGACGCGGATCAGGATCTGAAGTTCACGGAGCTGGTCGACAACCTGCGCAGAACAGCTCTGCCGAGAACCATCTACATCATCGGCAACGTGAAGGAGAGAGAGCCCGACGGCATTGAATACAGAAAATCACTTGATGAGATTCGGGAAGAGATCGACCTGCTTTTTCTGACCTGTCCGCTGCACGAGCTGCCCCTCTATTTCACAACGGCCACCCTGAAACGGACCGCGGCCATTGCCATTCTTAAAAACATCACCTCAAGCCGGGACCGGGCCGTTCTGGAAGAGATCATGGAGGCCGCCCGCACGAGTAGTACCCGCATAATCGGAGTCAACTCCAGCGGCATCCTCTGCCCGCCTATTCGCCTTAACCTCTCGACCCACCCGCAACTGCCGCCAGCCGGCAAGATTGCCTTTTTTTCGCAGAGCGGGGCCGTGCTCGGCACCATTCTCGATCTTGCCCGCGAGCTCGATATCGGTTTCAGTCATATTGCCAGCATCGGTTCCCTGCTGGACATCGATTTCGGCGACCTTATAGATTTTGTCGGTGACGACCCTGAAGTTGATGCCATCATGCTCTATCTGGAAAATATTCGTAATGTAAAAAAATTCATCAGCGCCTGCCGCTCGGTCTCCCGCATCAAACCCATCATCGCCATCAAAAGCGGCCGCCATCCCCGGATTCATGAGATCATGCGGCGCCGGGTTTTTTCCCAGATCGGAGCGGGCCCGGTCTATGACAGTGCCTTTCGACGGGCCGGCATAATTTCAGTCGATAACCTCAAAGAGATGCTTCTTGCGGGCCGCTCCCTCTCCCGCCGCAATATTCCGAACGGCGACCGCCTCGGCATTATCACCAACTCCGGCGGGCTTGCCATCTTCACGGTCGATCATCTCCTCTTCAACGAGGTTGAACCCACCCCGCTCTCCAAAAAATTACTCGCAAGACTACGCCAAATTCTTCCGAAAAAACTGGTTCAGAACCCGATTGATGTCGGAGGCACAACCGACACCGAAACTTTTTCGGCGGCCATCGCCGCCTGCCTCGAAGCCGAAGAGTTCGACGCCCTGATAATCCTTGCCGCCGCCCACCAGACCCTTGACCCCAGACTTTTAATCAGACAGGTCCAGAAAAAACTCGAACATCACTACTGCGCCGTAACCTATACCTGGATCAACGCCAATCCCAGAGACCGCCGAATCGCGGCCCCCCTGGCCCACCAGGGTATCTATGTCTACTTCAGCGTGCCCGCCGCCCTGAACGCCTATCTCTACAGCCGCCGCTATCGCCATAAACTCAATCAATTGACAGCCGTGGCCCCCAGGTTTCATCGGGAGTACAGCCTTCAACATCTTAACCCCCGGGAGTTTCTTGAACCCTGTCTCGACAACGAAATAAAAAAACTCCCCCAGGGCCCGGCGCAACAACTATTGCAGGCCTATGGCCTGAATCTTTCAGCACCGTCCGCCCCGGCACTCAACGAGGGCCTGGCACTGCGGGCCGGAAGCGCCACTGATATCGAATTCGGACCCTATCTTTTTCTGGCCATGGCCGGCATCGCCGGCGAGATACAACCGGAAAAGTCGATCATGCTCCCCCCCCTCAACCCCTTTCTCGCCCGGGTCATGATTGCCCGCTCTCCGGCCGTTCGGGCCTTGAAACGACGCAGTGCGGAGCTTAATGAAGATCTGGCCATAATTCTCTTACGCCTGGCCAGTATCGTTACCGACTGTCCGGAAATAGTCACCCTCGAACTCAGGTTGCGGGAAACCGCCAGACAAAGTTTCAGGTTGGACCATGCCGTGATTGAAATAAAAAGGAGCAATATCCAGGCTCCGCACCACCTGGTTATTGCTCCCTATCCCAACGAATATGAGTTTCATGATCAGTTGCGTGACGGACGTAATATCTTTATTCGACCAATCCGCCCGGAGGATGAAGATCTGCATCATGAACTCTTCAACTCCCTCTCGCGCGAGACCAACTACTTCCGTTTTTTCAGTTTTCGCCGGCATCTGAGCCACGAGCTGGCCGCCCGCTTCACCCAGATCGATTATGACCGGGAGATGGCGATTATTGCCCTGATTGAAGAAAACAATCGCCAGCGCTCCATCGGCGTCAACCGCTTAAGCTATCAGCCCCGCCGCGACCAGCATGAATTTGCCATCGTCGTCGCTGATGCCTATCAGGGGTCGGGGGTCGGTTCCATTCTTATGCGGCGTTTAATTGAGATTGCCCGGGATCGCCGGATCAAGCAGATTTTCGGGGTCGTTCTGGCAGAAAACAGCAGAATGATTGACTTCTGCCTGGCCTTCGGCTTTGTCGTGGAGAGTCAGGAAAACAATACGATTACCTTCAGACTTGACCTTGAATGAAAGAAAGTAAAGAGCGGAAGGCTCTCACAAATGGCCCAGCTCTTTCAGGCTTACCACCTGACAGCCGGCAACAATCAGATGATCAAGCAGGCGAATATCAAGGGTTGCGGCAGCATTTTTAAGGGCCTGGGTGATTTTGAGATCATCGTTTGAGGGTGTCGGGCTGCCGCCCGGATGATTATGCGCCACCAGTAAAGCCGCCGCCCGATGCAGCAGAGCCCGGGTCAGCACTTCCCGCGGATAAACCACGCTCATATCAACCGTCCCCCGCTGCAGCACTTCACTGACGATTAAACGATGCCGGTTGTCAAGAAAGAGAACCAGAAAATGCTCTTCGGAAAGTCCTTCCAGTCGGGAGCGGCAGAGCTCTCCAATCTGCTCGGGTGAAGTTACACTCTGCCGTTGCCGGTCGGGTTGTTCGAGATAGACCACCAGCAGTTCCCGGCACAACTTAAGAAACTGAGCACTCTGCGGGCCCATGCCGGCAACGGCCTGCAGACGATCCAGAGGAGCATCGAGAACCCGCTTGACGGTTTCGAATTTACGCAGGAGTTCTTTGGCCAGTGGTTTTACGTCGCGGCGCAGAATAACATAGCCCAAAAGCAGCTCAAGCACCTCATAATCATGCAGACCGCTCAACCCCTGCCGGGAAAAGCGCTCTTTCAGGCGTTGCCGATGCCCGATATAATCGGAAATCTCAGACGGTGCATTATTATTGACCATTGCCCCTCAATTGTAATCAAGACTCAAGGTTAAGAGAATTTATTGTCACTATGCAACAATCGACCTTGATTTTTTCCAGCTGAGGCCATAGATTGCCGAGATAATAACAAGCGAATTTTTTCGGGACATATATTTCAAACCACCACAACAAGGAATTAGAGATTATGAAAATTGCAATTTCAGGCAAAGGCGGGGTCGGCAAAACCACACTGGCCGGCACCCTGGCCCGGGTCATCGCGGCGAGTGAACATAAAGTTCTGGCTATTGATGCCGACCCCGATGCCAACCTCGCCTCAGCTATCGGTTTCAGCCTTGATGAAGTCAGTAAAATAACGCCTTTCGCCGAGATGACCGATTTCATTCAGGAAAGAACCGGATCCCAGAAAGGCACCTACGGCGGCATGTTTAAACTCAATCCTAAAGTTGATGATATTCCTGACAATTTCAGCCTGCGCCGGGAGAACCTGAAACTGCTGGTTCTCGGCACCATCCCCGAAGGAGGCGGCGGCTGCTACTGTCCGGAGAGTGTCATCCTGAAATTCCTTCTCCGCCATATCCTGCTGCAACGGGACGAAAGCATCATTTTAGACATGGAGGCCGGCCTTGAACATCTGGGACGCGGAGCAACCAGAGGCATTGACGCCTTTATAGTCGTCGTCGAGCCCGGTTCACGCAGCCTGCAGACCGCCCGTCAGATCAAAAAACTGGCGGCTGACCTTGGCATCAATCAGGTCTTTGCCGTCGGCAACAAAGTCTGTGAAGCCGGCGACCGGGAGTTCATCCGTAATAATCTCGAAGGCATTGAAGTTCTGGGTTTTCTCGATTACGACCAGAACATCGTTGCCGCCGACCGCCGTGATCAGGCCCCTTATGAAGTAAACCCGGAACTGGTCGCAAATGTAAAAAATATCTATGCCAATTTACAGACGAAACTGACAGTCGCATAACCCGGTCGCCACCGCTCAGACCCCCTTTTGCCGGCACTCGGGACTGCAGTAATAATGCCCGGCATCACGCCGCCAGCCTCCGGCCAGAGCTTCATGTTCAGGCACATAAAGACCACAGACGGCACATTTAACCATCTTTTCCCCGCGCCCCGCCCCCGGACTGCCGGTGGCGGGGTTCTGTTTATCAACCGCCGGTCGCTTTATAAAAAGACGCAGAAAAAGATAACCCAGGCCCAACCACAGCAGGAATCTAAACATATAAACCACCTATTGGCGCTCTCCTCCGACGGCGGTTTTCGCATCACCTTCGGACTCTATCTGGTTTAACAATTTTCCCGGCATTTGCAGCAATCTTACCGGGGTCTTAAAAAACCTCTGAAGCATGCCTACGGCCTTATTGCCCAAACCGGCGACCGTATGCGACTTAAGCTTGATATCATCAAACGAGCCGGTCGCCGTTATCGGAATAACGACAAAGGTTTTCTTCTCGCCGGTAATTATATAACCGACCACCGGAATCGTCGCAAGCAGTTTATCGATCGTCTGCAGCGGCTGAACCCCGATTTTGAGATCGACCTGTTCATCGGGCAGAGATATCTTCCCTTCGCAAAAAAGATTCAACGAAGTTCCGCACATGGCAAAGTCATCAAACCTGACAACCCCCTGATCGATGACCCCTTTACCGGTAAGCGTCTGATATGGAACCCCCTGATCGATGCTGATCATGGGCAGCTTGAGGGCCGCAAACTGGGAGAGATTGAGCAGTGAACAGACATTGGCCAGCAACGTAAATTTTTTCAGGCGGCCATCATAAAAATCAAAAGCAAAACGTCCGCCCAGACTCTCCTGCCAACGCTTCAGGGATCTGCCCTGCCAGCCCAGATTAAATTCAGCCGAACCATATCCGCCCTGCATCGGCAACCCTCGGGCCGGGTTTTCAAGGTAGTCATTTAAGGTTTCAAAATAGATATTATCAAGCCTGGACTCCAGCGCAAAAGAGTCGTCGCTGAAAGACCATTGCGCCAGGGCTTTAAAATTACCCCCGAAACTGCGACCGGCAAGATTGCTGATCCTGACTCCCGAAGCGTTGACGGTACAATCGCCTTCGAGTTCATCGAGCGTCATTCTCTGCCAGAGCAGATGCTGAGCCCGGGCCTTAATCCGAAGATTGTTCCTCGCCAGTAATCCCTGCCGATCGACCAGGTTCTCCACCGCATCAGGCTCTACTGCCGCAGCCAGTTCGGCCAGCAGCCAGGCCCTTATTCCGGACTCAGCCGGCGCCAGCGCCTGTTCGGCTGCCGCCGGCGGCACCGGCTCCTTCCAGTTTAAAAGCGTATCGAGGTCGAGATCTTCAGCGCCAACCTCAAGGGTGCCGGCCCAGCCTTTGTCCCGGTACTGCACCTCACCCAGAACACTTATTTCCGCCCGTTGCTTACCCCATTGCCAGTGACACGCATTAATGGTCACAGCCGCACTCGGCCCGCCGACCAGAGAAAAGGTAAAATTATTAAGCGACTGCCAGGGCTCCGCTTCATAACCTTCAGGCGGAGCCGACATCGACAACGCCGGCAGCTGCAACTCCTTGACAACACCCTTCAGATCAACCCTGACGGCGGGCAGCGGAAATGCGGCCGACGGCCCTCCGCGACCGACGAAACCGCTGCCGTCCACTTCTCTTGCGGGCAAAGCCGCTGCAGCTGTCTCCGACCCGGCCTGAGCACCGTTCGCTTCGGCGAATATTTTTTTGGCCGGAAGAAAATCGGCCGCCACCAACCGATCGGCAGACAGTTCGCCCCGCACAACGTATGCTGCACCATCTTTTTCCTGTGCCAGTGCGCCTTGAAACGAGAGATCTGATCCGCCCCGTCCGACAGAGAGACGCTTAAAGGCTATCTTATCCCGATCGAATTCGGCCAGACAACTTAAACGATCAAAGGTACCTTCCAGAGCGGAGAGCTTGACCGCCCCCCAATCCAGAGCCACCGTCCCCCGGCATTGAAAATCTGACAGATGATTAAGATCACCACTGACATGCATGGCCAGCGGTGAAGGCCCGAGGCACTCCCCTGTAACCGAGAGTTTCTTATCCCGCCACAAAAGATCGAGATATCCGGGAACAACCTGCGGCATCTTGACCGTAAGCTCAAACGCCAGATCACTCCCCCGATCTGGAGATAACCAGGTGGCCGGCCCGGGCAGATTGCCAGAGAACGTCAAAGGCAGTGCAGCCATCAGGCAACTTCCCTTTTCGATGACCAGTCGATCCTGGGCAAGAATCAGGGACGCGGCTCCCCGGTTAACCGGATAAGGCTTCCCCTCGACCACAAACGAGAGATTACGCCCCGCAAGCATCCCCCCCCAGCTACTCTCAAAAAGCCTGGTGAACGCCCCCGTGCAGGCAAGATCTCCGTGCAGGAAACCACTGCCAAAGATCAGCGGAAAACTTTTACCAGGCTTATTGAGCCCAGTTTGATAGAACCTTTCAATAAGGGGCTGCATAGATTTGAGGTCAAAATCATATCGCCCTGAAAGCGCAAATTGAGGATCATGAAACAACTGCTGTATAGAGAGTTTAACCGGCTCTCCCGCAATGCCGGCCCAGGCAAAAGCAAGGTCGTCTATGACCAGAGAATCACCCTCAAACATTACCCCGGCTTTACTGACAGTAACAGCCGGCCATTCATCCGCCAGATTAAAATGCAGACCATCAACTTTGAGCTGACCGCCAACCACGCCTGAGGGAGGATTTTTTTCAGCCAGACGAACAATTTTCCGATAATCACCCTTAAGATAGGCTCTCTCGACCGCGCAACGTCCCCCCGGTTGCAGCAACCGGTAATAGGTAAAAATTTTTTCCGGCAGAATTTTCCAGGGCAGCAGAGCTGAGATCGACGCCGGGTCAAATTCAGGAATTTCAAGACCGGCCTCAATCGTACCGTCAATCCCACGTCGGGCATCATGCAACAGACAATGGCCGCTGAGTTTCAGGCCGTCGGCATCAATCGCGCACTTTAGAGTTTCTATCGTGTTATAGCGGTCGGCCAGGCGAAAATCATAATCAACCGCAAAACGATTGAAATTAAGTTTCCGGCTGAACACCTGCTGATAATCGAGTTCGGCCTGATGCAGCACAATCTTTCCCCGCGAACGGAAAAGACCCAGCAAATTACCCTGGTAGGTCGAATCAATATCGACGCGGGCCCCGATAAAGCGCATCGGTACATATTTCTGATAATAGGGGAAATAGGTCGCGGCATTAAGATTTGCGGCAGCCACCTGACAATCAAGCAACATCTCTCCGGGATGCAGGGGCCACTGCAAGGATGAGAGAGTCCCCTTTAGCTGCAGATGCCCGGCACCCTGGTCGTCAAGCACCCGGAACGCCAGGGTAAAACCGGCCGGCGCTCCGGATTTATGCCATTGCAGGAAAAGATTAAGCTCTTCCAGTCGTGTAACCACCGGCGACGACCCGAAGCAGCAATCCGTAAAAGCCACCGACCCATCAATAATCTGCAGAGCGGCTCTGCTCACAGTTCCGGCAAAATACCATTTTCCGAAAACAGTATTCACCCCTTCTCCGGCGGCAGCATCAGTGTCGGAACGATTCGGTTGTTCTGTCACTTTTTCAGGTTGTTCTACTGCAGTGCTGATCGAGGGTGTGGAGACTGGCGGCAGGAAAGCGGCCCAGGGAGAAGTTGCGCTGTCAACCTGCAGCACAAACCGCGGACGCACCAGGGTAATGCGAGAGGGTTGAAGACGGCGCTGCAAAAGGTGTCGAAGATTAAAATTTACGACAGCGGTCGCCACCGCAATCTCCTGCGCACCCGTATGGTCGAGAAGACGCAGAGATTCTAAACGAATTCCCGGCCCATGCGCAAAGGTCAACTGCAACTTGCCAAGCGTAAGTTCACCGGATAGCTGTGACTGCAGGTATGTAAGCAGTTGCGGCCGAAAATTTTCCAGGTCGATCAGATTAGGCAGACTGATAAGCAGTAAAAACGAAGCCAGCAGCAGCAAAGCCCCGATTTTTGAGATAAGCCGCCAGCCCCATTCACGCATAAAACAATCCCTGAACTAAAAAAACCGACTGCAAAATATTCTTAAATCGACCTTCAGCCAACGCCGGCCAATAGCACCGACCGGCAACTTTTTGAAGTAAAAAGTCACCCGGCATTACTGACACAGAGTATGAGCCGAGCCGGCTGAAAAACCGACGCTGATTTGCAGCTCATCCGCATCAGGCCGGCGGCACCCGGGCTAAAGTAAAGGCCGTGACCCGACCCGCCCCGGCATTTTTCAGTGCGCCGGCGGCGGCGCTCAAAGTCGTTCCCGTAGTCAGGACATCATCACAGAGCAGAATATGTCGACCGGCAATCCGTGCCGGATCAGAAACCTGAAAGATATCAGAGCGCACATTGTGCAGACGGGCTTGACGGTCGAGCGAGGCCTGACGCGGGGTGTCAGCAATTTTACGCAGCAGATTACGACCTAAAGGACGTTCAAGAAAGAGGGCAAGGGATGAAGCGATAAAAAAAGCCTGATTAAAGCCGCGCTTACGTAATGCCCGCGGAGTCAGAGGCAGGGCGACAATCAGGTCGCAATCAAGCGCTGAACTTTCCAGCTGCGTTAAAGCCAGAGTGAGCATCATCCTGATAAGCGGAAAAAACTCATTCCGAGCCTGGTATTTCCATAACGGGATGATTTTCCCCAGGGCTCCGCCATAGAGATAGCCGGAAAAAACTTTCTCTCCCTGCAGCAGCTTCGGCTGTTCCGACGTGATTGCACAGAGATGCAGCTGGTGACGGCAAGCGAAACAGAGATAAGGCTCCAGCCCCTTATCCGGAGAAGGGTAACTCAGAGGATGAGAGAGAAAAACCGCACAGACCAGACAGCGGCGCGGAAAAAGAAGATCAAGCAAAGCACCGGTCGCAGCATAAATATCCATAACTTTTTCAATGGTCAGGCGCGAGCCGGTTGCTTTAAGCCGAACGTCAGCCGGCTTAAAGCAGACTGCTGCCGGTCATGGCCGGCGGTTGGGCCAGACCCATAATCTGTAAAACAGTAGGCGCAATATCGGCTAAAACTCCACTTGGCCGCAGATGGCGGTGAGAAAAGTCGCCCCCGCAGATAATCAGCGGCACGGGGTTGGTGGAGTGAGCGGTAATCGGTTGTCCATCCCGATCAAGCAGAGCCTCGGCATTACCATGATCGGCGGTTATCAGAGCGATAATGCCTTTCTCTTTTAATCTTTCTAAAAGCAGGCCCAGACAGTTGTCAACCGTTTCGCAGGCCTTGACTACTGCCGGCAGATTACCGGTATGACCAACCATGTCACAATTAGCAAAATTAAGCACAATCAGATCGTAAACCTTCTTATCGAGACGCTTAAGCAACTCCTCGGTGACAAGCCCGGCACTCATCTCGGGTTTAAGATCGTAAGTTTTCACATCCCGGGGCGACGGCACCAGACAACGCTCCTCTCCGGGAAAAGGCTCCTCCCGGCCGCCATTGAAAAAAAAGGTGACATGGGCGTACTTCTCGGTTTCGGCAATACGCAGCTGACTGAGACCATTATCAGCAATCACCTCACCCAGAACATCCGGCAATTTTTCCGGAGGGAAGAGCACCGGCAGCGCAAAATCAGCATCATACTCGGTCATACAGACATAGACCCCGAGTCTGGGGAAATAGGGTCGCGCAAAACCTTGAAAATCATCTGCAGTCAGAGCCATGGTTATTTCCCGGGCTCGATCCCCGCGAAAATTGAAAAAAATCAGAGCGTCTCCCTCTCTGATCAGGGGCAGCTCCTGCCCCTCTGCCGTAATCAGTAAAGGCTCGACAAACTCATCGAAAACCTGATGTGCATAAGAGCTTTCCACGGCCTGAGCCGCATCCGAAAAACGCTCGCCCTCACCGAGAACCAGCGTCCGCCAGCAGCGTTCCACCCGATCCCAGCGTTGATCGCGATCCATCCCGTAAAAACGGCCGCCGAGAGAGGCAATCCGACCACAGCCCAGTTTCTGCAGAAAGGCCTGCAGACGGCGCACATATTTCAGACCGCTGGCCGGCGGCGTGTCCCGCCCATCCAGAAAAGCGTGGACATAAACCCGCTCAAGCCCGCGCTCAGCAGCCAGCTGCAGAAGCGCCTCAAGATGATCCTGATGACTGTGTACCCCGCCATCCGACAGGAGTCCGAGAAGATGTAATGATTTTCCCTTTCCGGCGGCGGCCTGAAAAGCTTTTTGCAAAACCCCGTTATCCGCCAGGGAGCCGTCAACAAGTGCCCGGCTGATGCGAGTTAATTCCTGATAGACAATCCGCCCGGCTCCGATATTGGTATGGCCCACCTCGGAGTTACCCATCTGCCCGGGCGGCAGTCCGACATCAAGAGCGCTGGCTCCCAACGTCGTCCACGGGCACTCCTTGAGCAAACGCGAATAAACCGGGGTCAATGCCTGCGAGACCGCATTGCCGGGCCCGGCTTCGGCCAGCCCCCAGCCATCCATAATAATCAAAGCTACCGGCTGTTTAGACAAAGGAACAGACCCTCTCAGATATATCATAGCTGTTATAACTGCTGCAATGCGGACACCGATACTTCCAGTCCGGCGACAGACGGCCGCAGACCTCGCAGCCGAATACCGGCTCAAGACGCTCGGCGCAACCTAAAGCTTTTTTGAAATGATCAACCGCCGCCTCTAAGCGATGCTCCTTATGACAGGCCAGCTCACCTTCAAGAATTTCCAGCAGAGGTCCGGTAAAACCGCTTTCCCGCAACCTTTTAGCCGCCACCTCGGCTTCATCAAATTTTTGATGCTCCAGGCAGAAACGGGCGTACAGCCAGCGCGCCGGCCGATACTCCGGATTGCGGGAGAGAACCTTACGGTACGATTTAAGCATTTTGGCGGCGCTGTTTTCGGGATCATCCTCAAGCTGAAGCCGCTCCTCTTCAAGCAGAAAAACAGCATTCGGTTTTTTGCGAAAACCATTTTTGAGCACACTTAAAGCCTCTGACTTTTTAACTTCCATCTGGGCTTTCAGCAGGTAAGCCGCCAGATGCTCCTTATCGTGCTCAAAAACGATTTTCAGCGAAGCCGTTGCCGCCTCGCGATTGCCGGCCAGCCATTGCCGCCGCGCCAGTTCATACGCGGAGTTGGCAACCCCGCTGACGGCTTTCAGCTTCTCCGGCGAACCTTTAACTTCACCTTTGCTGATCTCCTGCCAGACTTCGAGCGCCTCCCGCCAGTAGCCACGACTGGAAAACTGCTCAACCAGCATCGTCATCAGAGCCCGGTTGCGGGGATAACGCGCCTTCATCAGGAGGAGTTGATTGGTCATGCGCAGAGGATCATCAAGACCCTGCAGCGCCTGAATTCGATACCAGTGCAGACGGGGATCTTCAGGGGTGTGTTCAAGGGCCGCGTCAAGGGTTTTCAGCGCCTGGCCCGGCTGCCGTTCGCGTATCAGCAGACGGGCCAGAGCGAGGACCGCCTCCATGTTCTTCCTGTCGAGTTTCAGAACCCTGTTCAAGCTGGCAACCGCTTTCTTGGTCTCTCCCTGAAACCCGGCCTCAACCCCTTCCAGCAGAGCTTCCTGCGCCGACTTCTTCTTTTTATCCCGCAGCTGCCGGAAAAAATCTCCGACCTGCCGCCTCAGGGCGAGAAGGGAAAAAAAGACACCACTGCCAAACCCACCGACAGCGACTGCGACCAGCAGAAAAAAGGGCATGGTGCCGTCCACCTTCAGCCCCTGGGTCAGGGCCACCGAGGTTTCCGTCGGGTTTAAATAGACCAGGTACGCAGCTCCCAGAAGAACCAGCAAGCCACCAAACAGCATGATACGGTAAATCATAGCAAATCCCGAAAATAAAAAAGGGTTGAAAGGTTACAGGTCACCATCAATAATGATAAGGTTCTTTGTTGATGATGGTCATAGATCGATAAAGCTGTTCAAAAAGAAGCAGACGGGCAACTTCATGCGGAAATGTCATGGGTGACAAAGATATAAGATGATCGGCCGTCTCGCGCAACGCCGGTGCATAACCGAAGGGCCCGCCGCAAAAGAAAACCAGACTCTGGTGACCACCCTGCAGAGCCCCCTGCATAAAGAGAGCAAACTCATGACTGCTCAGGCTCCGTCCCCGCTCATCCAGAAGAATCTTCAGGCCTGCCGGTTTATTGAATTCCTCAACCAGGCGCGGACCCTGACGCCGACAAAAAGCTTCGGGCGTCTCCTTGCGGCCGGGTTTTTCCTCCCGGAGCTCTTTCACGTCACACCCGAGATAGCGATTCAGACGCTTATGATATTCCGAAATTTCCTGATGATAGGTCAGATTCCTGGTCTTACCGACCAGGAGCATCTGCAATCGCATAAGCCATCAATCCTTGCGCCGGCTCACGACAGAGTCGCCCCTCTCCGTTCATCCAGAATTACCGGAGCATCCCGCCAGACCCCTTCAAGATCATAATGGGTGCGAATCTCCTGGTAGAAAATATGGACAATAACATCGCCATAATCAAGCAAGGCCCAGCGCCCATCCTTCAGACCTTCACAACCAAGCGGCTGATAACCCTGCCGCTTCATCTCCTGGGCCAGATACTCACTGACCGCCTGCACATGCCGATCGGAATTGCCGCTAGCCACCACCAGGGTATCCGTCACCGATGAGATGCCCCGCAAATCAAGAATAACCAGCTGCTCAGCTTTTTTATCTTCAAGAAAACCTTTGATCAAGGAAAGTTTTTTATTATCCCGAAGAGCCCTACATGGGTTTTCGCTCATCAAATACCTTGCCCTCATGTAAAATTAAAAAAATAACGCATTTTAAATCCTGCAACCGTTACATTTTCAGGCAAACGGCAAAACGGCTCAGGCCAGATAGAGCCCGTTACTGAAAATGTATCTGGCGACCCCATCCGGAACCAGATAGCGCAGTGAACGATTTGCCGCCGCCTCCCTTCGAATCTGGCTGGATGAAATATCCAGCCGGGTAACGCTCAAAAAATAAAGGGAGTTACCGGAAATGTGCCGATAAGATGAATCCTTCTCATAACAAAATTCATCTTTTAGCGCAAATGGAAAAAGTTTGCCCTCCGAACCTGCAAGCCAGGGCTCCGCCCCCAGCCGGGAGATAACGATGAAATTTGCCAGAGAAAATAAACTTGTAAAAGCATACCAGGTCGCAATATCGCACCAGGCGTCCCAGCCAATGACAAAGTAAAGTTCGGCCCCGGCAAAGCGCTGCGCAAAATAGGCCAGGGTCTCTGCTGAATAAGAGGTTCCTCCCTTGCTGCACTCGTAGGCACTGCAGCCGAAAAACGGATTCCCGCGCTGCGCCCGCCGCACCATTGCCAAACGATGCGCGGCCGCCGCCACCTCGTTATCCCCCTTATGCGGTGGCCGGGATGAGGGCACCAGAAAAAGTTTCTGCAGAGCAAAGGTTTGCCGAACCTCCTCCGCCACCCGCAGATGACCGTTGTGAATCGGGTTGAAGGTTCCCCCGAAAATGCCGATCCGCCTACTCTCTGATCTGTCCATCGCCATAGATGATATATTTGGTGGTGGTTAAACCCTCCAGACCCATGGGGCCATAGGCGTGCAGCCGCGTCGTGCTGATACCGATTTCCGCCCCCAGACCGAGCTCGCCCCCATCAGAAAAACGGGTTGAGGCATTGACCATCACGACCGAGGAGTTAACGCGCCGCAAAAATTCCTGGGCCCGATGATAATCACTGGTAACAATCGTTTCCGTATGGTCGGAACCATACTCGGCGATATGCGCGATGGCGGCATCAAAATCATCCACCACCCGCACCGAAACTATGAGGTCGATATATTCGGTAGCCCAGTCAGCCTCATCGGCCGGCACAAGACCGGAACACAGCGCCTGCGTCCGGGCGCAGGCCCGAATCTCCACCTGTCTCGCCTTGAGATCGTCCACCATCAGAGGAAGAAAGCTCGCCGCGATATCCTTATGCACGAGAATCGTTTCGGCGGCATTACAAACCCCGGGCCGCTGGGTTTTGGCATTAATCACGATGTTGCGGGCCATCTCAATCTCAGCCCCGGCATCAACAAAAACATGGCAGACACCTTTGTAGTGTTTGATAACCGGAATCCGCGAATTTTCGACGACGAAACGAATCAAACCTTCGCCCCCGCGCGGAATAATCAGATCAATTTCAGCTTCACACTGGAGCATGCAGGTTATCGCCTGACGCTCGACAAAGGGCACCACCTGAATCACGGAGGCAGGAATTGAAGTTGTCGCCAGAGCTTCATGCAGCACCTCAAGGACGGCCATATTGGAATGAAACGCTTCGGAACCGCCTCGCAGGATAACCCCGTTTCCCGATTTCAAACAGAGTCCGGCAGCATCGGCGGTCACGTTGGGCCGCGACTCATAAATCATGCCGACGACCCCCAGCGGAATCCGCATTTTGCCGACCAGCAGCTGATTCGGCCGCCGCCACATACGTTCCACTTCACCCACCGGATCGGGAAAGGCGGCAACCTCCTCAAGCCCCGTAGCCATCGCCTCAATGACTTTATCACTCAAGGTCAAACGATCCAGCATCGCCGCACTCAAGCCGGCGGCCCGCCCCTGAGCAAGATCGAGCTGGTTCTGTTCCTGCAAAAACCCGCGCCGCTGCCTCAAACCGGCAGCCATCGCCCGCAATGCACTATTTTTTTCCAGGGTCGGCGTTCCGGCCAGCACCCGCGACGCGGCCTTTACCTGCACCGCCAGTTCCTTAATCTTTTTTTCAATATTCATCATCTCTAATCCTGTGTACATTACAAAAGAGCTAAATTATCACGGTGAATCACTTCGGCTCCCGCATCATAACCGAGACAGGCGGAAATTTCGCGCGAATGGTGACCGGCAATCTTCTCGATATCCGGCGCACTGTAAGCCACCAGTCCGCGGGCGATCTCGACCCCATCCAGATCCCGGCACGAGACCGGATCACCCACCCCGAAACGACCCTCAACCCGGGCAATCCCCGAAGGCAGCAGACTGGTGCCGCGCTCAATCAGGGCCGTAACCGCGCCCCGATCCAGATAGAGACTGCCGCAGGGATTGACGGCAAAGGCCAACCAGTGCTGACGACAGTTCAGACGATTGGTTCGCGGCAAAAAAAGCGTACCTTCAATCTCCCCCTGCAGCACCCGCGCCATAACCCCAGGCCTCTGGCCATTGGCAATAACCGTCGGAATTCCGTAGGCCGCCGCTTTACGGGCGGCTTCGAGTTTGCTAAGCATGCCTCCGGTGCCGACACTGGTCTTGGAAGTACAGGCAAAAGCCGTCACTTCATCATCAACTTCGGCAATCAAGGGGATCAATGAAGCCCCTCCATCGGCTTTCGGGTCACAATCGTAGACCCCGTCCAGATCGGTCAGCAGCAGAAGAAGATCAACTTCCGCCAGCGAGGTCAGAAGGGCGGCCAGATTGTCGTTATCACCGAATTTTATTTCACGCACTACCACCGTGTCATTTTCATTAACCAGCGGCAGAATCTCAGCACTGAGCAACGCCCGGAAGGTGTTACGGGCGTTAAGATAACGCCGCCGGTTACGAATATCATCCGAGGTCAGAAGCACCTGGGCCACAATCTGATTATAGGCTGCAAACTCCTTTTCATACTGGCGCATCAGGCGCAGCTGACCTACCGCTGCGCAAGCCTGTTTTTCGGGAATAGTCACAGGCGGCGCCGTAAACCCCAGAGCCTCAAGCCCGGCGGCAACGGCCCCCGATGTGACCACGATAAAACGATAGCCCTGCCGCCGTAAAGCAACAATTTCACTGGCAAAGCGCGAAAAAAATGGGAGTTGCAGATGGCCTCTGTCGGTCAGTACGGCGCTGCCGAGTTTAACCACCACCAGTTTTACCGAATCAAGATTAGCACGTCGTATATTCTTCATCTATTTCCATAACTTCCAGGTTATCAGTAACCGCAACCTGATCTAACGTATATCTCAACAACAGGCCAGAGCCCTGATTTTCGCGCTGAACCTAGTGTAAAAGTGGTTAATTGTCAAAAAATATCTTGTTTTCCGGCGGATAAAAGTCGGTAAAGAAAAAATTTCACTTGAATCAACGCCGGCAATGTGATAACTCTCACAGCATCGTAAATCATACAGTCATAAGACCTGTTCGAAAATTTTTTTCGGATAAAGGGCAAGAAATGAAGACCAAAGAAAATAAAATCCCGGAAGCCACCATAAAACGCCTCTCGACCTACATCAACTGCCTCGAACGTCTTCAAGCCGAAAACAATCCGGTAACCTCGTCGGAAATGCTGGGCGACTCCTGCCAGGTCAGTCCGGCCCAGATTCGCAAGGATCTCTCTTATTTCGGAGAATTCGGGGTGCGGGGCGTCGGTTATGATACGAAAAAACTGGAAAGTGAAATCAAAGAAATTCTGGGACTTAACCACAACTGGCCCACAACGGTGGTCGGCGTCGGCAAGCTCGGCCAGGCTCTGCTTAATTTTGCCTTTTTCAGCAAGCATGGCTTCCGCATCGTAGCGGCGTTTGACAGTGATGAAAACAAGATCGGCAGCGAACTAAATAACGGTGTCACCATTCTGCCGACCAGCGATATCGATAAAACCGTCAAAAATGAAAAGATCTCGATCGGCATTATTACCACACCGGCCGATTCCGCTCAGGATGTCGCAGACAAACTGGTCGCCGGCGGCATCAAAGGCATTCTCAACTTTGCCCCGATCAAGGTCAGGGTGCCCGAAAACATCATTCTGCGTAACGTCTCAATCACCAGCGAGCTGGACAACCTGGCTTATCTTCTGACTCAGAAAAAACGCTGAAAAGCCGTCGATCGACCCGCAGCCGACGTCTGTTTTTCAGTTTCTCTCTGCTCTGGGTTTCACTCCTCACCCCCAGGGGGTTCACTCCTCCCAAAAATCCGTCAAACAAAACTTATCGACATCAACCAACCCCTGATCACTTAATTTCAGGGCCGGAATAACCGGCAGAGCCAGAAACGAGAGGGTCATAAAGGGCTCATTAACCGCCCCCAGCAAGGCTGCCTGCTCCTGCAGCAATGCCAGTGCCGCCGCGGTGGTTTCGGCTTTTTCCGCGCTCATCAACCCGGCCACCGGCAGAGGCAGACGGCCACGGATGCGACCATCGGCCACAACCGCCAGTCCGCCTCCCATCTCTTTCACCACCCGCACCGCCAGCAGCATATCAGCATCATTGACGCCGGCCACAATCAGATTATGCGAATCATGAGCCACGCTCCCGGCCAAAGCCCCACGTTTCAGTCCCAGCCCCTGCACCAGACCCAAACCGATGCGACCGCTGCCATGATGCCGTTCAAGCACGGCCAGTTTGGCCAGATCACGCTCTGGATCGGACACCACCAGACCGTCACTGCACTTCGGCCTGAGCACGATTTTACGGGTCACCAGCTGGCCGGCGACAATACCGATAACCTTGACCCGGCTGCCGCTTGCCGGCAGGGCAAAACTCTTTTCCGACAACGGACCCAGCGAAACAGTATTCCCCGGCAATGTCTTTGCAGTGACGGTGAAAGCCTCATCCACCACCCGACGACCCGCCAGAAAAACCTGCTTAATCGTAAAGTTTTCCAGATCATCCAGCAGCACACAGTCGGCCCGATAACCCGGAGCCACGGCTCCGCGCCGCTTGAGACCAAAATAACGCGCCGGATTGATGGTCGCCATCTGAATCGCGGTCAACGGCGCAAGACCCCCGGCGATGGCCTTGCGGATCGAATAATCGAGATGGCCCTTATGCAGCAGATCGATAACATGGCGGTCGTCTGAAACCAGGGAGCAGTTGGCACTGTTATGGACGTTGACAACCGGCAGAAGATCATCAAGATTGTGTTCACGCGATCCTTCACGTAACATCAGATGCATCCCCAGACGCAATTTCTCCCGCGCCTCGGCCGGAGTCGTCGCTTCATGGTCACTGGCCGGCCCGGCCATGATATAGCTGTTGAGGGCGAAACCGGAAAGCTCCGGCGCGTGACCGTCAATCTTTTTGCCCTGAGCCGCTGCGATTTTAGCCATAGTTTCCGGATCACGATTAATCACACCGGGAAAATTCATGACCTCGGCCAGGCCTAAAAGACGATCGGGATGTTTTGCCAGCAGCGCCGCAACGGCTTTGGCATCAATCACCGCCCCGGCGGTCTCCATTGAGGTCGCCGGCACACAGGAAGGCACCATGAAATAGAAAGAGACCGGCAGGCCGGCACTGGCCTCAAGCATAAACTCGACCCCGGCAACTCCCATTACATTGGCAATCTCATGGGGGTCGGCAACCACTGCCGCCGTCCCGCGGGCCGCGACCAGACGGGCAAATTCCGCCGGCAGGATCTGGCTCGACTCAAGGTGAATATGCCCTTCAATGAGACCGGGAACCAGATAGCGCCCCGCGCACTCGATCACCTCGCGCGCCGGATAATCGCCGAAACCCAAAAAAACCCCGTCGGCAATCGCCACATCGACCGGATGAATTTCTCCGGAGAGAACATTAACCAGACGCACATTCCGTAAAAGCAGATCGGCCAGGCCGCGCCCTCGGGCCAGATCAAGGCAATGACCAGCGGCTTCCACGTACAGTTCACTCATAAATTCTCTTTCTCAGCTTCTGACCAGGCACAATAGGGATAGCCGGCCAGATGAGAGTTGTAATAGCGGAGTTCTTCAGAAACCTCGCGCCCTAACCACTCCGGACGGGGAAAGGTCTGACCCAGCTCATCGAGCTCAATTTCGGCAACCACCAGACCTGAACTGGCACCGGAAAAAACATCGACTTCCCAGATAAACCCTGAGAAATTAACATGATAACGGACCTTTTCAATAATCGCCTCATGACAGAGATCAGCCAGCATCTCTTCGGCATCACTCAGCGCAATCGCATACTCATACTCCCGCCGCACAATGCCCGTCGTACTGCTCTTGATATTGAGATTGGCCCGATCCCCGCTGATCCGCACCCTTATTGAACTTTTGCCGTTATTACTCAAATAACCCTGACGCATAACCGTTCCGGCATCGGCATTCAGACGCCAGCTGTCATTGAGCAGGAGAAATTTACGTTCAATTTCGATCGCCATACTCTATCCCTGCAATAATCTGCGGGCCGCATCCCGGGCCGCGGCAATAATCTCCTCTTCGCCCTCGACCCGGCGCTTATGCATCAGCACCTTTCCGGCAACAATCGTCGTATCGACCACCGCCCCGGAAGCGGAATAGACCAGATCAGAGACCAGATTGTGACCGGGAATCATCTCCGGCCGATCAGTATCAAGTAAAAGAAGATCGGCGGGCCGACCTTCGGCCACAACCCCGCCGGCAAGGCCGAAAATGGCAGCGCCATCTTCGCTCGCCATGCGCCAGGCCGCGGCCGCGGGCTGCAATGTCGGATCATCACCGGCAAATTTCTGTAACAAAGCGGAAAACTTCAAGGTTTCAAACATATCCAGATTATTATTGCTGGCGCAGCCATCGGTGCCCAAACCCATCAGCACCCCCTGTTCCGCAAACTGACGATAGGGAAAAGTTCTGCCGACCGCCAGTTTCATGTTGGAAACCGGATTATGAATGACTTTAACCTGATGTTTTGCCAGAGTCGCAATCTCTTCATCTTCAAGCCAGACGGCATGGGCGGCGACCAGTTTCCGGCTGAGCAGACCAATATCGGCCAGATATTGAACCGGGCGCTGACCATTTTTTGCCAGGCAATCACGTATCTCCGGTTCGGTCTCGGCAAGATGAAGGTGAATTAAAAGATTATGCTCCTCAGCAAAATCGCGCACCCACTCCAGACCAGCCCGCGAGACTGTATAGATGGCATGAGGCCCCAGGACAAACTGCAGACGCTCGGAATAATCGCGACTCGCCTGCAGAAGCTCCCGGTTGGCGGCAATCTGATCCTTGAGACGCTGAGGATCATCAAGATCAATAATCACCGCACTCAAAGCCGCCCTCAGCCCCATCTCCTCGACGGCCTTAGCCGTGCCGTGAAAATGCCAATACATATCGTTAAAAAAAACGGTACCGCTCTTGATCATCTCGAGACAGGCCAGCCGGGCTCCGTGATAAACCAGCTCTTCAGTCAACTTCTCTTCCAGAGGCCAGATTTTGGTGGTCAGCCAGCTCAAAAGCTCCATATCATCAGCGTAACCGCGAAACAGGGTCATCGCGGCATGGGTATGACCATTATAGAGACCCGGCACCACGGCTTTGCCCCCGCCCTCTAGAACTTGATCGGCAACCACCTCCGGCAACGCCGGAGCAATCCTGGCGATCAGACCATTTTCGCACAGAATATCTACCAGCTCACCAGCAAGCTTTACCCGTCGCAACAATAAACTCATCTGAACTCACCTTTGCGTTCATTCGTAAAAAAATTTGAATAATCAATGGCGCACAGCATAAAATTATTTTTCAATTCAACCACCAGAGCCGGCGCCATAATCTCCAGACCTTCCACGGTCACACACCCCTTAAACACTTCCAGAGAGCCGGCAACCGTCGATAATCCTCCGGCATTATCACTGTAGCCGGGGTCCCAACCCCCAGATAAAGTTATCTTTTTATCGTCAGTCAACAACAGTTGCTCCGCATAAGGCATAAACACAGATTTTACTTTTATTATGCTGTCTATGCTGCCTGCAGCACATTCGTCATAGGCCTCCATAATCGAAGCGCGGCAGGGACTTTTACCATCACAGAAGCCGCCGGAGTCGACATAAACAACGGAATCGACAACAGCCGGCGCATTGCGGACCAGGCGCACATAAAAAGTATCGGTTTTACCTGAGCCATAAGTGACCGACCCATTGTCAAAATAGACCCGCATGGCATGATCTCTGTATCCCGGCAAGGTGGTTGACTGCCAGTAGCCGTCCGATGCGGTATTGAGGAAAAAAAGAGCACTCCCGTCCGCTTGTTTGTAGATCGCGGGACTGTAATTATTGCGATCGATCAGGGTTTGGAGTTCATTAACATCAGGCAGGTGCCAGTCGTTGTAACCGGCAAAATCGGCATCGTTGAGCTGTTGGCAATAGGTAAAGGCCGCTTCCCAGGTCATGGCTGGCGAGCTGCCTCGCTGCCACATCAGACCGTTAAACGAATCCGTCACCGTATCATCGGCCGGGTCACCCGGATTATTTTCATTGACCACAAATTGCGGC
>JAFGVI010000057.1 GCA_016938065.1 Deltaproteobacteria bacterium | reverse complement strand
CTTCGGCCCACTCCGTCAGCAGATCGACGATTTTACCTTTGCCCTCATCCCCCCACTGGGTTCCGATGAGCACTACATTTGCCATAACCAAATCCTTACTTTTTCATGCCTTTAAAGATAAATTTCTTTGACGGAAACAATATTAGGCAGAGTGGCCAGACCGTTGACTACCTCCGGCTCAATAGATCCGTCTATCTGCACGAGAGAAAGAGACATGCCGCCGATCCCTTCACGACCGAACTGCATCCGCCCGATATTGATTTTATTTTCTCCCAGATATGAACCGATGGCCCCGATTACCCCGGGTTTATCATGGGCATAGATAACCAGCAGATGCCCTTCCGGAATCGCTTCCAATTCAAACTGGTTGATCTTGACGATACGGGGATCGACCTTGCCGAAGAGAGCGCCGGAGATCGAATAGGGATTACCGCCATTCCTGCCGACCAGGGAGATCATACTGGAAAAGTTGCCGGCTTCTTCGGTTTTTGATTCGACCAGGGTAATTCCACGTTCCCGGGCAATCGAGGGAGCGTTGACAAAATTGACCAGATCGCCGACCATCGGCGTCAGCAGACCTTTGAGCAGAGAAGTTGTAATCGGTGCCGTATCGTGTTCAGTCACCTTGCCCTTGTAATCGATGCGCACCTCGGTCAAACCGCAGTTATTGCCGCTGCAGAGCTGAGTATAAAAACGCCCCATTTTCTCAGCCAGACTGAGATAGGGACCGGTCACTTTGAGGACTTCGGCACTGACCCCGGGAACATTAAGGGCATTGACAATCGTCCCGTCGCAGAGATAATCGGCAATCTGTTCGGCAATGGCAATCGCAACATTGACCTGAGCCTCATCGGTCGAGGCCCCGAGATGCGGCGTACAGATAAAATTGTCCAGCGTAAACAGCGGATGGTCAACCGCCGGCGGTTCTTCCTCAAAAACATCAAAAGCCGCGCCGCCGACCAGTCCGTCGCGTAACGCTTCATAAAGATCATCCTCTTTAATGATACCGCCGCGGGCACAATTAATAATGCGCACACTGTTTTTCATCAGAGCAAAACTCTCCCGGTTGATCATATGCCGGGTCTCTTTGGTCATCGGCGTATGCACTGAGATATAATCGGCCCGGCGAAAAAGGTCTTCGAGAGCGACCAGCTCAATATCCATATTCGCGGCCTTCTCTTCTGAAATGAAGGGATCAAAAGCAATAACCTTCATCTTCAGACCCTGAGCCCGATCCGCGACGATGGCCCCGATATTGCCCAGACCGACGACGCCTAAGACTTTGTTAAAGATCTCTTTGCCCATAAAGCGGTTCTTTTCCCACTTGCCGCTCTTCATCGAGGCGGTCGCCTGGGGAATATTACGGCTCAAGGCCAGCATCATCGAAATAGTATGTTCCGCCGTGGTTATGGTATTGCCTTTAGGCGTATTCATCACCACGATACCCCGAGCCGTGGCCGCCGGGATATCAACGTTATCAACCCCGATACCGGCCCGGCCGACAACCTTCAGACGATCGGCGGCGGCAATCACCGCCGCCGTGACTTTGGTCGCGCTGCGAATCGCCAGTCCATCATATTCGCCGATCACCGCAATCAACTCTTCCGGCGTCATACCGACCTTGACATCAACCTCGATATCACCATATCCGGAAAACACATCAATCCCCTTCGAGGACATCTTATCACTTACAAGAACTTTAAATTTACTCAATTTTCAACCTCTGATCCAAAAAATAATTCAACCGCTGAGTTATTGAATGTTAGCAACTTACAAAAGCACAAAAGTAAGCGCTAAAAGGAACAAAAAAGCCACTTCCTATAGTTAAAGTAGTATACAGCTGTCAAGCCTAAACTGACAGCTCAAAGAAAATTGTTTTTATCAAGCGCAAACGGCTAAAGTGATTTTATATGCTTTTTTCATTATTTTCTGATATAGGACCCGAGCAAACAAAATCAATCATCAGCATCACAGCACATTTTTCAATTCAGAAAAAGGAAACCGTTATGCAACCAGAAAAAAAACCTCTATGCCCCAATTTCTCTTCCGGTCCATGTGCAAAACGTCCCGGTTACGACGTCAGTAAACTCCAGATAGAGACTCTCGGCCGCTCGCACCGCAGCGCTCTGGGCAAAAAAGCCTTGCGTGACGCCATTGAGCAAACCAAAACTCTCCTGCAAATTCCCGCCGATTACAAAGTGGGTATCGTACCGGCTTCCGATACCGGAGCCATGGAGATGGCGATGTGGTCGATGCTGGGTGAGCGTGCCGTTGACGTCTTTGCCTGGGAATCCTTCGGTCGCGGCTGGCTGTCCGACATTAAAAATCAGCTGAAACTTGATGTTACCGCCTATACTGCGGATTATGGTCAGCTGCCCGATTTAAGCCAGGCCGACCCCAAAAAGGACATCGTCTTCACCTGGAACGGCACCACCTCCGGCGTCAAGGTTCCCGATGGCGACTGGATCAGCGATGCTCGTGAAGGTCTGACTATATGCGATGCAACCTCGGCTGTTTTCGCCATGCCGATGGCCTGGGAGAAACTCGACGTGACCACATTCAGCTGGCAGAAAGTCCTTGGCGGTGAAGGCGGCCATGGGATGCTTATCTTAAGCCCGCGTGCGGTCGCCCGCCTTGAATCCTATACCCCAAACTGGCCGATGCCCAAAATTTTCCGGATGACCAAAAACGGCAAGCTGATTGACGAAATTTTTACCGGCGCCACCATTAACACCCCATCCATGCTTGCCGTGGCCGACTATCTTGATGCCTTAAACTGGATCAAGGAGATCGGCGGCTTGCAGGCTTCCATCAGAAAAAGTGAAGAGAACCTGGCTGTAATCAGTAAGTTCGTTGCCGCCAACGAGTGGATCAACTTCCTGGCCAAAGAAGAAAATGAGCGTTCAAATACCAGTGTCTGCCTGATTCTTGACCTGGAAGCCGACAAGGTAAAAGCTCTGATCAAACTCCTTGCCGATGAGAATGCAGCTCTGGATATCGGTGCCTACCGTGATGCCCCCTCAGGCCTGCGGATCTGGTGTGGTGCAACCGTAGAAAAGAGCGATCTTGAAGCCCTGATGCCCTGGCTTGAGTGGGCCTACAATCAGGTTAAATAAGAATCCATCAAGCATCAAACAGCTCATCTTTCCGACTTGCTGCAAATTCCTTATCTTACAGCAAGTCGGAAAGATGAAAAAAAACAATCATATACTTATGGGCGTCTCTAATGTTTCAAGCTCACTTTATAAATGTACGCTTCCAAAGCTTTTTAAATTCCCCGGTATAGCTGCGGGCCAGGGATGAAGAGTTAATCACCAGAAGATTCTCACAGTTCCATTTTTCAGCGGCGGCAGTCCAGTTGTAAGAGCCGGTTGCAACAAATTTGTCGTCCACCACCATAAACTTATTATGCATCAGGCCGAATTTCTTGATGCGGTATTTTCCTTTTTCACTTTTTTCCGATCTCTGGGGCAGGCCCCGGGCATACCGAACCTCGATCCCCCGCTGACGCAGATAATAGCCCTTCGAAAAATCACTTTCATCATTGCCGTCGATTATCAGCTGAACATGCACCCCCCGCTTATGCGCCCGCAGAACCGCTGCGGCCAGAGGCCGGCTCGTAAAAAAATAGACGGCGGCACAAACCTCATTGCGGGCATTGTCGAGAAGCTTTTCCAGGGCGGCCTGAGCCCCGCCCTGAGGGCTGAAATAGACCTCGGCCGGAGCCGCCGCCCGGGAGTCAGAAGAGACCGCCAGAACAAGCAGGAGAAAGAAAAAAATAACTTCCCGACAACAAGGGTACCTTTTTTTCATACCGCCTCTCCCAACCTGACCGCTCCCTGAATTGACCACCACTATTTTGAACATTTAATTGACCGAAAGCGAGTCATACAGGGCGACCGGTCATCATGCAAGCGAAATCAACCCTGAACTTCGGCCATCTAACGCCGACACAGGTTCCGCAGATGTCTGAGCTGAGAAGCAGAAGCCTGATCTCTGCCATAACGCAACTGCAGATAGAGGGCAGCAACGGCGGCGGCCCCTGACGCTTCGGCCGGAAAAGCCCGGGCCAGACGCCGGGCATAGGCGCTGGGCGTCTCCCCCGGCTGACGCGGCAAACCGCGCCGGCCCCAGCCTTGACAATAGCGCCGGTAGAGGCGCACCTCAGCCGGCAAGCGCTCACAACCGACAAACCTGACCAGAGCAATCCCTAAAATGAGAGCCGTCAGGGGCAGGCCGATGAGAGCCGCAATCCACAACTTCAGCTGCCGCAGCCCCAAACGACCAAGCAGCAGATTCTGCAGCTGCGGTCCATAACCCAGTACCCAATAATTCCAATAGAATGCCGCCAAATCCTGATACTGACGGAATTTCTGCAATATACCCGGGTCGCTATTTTCACGCCAACTGAAAAAACCTTCATTTTCAGGAAAAACCGCGCCGAGTCCGACATCAACCCGCTCCGGAGCCACTGCAGCCGTCGGGTCCACCCGTAGCCACCCTCTATTTTTGAGACAGACCTCAACCCAGGCATGAGCGCTGTACTGACGAACCACCAGATAGCCGCCCAGAGGATGAATCTCACCGCCCAGGTAACCGGCCACAACCCGGGCCTGAAGGCCGGCGGCCTGCAAAAGAAAAGCAGCGGCCCCGGCATAATGTTCACAGAACCCGGCCCGGGTTCGAAAAAGAAAGTCATCGACCGGAGCTGAAGCACTCAGTTCCGGCGGGTCCAGGGTATAGCGGAAAGGAGCCTGCCGGAAAAGATTCAATATCTCTTCAAGTAACAGCTCCCCACTCAACCCGGCCGCAGCCCAGGAACGGGCCAGCTCACAGCTGCGGGGATTGCGCAGTCCGGCCATTTGATTAAAGCGGCCGGCCGCGGTCGGCCTTGCTGTTGCCGGCCAGCGAAAGCGCTCCGCTCGCGCCATCTGATAGCGGTAGACCTGATGCAGAGGCCGCTTGAGCAGAACCTCACCGGCAGCTGAGAAAGAGGCCCCGGCAGGTACCGCAAAAGGCGGATCAAGGGCCAGCAGCCAGGGCTGATGATGCGCTTCGAGGGTTACTGTATAAGATTGCAGAGGTGTCAGAGGCGTCAGAGCGAGCCTGGTCACGAGTTCGGTCGTTTGCGCGCGGCGCCAGATGCGGCCGTCAAACTGTGAAAATACCGGCCCCCGCCAGTAAAGCTCAGCCTGGGACGGTAAGGGCCCGGCAAATTCAGCCCGCAGGGCGACTCTGGAGGAACGAACCAGGCGGCTGATCGAGCCCATTGTCAGTTCATCCGGTAATCCGGTAACCGCCATGCGCCGCTCTTCAGGAAAACTCCACAGCGGACCCGGCAGCCGGGGAAAGAGAAAAAAGAGAACCAGGGCAAGCGGCAGAGAAGCGCTCAAAAGAATCGAAGCGGGCAGCAAAAGCCGGCGGGAGAGAAAGCGGCCGTCTACCTCTTCCAGAGCGGTCAAAGCTACCGTCACCAGAAAAACCGCAAAAAATAACCAGCCGACGGCGGCCATGCCCTGTTGCGCGTAGAAGTAGGCGGCAACCAGAAAATAGGCGACCAGCAGAAGCTGGCGGGCACTTTTGCGTTCCTCAATTTCCAGAGGTTTAAGGGCTGCCATTAAAACCAGCAGGGCACTGCCGGAAGTGCGTCCGGCGGGAAAACCGAAGGTCACAAAAAAACCGAGCAATGCCAGCAAAAAAAGCAGGTATTTAAGAAGCCGCGGAAGCCGAGGCAAAAAAGCCAGAGAATGCCCCCAGCCCAACCCTAAAACCAGCAGCGTAAAAAGCGCCAGCCAACCCGGCAGCACTAAAAGATGCGGCAGTAAAACAGCACTCAAAGCAGTCATCAGCCAGCGCCGCGCCAATGGGGTTATCCCTTCCATCTAACAGCTCTCTTCCAGCGTCGGTTCACCCCCAAAAAGGGCCAGCGCTTTCAGCACCTGATGACGATGCTGCGCACCACAACCCGGAGCGATCTCCAGCCCCGGCAGCCGCAGACCGTATTCACAGGCACAGGCTTCGGCCTGCAAAACCCAGCGACAAAGCCTCGAAATTCTGGCCTCAACCCCGGTTTCTCTCAGCTGCCGCCAGTCGAGGAGCAAACACATGGCCCGATGACCCTGAAACTGCCGGGCCTGCAGCTCGCCGCCGCGAGCCAGGGCCCGCCAATCGAGCCGTCCCGGAGAATCACCAGGGCGACATGGCCGCAAACCGACAAAATCATCATTTCCCGAAACCCGGAGCAGAGAGTCAGCCTGCCCCTTTTCGACCCCGTCCGCGACGTTCTCAGGTAAAGGTATGCCGGGATGGGCCGGCTGGGGATAGATCAGGACTTTCTGCGCCAGGCGAAAAACCGTCCAGACATGGAAAAGTCCCAGAGGCCAGGCACTGCCCAAATGAATCGCCGGCGGCGAATACCAGCCCCTTGTGTTTACGGCCCGAGTCAGCGCCAGCGTCTCGCTCATAAGCGCTTTAATCTGCAGATAAATCTGCGGATCACTCTCGTCATACCAGCCGCAATGCACCGCCGAACGTCTGCGATTATCCGGATTTTCAAGACGCAGCCGGATCTTAAGCTCCTGCCCGGCAAAAACGGGAAGCTCGGGAACCGGCTCAATGATCAGACCTGAGAGATTGGCATGAGTCAGCCAGATCGCATTGATGCCGACCCCGAGCAACAGAAAAACCAGAGCAAACGCCATACTGCTGCCGTAATTTGCGGCCCCGGCCAGCATCAGAAGCAGCACCAGCGCAAAAAGAAGTCCGGCCCGGGTCGGGACGATATAAAGACGGCGGTGCGAAAGCTTAATGCCAGTGCCAAGTTCCGGCCGCCGCGCCGCCAGCCAGGCATCAAAACGACGACGCCAGGAAAATCTGACTTTGCCGGTTCTCTTCATGGCAGGGCCACAGCGGCAAGCAGCGTTCCCAGTAATGGCTCCGCCGCCGAGCCGTCCACGGTTGCCAGACGATGGCCGGCCACGGCCGGAAAAACGGCCTGCAGATCCTCAGGCCGAACAAAATCAACGCCGTCGAGCCAGGCCCAGGCGCGGGCGGCCGCCAGCAGGGCCAACCCGGCCCGGGGCGACAGACCATGCTGAAAAAGACCACTCTGACGAGTGCCGACGAGCAACGCCTGCAGATAATCGAGCAGCGGTTCAGCCACATGCACTGCAGCCGCCTGAGAGCGACATAGCAGCAGATCCTCAATATCGAGACAGGGAGTCAGATTTTTCAGCAGCTGCCGCCGGTCACCGCCGGCCAGCAGCTCGCGTTCGGCCCGGGGATCAGGGTAGCCAAGCTCCAGCCGCAGCAGAAATCGATCAAGCTGCGACTCCGGCAACGGATAGGTGCCAACCTGATGCGCCGGATTTTGCGTCGCAATCACAAAAAAAGGTTCCGGCAGAGCATAGCTCTGCCCATCGACGGTAACCCGATGTTCTTCCAGAGCCTCAAGTAGGGCACTCTGGGTTCTCGGGGTGGCGCGGTTGATCTCATCAACCAGCACCAGCTGAGCAAAAAGCGGGCCCCGACGAAAGGTAAAAAGTTCTTTCCGACGCTCAAAAACCACCGCGCCGATGATATCGGCCGGCAGAAGATCACTGGTGAACTGAATGCGCTGAAAAGTCAGGCCGCAAACCCGGGCCAGAGCCTGCACCAGCACGGTTTTACCAACCCCGGGCAGATCCTCGATCAGCAGATGGCCACCGGCCAGCAACGCTGTAAAAACCAGGCGAACCTGTTTCTGTTTACCCAGAACAAGAGTGTTGACCCGATCCATAGCGGTAGAAAAAGCCTTTCGCGAAACCGTCACAGCGACACCTCATCCATAAACCTCTCCATCTCATTTTTAACTATTAAGCCTCCGGGAGGCTCAGATGATTTTACGCAATTTATTTTTATCCTTGCCTAAGCAGGTGGCTATACGCTAAACTGAAATAAAAATTCTCACCACCACACCAAGCAATAACCCTCAAAATACTCGAAGCTGAATCTGAAGAGCAGTTTCCGCCGGAGCATATTGTGAAAAAATTCCTACTCTTTGCCCTATTTTTAGCACAGATATTTTCCTTAAGCCAGGTTTCTCCGACACCAGCGGCAGCTCCACCCCTCAGTGACACCTACCAGTCGGAAAAAAATACTGTAACCCCGGAAGAGAACGACTCCGCGCCGAATTTTGCGAAGATCGAGCTTACGGCCGCGGAAAAAGCCTATCTCGACAAGAAAAAAGTGATCACCATGTGCGTTGATCCCGACTGGATGCCGCTGGAAAAGATCGAAAACGGCCGACACATCGGAATGACGGCTGATTACATCAGGATTCTTGAAAAAATCATCGGCTACCCGATCGTCATGGTGCCAACCCGTACCTGGACGGAGTCGATCGCTTTCGCCAAAGCCCGCAAATGCGACATCTACTCCCTGGCCATGCCGACCCCGGAACGGCGCACCTACATGAATTTCACCCGGCCCTACCTGAGTATTCCTCTGGTCATGGCCGCCAGAACCGAAACCCCTTTCATCGATAACATTGCCCTGATCACCGACAAAAAAATCGGGATTGTCAAGGGCTACGCCTTTAACGAAACCCTGCGCAAGCGCTTCCCCAAAATGCAGATTGTCGATGTCGCTTCCGTACCGGCCGGGCTGAAACTCGTGGTCGAAGGTAAAATCTTCGGCTTTATCGGCACCCTGGCCACCGTCGGCTACACCATTCAGAAAGATTTCGTCGGCGAGCTCAAAGTGGCCGGCAAATTCGACGAACGCTGGGAGCTGGGAATCGCCGCCCGGAATGATGAACCCCTGCTCGTCGAGATTTTTGATAAAGCGATTGCCGCCATCAACCCGTTCACCCATCAGCAGATTCTCAATAACTGGATTGCGGTTCACTTTGACCAGAAAACCAACTACGGCCCGCTTCTGCAGATTTTACTGATAGTCCTGGCCGGGCTTGCCATTCTGATTTTTCGCAACCACACCCTGGGCAAATACAATAAGAAACTTGAGCGGCAGAACCTGGAGATCTCCAGACAAACGGAAAAGTTAAAAGAGACTGAACAGAAACTGCTTTTCACCCAGCACGCCGTCGACAACTGCGCCTTTCCGATTATCTGGTCCGTACACTCACCCGAACCGCAAAGCGCCCGCATCATTCACGCCAACAAAGCAGCCTCCTCCCTGCTCGGCTACACGCTCGGCGAACTGCAGCAGATCTCAATCAAAGATCTTGATGAAAGCTGTACGCAGGAGACCTGGGAGCAGACCTTAAAACGGATGCAGTCATTAATCTCCTTCTCCCGCACAACCGCCTACCGCTGTAAAAACGGCAGCCTTCTGCCGGTAGAGATCTACCTTAACTACTTTGAGTATGAGGGCAAAGCCTACAACTTCACTTTTTTTCAGGATATAAGCCGGCAGCAGGAGATGGAAGCCAAACTCAACCGCTCCATGAAAATGGAGGCGGTGGGCCTGATGGCGGGCGGGGTGGCCCATGACCTTAACAATATCCTCTCCGGCATTATCAGTTATCCGGAGCTGCTTCTGATGAAACTGGAACCTGAAAGCCCCCTGCGCAAACCCTTGGAAACGATTCTCAACTCGGGCAAAAGAGCGGCTGAAGTGGTGGCGGACATGCTCACCGTAACCCGCGGGGTTGCAGCCACCAGAAACGTTGCTGACGTCAATCACATCATTGAATCCCTGCTTGAATCACCCGAGGTTGAAGTTCTGAAAAAAAACTACGCTCAGGTTACCATCAAGACCTCGCTGGAAAACAGCCTGCTTGCCATAGAATGTTCCGAGGTTCACCTGCGCAAATCCCTTTTAAACCTTCTGCTCAATGCTTTTGAGGCTATCAAAGCAGAGGGCACGGTCACACTGACCACCTGCAACCATTATATTGAGGAGCCGGTTGCGGAAAATAATTTTCTCAGCCGCGGCGAATATATCAAAATTCTGATCAGCGATACCGGTTCCGGCATTTCAGCCGCCGATCAGGTGCATATCTTCGAGCCCTTTTACACTAAAAAGATCATGGGCCGCAGCGGCACCGGTCTGGGGCTGACCGTGGTCTGGAATACCATTCGCGACCACGATGGCGATATAACCGTAAAGAGTGACACCAACGGCACGACCTTTACAATCTTTCTGCCGGCAACCAGAAAGTGTCGCAAAGCTGAAGAGACCGAACATGGCATAACCACCGCCGCCCTGGAAAAGTTACAGGGCCGAGAGGAAAAAATTCTGATTGTCGATGATGAAAAGATCCAAAGAGACATCGCCGAACAGCTCTTACAGGCGATGGGCTACCTCACTCAAACCGCGAAATCCGGAGAGGAAGGCCTTGAACTTTTTGCCCGAAAACCATTCGATCTGGTTCTCCTCGACATGCTTATGGACCCCGGCATCAATGGCCGCCGGACGTATGCTCGCATGCTCGAAATCAAACCGGGCTTGAAAGCCGTTATAGCCAGCGGCTTTTCCGAAAATGAGGAGGTCCAGAAAGCGCTGGCCCTGGGACCGGCCATCTTTATCAAAAAACCCTACACCATCACCCAGCTGGGCATGGCGGTGCAGGAGCTTCTCAAGCGCTAAATATAGGGCTGCAACCACTGCATAAATGCCGCCAGCGGCATGGCTCCGGATTGTCGGGCAACTTCCCGGCCGGCGCAAAAAAGAATATGCGTCGGCAACCCCTTGACCGCCAGTCTCCGGGTCAAAGCCGGCGCCTCCTCACTTTCAACTTTAGCGAAACAGGCCTGATATTGCAACTGTGCGGCTGCAACTTCGAAAACCGAACGAAAATTACGGCAATGGCCGCACCATGCAGCCCAGAAATTAACCACCACCGGCAGGTCATTTTTCCTGATAAAATTGTCAAAGGTTGCCTCGCTCAGATTAATCACCTGCCCGTCAAGCAACACCGCCCGACACTTGCCACAGCGCGGCCCATCTTTAAGTCTGGCCCGGGGCACGCGGTTCAACCCCTGACAATGCGCACACACCAGATGAAGATTTTCCGACATTTAAGCTCTCCTTATTTTTTCACTTGAGCTGAATTAACCATTTAAAATTTCACTTACACCAGAATATGTTTCGATTGCGTCAATGCACCCTGATAATCGGTTTACTTCTGCTGTTCGGACTGGCCCTGCTCGGCACCGCCGACCTGCTGCTGCCCGGCCTTATCGAAACCCGGATACTGCCGCAGCTTGCCGGGGCAGCGGGTGTCCCCTCACTGCGCTGCCGCATCAACCATGTGGGTTTCAGCAGAGCCAGTGCCGGCCCCTTAACCCTTGGGGAAGAAAGCGACCCGTCTCTGAGCATTGAGCAGATAGTCTTGCAGTACACTCCCGCCTCAATACAAAAAAGAGAAGTGACCAAAATCATTCTCAGCGGGGTTAGCATAAAAACTGATTTCAGTAAAGAAACTCGGGCAACTTCAGGCCGCAAAGAGCCCCGACAGATAAATGCACGAACGAGAGACGATGACAACGCCGCCGCGAAAAAAGATGAGACCGAAGCAAAAAATTCAAATACCGAAGCGCAAATCCCGCCTCTTCCCTTTGCTGAACTCCTGATCGAACGCTCCTTTTTTATTGTCGCAAGCGAAGAAAAATCAAATATAATCCCCTTCTCCCTGCACCTGAAAAAAACAACCGACCCACAACCGGGCCCCTCTGCATTCAAGGGCACCCTGCAGCTCGGGGCGCCGGCCTCGCCGACAACCATCAATCTCACGCTCACCCCGACGGCGGAGATACTCTCGCTCACCGGGCAGGGCCAAATCCAGCTCAACAACCTCTGCCGAAACCTCTTCACCATGCCCCAACCCCTCAACCAGCAATGGAACTTAAACGCCGAAATCACTTCGCAAAAGGGCTGGCAGGCCACCCTGACCAGCGCCTCGAACAACAGTGAATGGGAGATAGAGCGGCAAGGGGTTACGATTCACGGCCAGGCACCGACAATTTCAATCGAAGCCCGGGGACTTAACGGAAAGGGAGAACTCAAGTGGCAGGCCGCCATTGAGCATGCCGCCCTGCGAACGGGCGACAGCCGCTGCGACTGTGAGGCTGTTCAAGCCGCCGGACGGCTCGTCATGGACTCAACCCCCACCGGCCGCACCCTGAACGCAACCACCCGCATCAATCTGGCCGGAAGCCGCCTCAGACAGCCTGATTTCGAACTTGAGCTGCCTGAACTGTTTTTAGAGGGAGAATTTCATAAGCAAGGGTCAAGCGCCCCCGCGGCTGAGGCGCAACTCCATTTTGCCCAAGGCTCGTTGCAGGCCCCAGCCCATAATCTGAAGCTTAAAAACCTCAGCGGCAACCTGCCTTTGACCTGGCCTCGGCCGCCGACCGCAGCAGCCGATAAAGGCCATTTTGCGTGCCGGGAAATATACTGGCAGCATCTTGCTCTGGGCAGCTTTGCCGCAACCCTGGAACAAAAAGAAAAAGCAGTTATCCTGCAGGGTCAGTATGAGTGCGCCCCGGTCAAGGGTCTGAAGATGGTCAGTCAAGGCCAGTGTGGACTTGATAAAAACGGCACCCTGCAGGCCGGAGCAAAATTCAAGATTCCCGTCTGGCGACCGGAAAAACCGCTCAGCCTCGACATTTTCAGTTCCAACGCCGGTTCTGCGGCCGCGACCACTTTTTTCGACGGCGGCCTGAGCGCCGAAGGGGCTTTCACCTACAGCGACCGCGGCCTTCAGGCTGCGGCGACGCTGACACTCACCGACGCTCTTTTGCGCAATGATGATAGAAAAATTTCCTTAAGCGGCATCAACTGCCGCTTAAACCTGCCCGAACTCCCCGCTCTGCGCAGTGCTCCGCAACAAAACCTGACTTTTGAACGTCTGACGGCGGGCAATCTCAGCTTACCCGGAGGGGCGCTGACCTTCCAGATTGAAGGCGACAAAACTTTATTGATAGAGAACAGTCGCTTCTCCTGGTGTGACGGCAACATCGAAACGAAAGCCTTGCGCATCTCCCCGCGGGTCGACCACTACCAGACCACCCTCTACTGTGACCGTCTCAAACTGACGAAACTGCTGCACGAACTCGGCCGGATCGAAGCTCAGGGGGAAGGTTCGGTCAACGGCCGCATTCCGCTCTCCTGGGAAAACGGGAAAATAAGTTTTGACGACGGCTTTCTCTACTCAACCCCGGGACAATCCGGCACGGTGCAGATCAGAAAGGCGGAACTTCTCGGCGCCGGGGGACAAAGTGACGATCCCCAGCTGTCTCAACTCGATCTCACCCGTGAAGCCCTCAAGGATTTTCAGTATCAGTGGGTTAAAATGAGGCTCAACTCCGAAGCGGAGGAGCTCATTTTAAATCTGCAGTTTGACGGCAAACCCAACCAGCCTCTACCTTTTATCTACAAAGAAGAGCTGGGCGGTTTTATCCGGGTGACCGCCGACCACCCCGGCTCGAATTTTCAGGGGATCAGCCTGGATCTCAATTTACGCCTTCCTTTAAACCGTATTTTACAGTATAAAGATCTGCCGAACCTGCTTAAGTAACCCACTATTTTACTTCAACAATAAGCTTTCAAGGAGAAATTTCGTGCGCAAAACAGTTTTACTGGCTCTGATGACGCTCATGCTGACCGCTGCCTGTAACAGCAAACACGAGGTGCAGGTGGCGCCGCTTGAGGTCAAGCCGATTCACATCACTATCGATGTCAACATTAAGGTCGACCGCGCCCTCGAAGATTTTTTTGGCGACCTCGATAAAGCCGCCGGAGCCACTCCCGCAGTCAGAACCGCGCCGGCACCATCAAGTAAATAACTTAACATGAGGTAATAACGATGAAGAGCCAAGCCTTAAAAAACCGCATCATGACCTTAAGTCTGATTTTTCTTTTCACCCTGATCCTGACCGGCCCGAGTCTGGCGGATTCGCTCAAAGAGAGAATGAAGAACCGCCTGCCCCAGATAACGGCTTTGAAAGCTCAAGGGGTTATCGGCGAAAACAACCGCGGCTTCCTTGAGTCCAGGGGCTCAACCAACGCCGCCGCGCAAAATATCATGGAAGCCGACAATCAGGATCGAGCCGCAGTCTATGACGCCATCGCCCGGCAGCAGAACACGAATGCCGCAAATGTCGGCCGCCGCCGCGCGGCTCAGATTGCCGAGATCGCCCCGGCCGGAACCTGGCTGCAGAACGACCAGGGTCAATGGTACCGCAAATAAGGCCCGATAAAAACGAAAAACCGGCCCTGAGCCGGTGCCCGGTTTTTCGTTTTTCCTCTTCAATTTCAGCCTGATAGAACGCCTATCCAGTTCGACTCACAACTTGCACACAACTTTATGCACAGGCTCTTCACAGCCCCTGTGAGCAACTATTAAAAAATCTTTATTTTCCATAAGATAGCCGCCATTAACACGATAAACAACTGAAATTATTATGATTTACTGAAAAACAATGCCCGACAACAACTTCTGAAATCAGCATTTCCCAAGCAATTACATAAGATTAAGAACTATATTCCACAAAGTTTTCAACAGCCCCGCTTATCCTGACTCAACTTTGGCCTGTTCCCACAACAACTCCTGTTCTTCCAGTTCCATACCGGCTAAGTTTGAACCCTTAGTCAGAGCAGCGGCCTCCATAAAACGAAAGCGCCGCTCAAACTTCTGATTGGCCCGATGCAGCACCCGTCCCGGTTCAAAACCACTTAAACGAATCATATTGACGGCAACAAACAGAAGATCACCAAGTTCCTCTTCAAGCGGCTCCCCCCCGGCTTCAATAACCTCTTCAACCTCACTGAGCTCCTCTTTGATTTTAGGTATGACGGCCGCAGGGCTGGGCCAGTCAAACCCCACCTTGGCCGCTTTCTGACCGAAAACCAGAGTTTTTAAAAGGGGCGGCAATGAGGTGGGTATCCCATCAAGCAGCGAGACATACTTTTTACCTTCAACTTCACGTTTTATCTTCTCCCAGTTGGCTTTGACCTGCAGCGTTGAAATCTCGGCTTCCGGTTGGGTGAAAACGTGCGGATGACGGCGAATAAGTTTGGCCTTGATCTGCTCCAGAACCTGATCCAGGGTAAAACGGTTTTCATCCTCGGCCAGACAACTGAAAAAAAGCAGATGAAAAAAAAGATCACCCAGCTCTTCAGCCATGGCCGGGCTTTCGTCCGCTTCCAGGGCATCGACAAATTCATAAACCTCTTCCAGAAACTGATTTTTCATCGAAGAAAAATCCTGTTCCCGATCCCAGGGACAGCCCTCCCGGGAGCGCAGTTTACAAACCACCTGCCAGAGTTCGCGGAAAGTTTCCTGAACCTTCTCCGGTGACAATTTTTCTGGTGACGACTTAAGTTGACTTTTCATCATTATTCCCTTATCTCCTGAGGCGAGTGCTTAACCCCCGCATAGCGCACAGCAAGAACGGTCATTTTTTTAACCACACATAAACACAAATCACCCTGAACCATCTCCATCTGTGTCTAGCTGTGGTTCTTTATTGGACAGGAAAACTATGGATCTTCACGGCAACCTCAGCGGCCTTAAACCGCGCCAGCAGAAACAGCTGACTCAACTTTACCGCCGCCGCTGCCTGCCCGAACAGGTGATCAGCCCGGAACTGGCCCGGAACTTAACTCTGCTGAGCGCTGATACTGGGCGGCAACTGGGTCTGCTCATCAATCGCAGCGGCCATATCGAGATGGTGATTATCGGCGACAGCCAGTCGATCACCATTCCCTCGCTGCACCGTTTTCGCCTCGGACACGGGCGTCTGCGGGGAGTGCGCTGCATTCATACCAGTTTCGGCCCCGAAGGTCTGAACCGCGAGGATATTACCGACCTTACCCAGCTCCGTCTCGACCTGATGGCCGTTATCAGGCTCGACAGCGTCGGCCTGCCGGAAAATATAGAAATTGCTCACCTGCTTCCCGGAGGCGAACTTAACAACTATCAGGTTCTGCCGCCCACCCCGCTCGAGCGACTCGATCTGCACTGTTTAGAGCTCTTTCATACGCTGGAAAGCTCGGCGGCCGAGCAGTTTTCCCATAAGACCGGCACGGATGAAAAACAGAGAGCAATTATCATCAGTGTCGGCCCTAACGCCGCCCGAACCCTGGATCAATCGGTCGCCGAGATGACGGAACTGGCCCTGGCCGCCAACATAACCGTCGTCGACAGTTTTACTCAACAACGCCAGCTCAACCCCCATACCGCCGTCGGTTCGGGCAAACTAAAAGAGATTATCATCGCCTCAATGGCGGAGGATGTCGATCTGCTGCTCTTCGACCATGACTTAAGCCCGACCCAGGTCAACAACCTTTCGCGCCAGACCGAACTTAAAGTCATCGATAGAACCCTGCTGATCCTCGACATTTTTGCCCGTCGGGCTTTGAGCCGTGAAGGAAAACTGAAAGTTGAACTGGCCCAGCTCAAATATCGCCTGCCCCGGATCTCCGAAAAAACCACGGCCCTCTCCCGTCTGACCGGCGGCATCGGCGGTCGCGGACCCGGCGAAACCACATTGGAGATTGACCGCCGACGCATTCGTGAGCGGATCTCCAAACTGGAAAAGAGGTTAAAAAAAATGGCCCAGAGCCGGGCCATTGCGAGAACAAAACGAAAAAAAAACCAGCTCCCGCTGGTCTCGATTGTCGGTTATACCAATGCCGGCAAATCGACCCTCCTCAACACTCTGACCCAGAGCCAGGTTTTTACCGAAAACCTGCCCTTCGCTACCTTAGACCCCACCACCCGGCGTCTGCGCCTGCCCCGGGAGCAGGAGATTATCATCACCGACACCGTCGGCTTTATCAAAAATCTGCCCAAAGACCTGCTTGATGCCTTTCGCACGACCCTGGAAGAGCTGGCCGAAGCCGACCTCCTCCTCCATGTCGTTGACAGCAGCAGCAGTGAATTTGAAGAACAGATTGCAACCGTCAACCAGCTTCTGGAAGAACTCGACCTCGCCCGGATCCCAACCCTGATAGTCGCCAATAAAATTGATCTCGTACCCGCCGAAATTGTACAGGGAATTAAAAAACGCTACCAGGCCATCGCCCTTTCCGCCCGGCAGAAGGAAAGTCTGGGTCCGTTACTGGAGGAGATCATCCAGACTTTAAACCGGGAAACACCGGGCCGGGAACTCAGCCTGCAGCGGCCGGAGTTGAACCCTCCTTCTCCAGAACCCGCTCAAGATAAGTCCGGGTCTCCTGCAGAAGATCGGCAAAAATCTTTTTCACCGGCTCAACCGCATTAATATCGGCAAAGCGCTTCCCGGTAAAGAAGAGGCCGCGTTCGTAATCACCATCCCGGGCCCGCCGCAGAGCTTCGAGAATACAGAACTCATGCCCGCATTTTTTCAGACAGCCGTCACAGCTCTTGGGCCGAATGGATTTATCCCCGGCCAGATGTTTTTCGACCAGCGGGGTGCGAATCGCATTGGCCGGCAGGCCGACCGGGGAGATAATGCGGACCAGATCCGAGGCCTTGGCATTAATCAACAGATCCTTGAAATTTTTATGCACCGTACATTCATCGCTTAAGAGAAAACGGGTCCCGAGCTGAACTCCAGCCGCCCCTAACTCCAGCAGTTGACCGATATCACGCCCGGTGGCAAAGCCCCCAGCCGCAATTACCGGAATTGAAACTGCTTCACAGATTGCCGGCAGAAGATCGTAAGTCTTCGCCTCGGTACCCAGATGACCGCCGGCATCGCAACCTTCAACGACCACCGCGGAAGCCCCCAGACGTTCGGCCAGAAGTGCTACCTTGGCTGAAGAAACCATAGTAATGACTGGGGTTTTCCACTCTTTGCAGATGGTAAAAACATCGCGGGAGAAACCCGCTCCGGCAATTACGACATCGACCTTCTCTTTCAGAGAGACGAGAACCGCCTCCTTGAACTCACGCGCCGCGACCATAATGTTCAGACCCAGAAGCCCTTTGGTGGCGGCCCGGGCTTCCCGCATCTGCAGGCGCAAAGCCTCCATACTCAGGCCGGTTCCGCCAATAACGCCGATGCCTCCCTCTTCGGCCACGGCCACAGCCAGCTCGGAGGTTGAAACACTGACGGCCATGCCCCCCTGAATAATCGGTTGATCGGCAACCGCCTGCCCTATCTTCAATGACGGAATTTTCACGATAAATTTTCCTTTACTTTTTTCAGCAAACCCTATTAAAAAAGAGAGCGGCGGAGGCAAGACCAGAAAGAGCTCTGACTCTACCGAAATATAACCCCAATTCTTCCGGTCTATAGTGCTTTTCCATCCAATATGTAAAGTTAAAAATAGTTAACTGACTGATTAAAACTATGATTAATCAAGACATCTACTCAGACATAAAAAACCTGGCCCCGCAAATTGCCTATTTTTCCATGGAGATCGGCCTGCGCGTCGATATTCCGACCTACAGCGGCGGTCTCGGCGTCCTTGCCGGAGACACGATCAAAGCCGCGGCGGACCACGAGCTTCCCTATGTGGCCGTCACTCTGCTCTATCGGGAAGGCTATTTCAATCAGCGTTTAAGCAGTAAAGGAGAGCAGAGCGAAGAACCGGTCTCGTGGAATCCTAAAGATCTGCTGATCGAACTTGACGAGATCACCATCACGGTTGAAATCGGTTCGGAACAGGTAGCCCTCAGGCCCTGGCTCTACATCGTTGAGGGCTGCGACAAAGGCCAGGTTCCGGTCTTTTTCTTAGACAGCGACCTGCCCCAGAACAGTCCCGAGGCCCGCCGGCTGACAGCCCGCCTCTACGGCGGCACGCAGCGCTATCGCCTCTCCCAGGAGATCATCCTCGGCATTGGTGGACTGCGCCTGCTCGATGCCCTCAAATTACGCAATATCCTGAATTTTCATCTTAATGAAGGCCATGCCGCCCTTCTCACTTTAGAGCTTCTCAAACGCTACCAGCGCGATATCGAGGAGATCTGGGACCCGAATCAGGTCTGGGATTATGAACGGGTGCGCCATCACTGCGTCTTTACGACCCACACCCCGGTTCCCGCCGGCCATGACCGCTTCGATTACGGGCTGGTCGAAGAACTCTTAGGGGCTTACATGCCTCTTTCCGTACTGAAAAGATTTGCCGGCCCCGACGATCTCAACCTGACCACCCTGGCCCTTAATCTCTGCCGCCATACCAATGCCGTTTCCAAATGCCATCGCGATGTCAGTGCCCTGATGTTCCCCGACTACCACATAAAAGCGGTGACCAACGGCGTCCATTCGGCAAGCTGGACCAACGAGGAGTTTCAAAAACTCTACGACCGCTACCTGCCGGGCTGGCGCCGGGATAATTTTCTGTTGCGTAACGCCATCGCCATCCCGGACGACGAACTCTTTGCCGCCCATCAGAGCGCCAAACAGCGGCTGTTTGATCATATCAAGGAAAAAACCGGGGCAGACCTTGACCTCAACATTCTGACTATCGGCTTCGCCCGCCGGGCCACCCCTTATAAACGGGCCACCCTGCTCTTTTCTCAGCCCGACAGATTACGCCACATCACCCAGTATTTCGGCCCGCTGCAACTGGTGCTGGCGGGCAAGGCCCATCCTCATGACGAACCCGGCAAACAGCTGATCCAGGATATTTTTGCCGCCCGCGAAAAGCTCAGCGACCTCATTAAAATCGTCTATCTCGAAAATTACGACATCGAACTCGGCAAACTGATTACCGGCGGGGTCGATCTCTGGCTCAATACGCCGACCCGCCCCCTGGAAGCTTCCGGCACCAGCGGCATGAAAGCAGCCCATAACGGCGTCCCCAACTTCAGTATTCTCGACGGCTGGTGGATTGAAGGGTGGATTGAAGGCAAGACCGGATGGGCAATCGGCTCCCTGCCGACCGGCCCCCGGGTTGACCATGAAAGCAACCGGGGCGATGCTGACGATCTTCATGAAAAACTGGAAAAAGAGATCATTCCGATTTACTACAACGAACGTCAGGCCTGGATTGAAATCATGCGCCAGGCCATCAGCTTTAACGCCTCTTTTTTCAACACCTACAGAATGCTCATGGAATACTACATGAACGTCTACTCTTTCGATCCGCCGACCCGGGTCGCCCTGGGCATCGGAGAGGGACAACGCTGACCGCGACAGGTGAAAGTGAAAATTTTTACGGCACGACCGCCAAAAACAGTTGACATCAGATAAGTCCAGATAGTATAGCAGGCGCGTTTTTCATCAACAAAATTGCAGACCGTCTCCCCGAAGAGGAAATTTACGCTCAATGCTTGACCTGAAATTCATCCGCAACAATCTTGAGACCGTTAGCGCCATGTTGAAAGCGCGTAATAACAGTCTCGATTTAAGTGAGTTCAAGGCGCTCGACGCTCAGCGCCTTGAACTCATGGTTCAGGT
>JAFGVI010000056.1 GCA_016938065.1 Deltaproteobacteria bacterium | reverse complement strand
GCGAGACCAAAGGACGCAAAGGCAAAGGTGTCACCCTGATAAGCGGCGTCCCTCTCGACAGCGAAGGCCTGAAAGATCTGGCCAAACGCCTGAAGCAGAAGTGCGGCAGTGGCGGCAGCATCAAAAACGGCATCATTGAAATCCAGGGCGACCACCGGGATTTTCTCGAACAAGAGTTAACCGGACAGGGCTACAGGGTTAAACGGGCGGGCGGATAAAAGAAAGGGATGAGGCGTTCCCAGGGTTTGAGAGGCCTGTGCACTCAACTGCGCCTCCTGAGCCTGATTAATCCATTCCAACCCTGATTCAGCTTGACATCAGGATTAGAAAAACCTACTATTCCGTTATTGACTCAATAAACCCGAGAGGGATAGCCGGCGGTGTCAATCCCGCATACTTTCGGAACAGAAGAATTGCCTGTCAGTAATTAAGAATAGTCAAGGAATATTTCCCGGTGAGGTTATGATGAAAGGTAAAAAAGTCAGCGAGAGCAAGGTCATTCTCTCGCACGTAATGCAGCCCCAGGATGCCAATCCGGCCGGCAACATTCACGGCGGAGTAATTATGAAGCTGATCGACAATGCGGCCGGAGTCGTCGCCATCCGCCACGCCCGCAGCAACGCCGTCACCGCCTCAATCGACCGTCTTGACTTTCACTCTCCGGTCTACATCGGCGATCTGGTCACCCTGACCGCCTCCCTGAATCTGGTTAAACGATCGTCTATGGAAATCGGGGTTCGGGTCGAAAGCGAAAATATGATCAGCGGCAAAACTCATCATACGGCTTCGGCCTACCTGACCTTTGTCGCCCTCGACCAAGAGGGCAAGAGCCTGGAAGTCCCTCCCCTGATCCTCGAAAGCGCCGATGAAAAACGCCGCCATCAGGAAGCCCTGCAACGCTCGGCCCAAAGAGCCCTGGAACGGCGCAAACAGTAGAGCCTGAAAAAAATGATCCGTAAAAGCTTTCCCTGACCGGCTACTTATATTTGCTCATGTCAATTACTGTAATTATTACACACCACCGCTACCCGTCAAGATCTTCATAGGCGTCATCAGTAAACCGAGGCGTACATATTGCCAGAAAAACTAAATCATCCTGGCCAATATTCTTAATACGCTGACGGCACAGAGAAGGGATTATCACAATATCGCCGGCTCCGACCTCCTGCGGCGGCAAATCTCCGACCTCCACAAGCCCATTACCCTGAAGAATATAATAACGCTCAGCAATCCCATGCAAACGGTGCCAGCAGGTTGTCATTCCAGGTTCTACTCTCGCCTGGGCAATTGAAGCATCCGGATCGTCCGGGGTATTGAATAATTCGGTAATAAAGCATTTTTCAGAAGTGTAGAATTCATCAACCATATTTCGTTTTTTGATGGTTTCTTTCATTCTTTCCTATTTCTGCGGAGTATACAGCGCTTGTGATAAAACAAAGGCCGCCTGCAGGGCTTCGGTCGGGCAAAGCGGGAAACACTCTTTGCAGTCCCAGCACTCTTGCGCCGCGATTTCGGGAATAAAACAGATCTCTTTGCGGGACCCGCGATCAACAAAACCGACCGCATTCTTCTGTTTAACTTCGTTACAATACCTCACGCAAAGGCCGCAGTGGATACAGAATGAAGCCTCTTTTTCAAAGCGGTTTTTGTCGGCGCCATACTCCTGGGCCATATCCTGCAACTCAAAAGAATCCGGGGCATGGGCCAGGTAAAGCTCCAGGATCATCTTGCGGATTCTGTCGACCTTGGCGGATCGGGTTCTGACGACAATATTTTGCGCCACGGGATAGACACATGATGCCACCAGGCTGGTCCAGCTGCGGACATCGACTTCGACGGTACAGAGCCGACAGCTGCCGAAAGGCTCCAGGGCCTCGTGGTGGCAGAGCGTGGGGATTTTGATACCCACACTTCGGGCCGCCTCAAGGATGGTCATACCGGCCTTTGCCTTAACTTCTTTGCCGTCTATCTCAAAAATTATCTCGCTCATTATTTTTCCTTACTCTGCTTAATAACTGTTCTTTCAGCTTCAGGTACAGGCGCCGGCACCGGCACGCCAGAAATCTTGGTCACGGCGGCAAATTTTGTCGGGCAGACTTCAAAACAGGTTCCGCACTTGGTACATTTATCCTGATCAATAATGTGAATCAGTTTTTTACCGCCGATAATCGCCTCGGCCGGACACTTGCGCAGACAGCTGCCACAGCCCTGACATTTTTCCGGGTCGATGTAAAAGGCAATCAGCTCTTTGCAGGAGAGGGCCGGACAACGCTTCTCCTTGATATGAGCCTCATACTCATCCCTGAAATAGTGCAGTGTACTTAAAAATGAGTTGGGCGCACTTTTGCCCAAAGCGCAGAGAGCCGCTTCCTTGGCCGTTTCGGAAAGTTCTTCAAGAAGTTCAATATCTCCCTCTTTACCGCGACCTTCAGTAATATTGGTGAGGATTTTCAGCATCTGCCGGGTGCCTTCGCGACAGGGAACACATTTGCCGCAGGATTCATCGGCGAGAAAATCGATAAAGTAGCGGGCAACGTCAACCATGCAAGTATCTTCATCCATAACGATCATACCGCCGGAACCCATCATTGAGCCGGCTTTGGCAAGCTCGTCAAAATCCACGCCCAAATCGAGCAGGGCCTCGGGAATACAACCGCCGGAAGGTCCTCCGGTCTGTACGGCTTTAAACTTTTTACCCCCGGGAATACCGCCGCCTATTTTATAGATGATATCTCTTAAGGTAATGCCCATCGGTACTTCGACGAGGCCGGTATTATTGATCTTGCCGACCAGGGCAAAAATCTTGGTGCCCGAACTTTTCTCGGTCCCGAACCGGGTAAACCAGTCGGCCCCGTTATTGATGATCAGGGGTACGTTAGCCCAGGTTTCGACATTGTTCAAAACACTGGGGCGATCCCAGAGACCTTTGATATTGGAGCGGATATACTTTGGTCGCGGCTCTCCGACTCGGCCTTCGAGCGCCGTCATCAGGGCCGTCGATTCACCGCAGACAAACGCCCCGGCCCCCTGATGGACTGTGACTGTAAAATCAAAGCCGGAGCCGAGAATATTTTTCCCGAGAAAGCCGAGCTCTTCGGCTTTACGAATGGCCCGGTTGACATTCTCCACCGCCAGCGGATATTCCTGACGAACGTAGATAAAGCCCTCGTGGGCCCCGATAGCATAAGCGCCGATGGTCAAACCTTCGAGAATCGAGTGGGGATTACCTTCGAGCAAACTGCGATCCATATAGGCCCCGGGATCGCCCTCGTCGGCATTGACGATGACATATTTTATAGGCTCGGGAGCGCTGCGGGAGCCCTCCCACTTTCTCCCGGCGGGAAAACCACCACCACCCCGGCCGCGCAGATTGGATTTTTGCACCTCTTCAAGCACCTGCTCGGCACTCATCCCGAAAAGGGCTTTCGCCAGTGCCGCATAACCGCCGATAGCAAGATAGTCCTCTATACTCTTAGGGTCAATCTTGACGTTATCACCGAAGACCAGTCTTTCCTGATGTTTATAGAAAGGGATCTCATCTTCATGGGTTATTTTTTCACCGGTTTCGGGTTCGGTGTAGAGAAGACGTTCAACGATTTTCTTTTCTTTTACCGTCTTGGTGACAATTTCCGGAACGTCATCGGGACTGATGTTAAAATAACATATGCCCTCAGGGTTGCTGATAATTATCGGACCCCGCTCGCAATAACCGTGACAACCGGTCCGGCGGATATCAACTGCGCCACTTAAGCCCTGTTTTTGAATCTCCGCTTCAAGGTTCAAAGCAACTTCGGCGCTGCCGGAAGCCTGGCAGGCGGATCCGGAACAGAGGGTAATACAAGGTTTCTTCGGATCTCTCTGCGAGAGAATGCCCTTTCTGAAGGCTTCCAGTTCAGCGGGCGAATGTATCTGTGACATAATAGTATCCTACTGATAATTTTTTAACACATCCGCGGTTTCAGCCGTGGTCATCTTCCCGTGGGTCTTGCCGTCGATCTCCAGAACCGGCCCCAATGCGCAGCAGCCCAGACAGTTAACCGTCTCCAGGCTGAATTTCAATTCAAGATCGGTTTCACCGGGTTTGATGCCGGTCAACTCCTGCAAGGTGTCAAGAATCCTGGAGGCACCGCGCACATGGCAAGCCGTCCCGACACAGACATGAACTTCATGCCGCCCTTTCGGGACGAGACTGAAGGCTTTATAAAAAGTCGCAATATGCTGAATCTGGGTCAATGGAACCCTCAATTTTTCGCTGACCCTTTTTAATGCCGCCTTGGGCAACCAATGGTGCTCACTCTGAATATCCAGCAGGACCTGAATCAGGGAGCTGGCCTCACCGTGATGTTTCTCTATGATTTTATCGATTCTAGCGTTATCCATAGGTGATCTACCTTCCTTAGGCCAAAGCGTAGCATTTTCCATTTTCATCGTACTGGATCAGACCCTGCCGAGTCGAAACGCCGATATGCCTGGCGACGGCGGAGGGATTAAGATCGAGAACACTGGAAATATCCCCGGTTGAGAGCGGTTTTTTGCTCAAGAGCTGCAAAATCTCGCTGATTGACAATTTATCAGTAATCAACTCTTCAATCAGGCGGTTCGTCGCATCACTGGCAAAAAACTTTTCGTACTCGGCTTTCGATTTGACCGGCACCCGGAGCCGTTCTCTCTCCACCAGTTTGATATAAGGAACCAGTTTCCTGGCGGCCTCAAGTTTAGTCTTAAGCTCTTCGCCGCTTAAACCTTCAGCTTTGCCGATCGGACCCAGAGCCTTCACGTTGCGGCTGAAATCATCGGTATAGTCAGCCAGCAGAGCCCCATCCGCCCCGGACATGAATTCAATCCTTAAACGTTCCGGATCAAGACCTATGTGCTGCATTATCTTTTTGCAGAGATGGACATTACTTAAAGCATCGTAATTACCATGGGTAATGTAGTTGCATTCATCAAGCTTGCACCCACCGACAAAAACCCCGTCCTGTCCATTCAAAAAGGCTTTGAGAAGAAATTCGAGATCGACTCTCCCGGAACACATTACCCGAATAAGTCTTATTTCACTTGCATATTGTAGTCTGGAAACTCCAGCCAGGTCAGCCGCCCCGTAGGCTCACCAGTGGCAGACAAAACCGAGAATCTTCGGTTTAAAATCTATGACCGCACTCATTTACTATCTCTCCTTATTAAACTGCTGCGTCAATTTGCTGCAGGATCTCTTCTTTAGTCGAGGCCGCATCAATCTGACTGATAAGCTCTTTATCGGTAAAGTGCTTTAAGACAATGGCATTGGTCGGACATTTGGCATTACAGAGGCCATCGCCTTTGCAGAGTACCGGATTGACCCGGGCTTTGCGGCCTTTGTCGGTAGCGACAAAGGCAATCGCGTCATAGCTGCAGGCGGTAATACAGGCGCCGCACGAAATGCAGTCATCCTCATGCACCTCGCAGACCGAGCCGGAAGCGATAACCGTATCTTTGGAAATCAGGGTCAGAACCCGACCGGCCGCACCATAGGCCTGATTAATCGTCTCCTGAATATGTTTGGGATAATGGGCCGTGCCGCAGAGATAGACGCCATCGGCGGCAAACTCAACCGGCTTCAACTTGACGTGCGCCTCTTTGAAAAAATCGTCCGGACTCAAAGTGACCTTGAACTGGCGGGCGATCTCTTTGGTACTCGCCGCCGGAATAACCGCGGCCGCCAGCGAGATGATATCGGCATCAAGTTCGAGCCGTTTACCCAAAACCGGATCCGGCACCGTTACTCGTAAAACCTCTCTGCCACCCGCCTTGACTGCTTCGACCACAGGTTTGTCGGAGGTCTCATAGCGAATAAAAGTTACCCCTTTATCGGCGGCGGCGCGATAATAATCCTCTTTCAGACCATAAGTCCGCATATCCCGAAAAAGGATATAGATCGACATTTCCGGGTTTAACTCTTTAAGTTTTAAGGCGTTTTTAATCGCATGGCTGCAGCAGACCCGACTGCAGTAGTTCCTATCTTCATTACGGCAGCCGACGCATTGAATCATAACCAGACTCTCAGCCTGCACCACCCTCTCTTCACCCCGGGCAATCTCTTCGCCAAGCTCGAGATGAGTGAGGACGTTAGCGTTTTCGCCGTAAAGATATTCATCCGGAGTATAGACATCCGCCCCGATGGCAATGACGGAGGCGCCATGCTCTATGACTTTAACCCGCCCTTCACTCCTGACGGTTGTCGTAAAGTTACCGACATAACCGGCAACCTCGGTAATGGTCGCTTCATGTGAGACATGAATCAGGGGATTTTTATAGACCCTTTGAATAAGATCATCAAGATAGCTCTGCACATCCATCCCTTCAAGAGTGCAGTGCAGGCGCCGCGCCATCCCGCCTAAATCTTTGGCTTTTTCGATAAGTTGCACCTCATGGCCCTGTTTGGCGATGGAGAGTGCGCAGGTCATTCCGGCAATGCCGCCGCCGACCACCAAAGCGGTCGGATTGACATTGAGGTCAAACTCCTGCAGAGGTTCCAGGTACCGGGTACGGGCCACCGACATGCGGATAATATCTTTCGCTTTCTGTGTCGCCTCATCTTTCTGTTTGGCATGGACCCAGGAGCAGTGCTCGCGGATATTGGCCATATCGCAGTAGTATTGATTAAGTCCGGCTTCACGCAGGGTATCGCGGAACAGCGGTTCCAGGGTTCTAGGCGAACAGGCGGCAATCACGACCCGGTTCAAGCCTTTTTCCCGCGCCAGACTGGTTATTTCCATGGCCGAATTTGTCGCACAGGAGAAGAGCTGCTGCTGGGCATAGACGACATTGGGCAGGGTCAGAGCATATTCGACCGCCGAGGGAACATTGACCACACTGGAGATATTGGCCCCGCAATGACAGACAAAGACCCCGATGCGGGGTTCCTCACTGGAAACATCCCGTTCCGGCGGGTAAACTCTTTCCAGAGCCAGTTTGCCGCGCCGGTAATCAAGAAACTCACCGCATTGGGATCCGGCCCCGCTGGCGCTGAAAACCGCCTCGGGAATATCGGTCGGCCCCTGAAAGGCGCCGCTGACAAAGATGCCGGGCCTCGTCGTCGCGATCGGATTGTCATGACGGGCCAGGCTGAAGCCATGGCCGTTGAGTTCAATCTGAAATTTTTTCGCAATCTCCTGGTAATGGGCCGGCGGATTCAACCCCACCGAGAGGACCACCATCTCAAACTCTTCCTCTTTGACACCATCATCAAAGGTCGAGTAACGGACGATAACATTTTTATTTTCCGGATTCTCACCGACGATAGAGACATAACTGCGGATAAAACGGGTGCCGGGCAAAGCTTCGGCCCGCTGAAAATAGCGCTCGAAATCTTTACCATGCGAACGGATATCATTATGAAAGACCGTACAGTCAACCTCAGCGTCATGACCTTTGGTCAGAATCAACTGTTTCTGCGTATAGGTACAGCAGACTCCGGAACAGTAGCTGTTCTCGTTCTCAGTCACCCGTCGGGAACCAACGCATTGAACCCAGGCAATCTTCTGCGGATGTTTTTTATCGGAAGCGCGCAATACCTCACCTTCATAGGGCCCGGTCGAGGATAACAGGCGCTCAAAATCCATACTCGTCACGACGTTCGCAAGCTTACCGTAGCCGTACTCGTCATTCACCCTGGGATCAAAAGGCTCAATCCCGGAAGCCAGAATTATGGCTCCGACATTAACCTCTTTCTTTTTCGGCACCTGCCGAAAATCGATGGCGTCAGCCTGGCAGACGCCGCGACAGATATCGCATTTTTTATCTTTAAGATAAAGACAGCTCTGATCAATATAGGCAACCAGAGGAATCGCCTGCGAGAAAAAAACATGGACCGCCTTATTCTCCGAGATCTCCTGATTAAACTTGTCCGGATAGGTTACCGGACAGTATTCTACACAAGTCCCGCAGCCGGTGCATTTATCTTCAATAATATAGCGGGGCCGGGTTTTCAGGCTCACCTGAAAATCTCCCGCCTGCCCTTCAACCCAATCGACTTCAGTGAATGTCAGAATCTCTATGTTTGGATGCCGGCCGACCTCGACCAGTTTAGGTGAGAGTATTCACATCGAG
>JAFGVI010000055.1 GCA_016938065.1 Deltaproteobacteria bacterium | reverse complement strand
CGCGAGTGCGATTATCGGCCAGCAGAAAGATCTGCAGGTGGAGATTGATTCGACCCGGTGCGCTCTGGGGAAATTTTTAAGCAGTCCACAGGCCACCCTTTATGCGGAAACCTTTCCCGCTTTTGCCGCCTTTGTCACGGAGATTGCGGCCCCTCATAAAGCTCTGCACCGGACGGCGATCAGTATTCGCGAGGCCTTGAAGAAAGGAGATTTCAGCAAGGCCGGTAAGATCTATACGACCGAGACCGTGCCGGCTCTTAACCGCTGCGAGGAGCTGATTACCAGGTTGATCGCGGCGGAAACCGCCATTACCGACCGTCAGGAACAGGCTTTCAAAATCTTCAACCAAAAAACCCTGCCGGCTATAAATAAAACCGGCGAAGTCATTGTGGCGATGGAAGAGCGGGCTAAAGAGATGGTCAGTGGCTTCAAAGAGGCCAACCGGATCTTCGCAAATGATACCAAGCCCAATCTGGAGCAGACCCGCTCGCTTTTGCACCAGGTCACGACATTAGTCGGCAAGCATGTCATGACCGATGAGGTGATGCTGGCCGCGGCTCAGAAAACCAAGATGGCAGTTATTATATTGAGCCTGGTCGCGGCCGTCATCGGCATGTTGCTGGCCTATTTTATCAGCAACGGTATCGCCCGAGGATTGAGTCGGGTTATTGATGCTCTGGCCGAGGGATCGCATCAGGTGGCGGCGGCCGCCGGCCAGGTCTCCTCGGCGAGTCAGTCGCTGGCGGAGGGTTCGTCGGAGCAGGCGGCATCATTGGAGGAGACCTCCTCCTCGGTCGAGGAGATGGCTTCGATGACCAGGCAGAATGCCGATAACTCCGACCAGGCGGATCGTTTAACCAAGGAGACCAACGCTGCGGTCCGCAGCGCTTCCCAGTCGATGGCGCAGCTCAACCAGTCAACCGAAGAGATCTACGCGGCCAGTCAGGAGACCCAGAAGATCGTTAAAAGTATCGATGAGATTGCTTTTCAGACCAACCTTTTAGCCCTGAACGCGGCCGTTGAAGCGGCTCGCGCCGGCGAAGCCGGAGCCGGTTTTGCCGTGGTCGCCGATGAAGTTCGAAATCTGGCCGCCCGCAGCGCCGAAGCCGCCAAAACCACGGCGGAACTGATCGGCTCCACCGTCGATAAAGTCAGTGCTAACCGCGAGGTTGCGGCAAAATCGCTGGCCGCGATTGAAACTGTGGTCGAAAAAAGTGGTAAAGTCGGAGAACTGGTCAGCGAAATTTCGGCCGCTTCGCAGGAGCAGTCGAACGGTATTGGCCAGATCAATATTGCAGTCTCCGAAATGGACAAAGTGACCCAGCAGAATGCGGCCAATGCCGAGGAATCCGCAGCCGCGGCCGAAGAGCTTAACGCCCAGGCTGAGCAGATGAACGAGTTTGTCGGCGATCTCACGGCCATGGTTACCGGTCGGCGCACGCATAAGAGCGCAACCTCCGGACGGCCGGCAAAACAGCTGGCGGCACCCGCCCGGCGCCCGGCGGCCAAGCCCAAAATTAAGAGCTCTTCCGCAGCTGCGGTGATCCCTTTTGATGACGATCACAGCACCGATGATTTTGACGGTTTTTAAAATAAAGAGCTTTGACATTTAACTAACATCCTTTGATTCGAGGAGTTCATTATGGCCCAAACAGTAGAGCGTACGGGATTTTCCAGCGGCACTCCGCAGAAGTTTTTGACTTTTGCTTTGGCTGGCGAAGAGTACGGGATTACAATCATGAAGATAAAAGAGATCATTGGCATGATGCCGGTTACCGTGCTGCCGCAGACCCCGGCTTATGTCAAAGGGGTCATCAATCTGCGCGGCAAGGTGATTCCGATTATTGATCTGCGTCTCAAGTTTGCTCTCGAATATGCCGCTCCCTCCGAGCGGACCTGTATTATCGTAGTTGAAACTGAAGACAAGGAGAACCGTCAGATTCTGGTCGGCCTTATTATCGACGCTGTTTCCGAAGTTATCAGTCTCAAGGGGGATGAGGTCGAAGCGGCGCCCAAGATGCAGTCCCAGTTTAAGGAACAGCTTATTTTAGGTCTGGCCAAGTGTGAAAACGGGGTCAAGATCCTGCTTGATATCGACAAGGTCATCAACCATGAGGAACTTGTCGGAATTGACCCGGAGATCGCGGTCTAGCCTCCGGCCGTAAGGGTTCAAGTGCTTAATCAATATTTACCGGGCCTGAACGAGGAGTGTCATGAGTGGAAAGAATGATGCAGGATTGTGCAGCAGTTATCCGGTTGCGGGCATTGCAGGCCCTGCCGAGCTGCTTGAGCGGGCGCTGAGAGCCGAAGCTTGCTGTGCTGAAATCAGGGCGCAACTTGACCAGTCGCAGCGTATTGCGCATCTCGGCAGCTGGGAGTGGGAACTTGAAACCAATCGGCTTTTCTGGTCAAAAGAGACCTATAACATCTTCGGTCTGCAGCCTTCGTCTTCGGACGCAGGCAGAGAGGATAATTATGCCTCTTTCATCAGTGCGCTTCACCCTGAAGACCGGTTCATGGTGCGCAAAGCGGTAGTCGATGCGCTGCAGCACCGCACGCTCTACTCGCTTGATTATCGCATTCTGAGACTTGATAACCGGCACGAACGGATTCTGCATGTGCATGCCGAAACCGTGCGTGATCCGGTCAGCGGTAGTCCGCTGAAAATGATCGGCACCATTCAGGATGTGACGGCTCGGCGCCAGGCCTTTGAGAAAATGGAACTTTTGCAAAGTGCGGTTGATCACGCTTCAGAGAGTATTGTGATTACCGATCACAGAGCTAACATTATCTATGTTAATCCGGCCTTTACGGCGATTACCGGCTACAGCCAGAACGAGGTTGTCGGGGTAAACCCACGCATTTTGCAGAGCGGTCAGACCAGGTCCGAAGTCTATGCCGAGATGTGGCAGACCCTGATCAGTCGGAAAAACTGGCGCGGTCACTTCCTCAATCAGAGGAAAGACGGCTCTCTGTACGAAGAGGAGGTTTCGATCTCGCCGCTTTTCGACCATGAGCAGAAGATAACCCACTATGTCGCGGTGAAGCGCGATGTCAGCGAAGAGGCCCTTTTGCGCCGTCGTCTGCAGGCGGCCCAGAGAATGGAGGCGATCGGCACTCTGGCGAGTGGTATCGCACATGATTTCAACAACATCCTGACAATTCTGGTGGGCAATCTTGAACTTGCCATGATGTTTGAGCTTGAGGATGATCATCCTGCTCAGAAAGGGCTGCATAAAGCTCTGGCCGCAGGGCAGCGGGCGAAAGAACTGGTGGCGCAGATTCTGACTTTCAGCCGTCGGCAGACGGATGATCTTCTGCCATTGAAGACTAATCCGATTATTAAGGAAGCGGTCAAGCTCATCTCCGTTTCCACTCCGGCCAGCATCAAGGTCGAGCTTCACATGCTGGCCCGTCAGGATATTGTTCTGGCAGCTCCCGGCCCGATTCACCAGATTATAATGAATCTTTGCAGTAATGCGGTTGCGGCCATGGGGCATCAGGGGGGGCGGCTGCAGATTAAAGTCGAAAATCTGGAACTTAATGATTCTGCCGCCCGTTGCCAGCATGGTCTCAAAGCGGGTAACTATCTGGTTTTAAACGTCAGTGATACCGGTCACGGGATTGAACAGGCGATTGCCGACAAAATCTTTGAGCCCTATTTTACAACCCGGTCCGCCGGTCAGGGTTCGGGGCTCGGGCTGGCGACGGTGCATGGGCTTGTCCGCAAGCTGAGCGGTGATATCTACATGACCAGCGCCGTCGGTCAGGGCAGCACCTTTACGGTTCTGCTCCCCACCCTTGATTATCATGAAACGATTGCCGAGGCTTTGAGTGATCTGCATAAGCTGCCGACCGGCAGTGAGCACCTCCTGCTCGTCGATGATGAAAAAGATATTGTTGAAATTAATCAAAAGGCTCTGGAAAAACTTGGTTATCGGGTTACCGCCTGCTATGATGGCGCCGCGGCGCTGAAAATGGTGCAGTATAATCCGAAGCAGTTTGATCTGGTACTGACCGACATGACCATGCCGCAGATGACGGGTGATCGACTGGTCCGGGCCCTGCTTGAGCTCAACCCTGAGATTGCCATCATTCTGGGCACCGGCTACGCCGACTCTTTCGACCGGAGCCAGGCCCTGGCCCTGGGTGTCAAAGAATTTTACCATAAGCCTCTGAGTACCGACCGTTTAGTCCGCCTGGTGCGTAAAGTTTTGAATGATAAACGGCCGCCGGCCTGATTCCGGAAAGAGCCGCTGCGGTGACTCGTGCCGGAAACCTGTTAAGCTCAAGGCGGCGCAGCCGTTAGTGGTCAGGTCGGCTCTGCAAATGCTGGACAAATTTTCGGGAATAAGCTATTTTGCTTCATCTTCTGCCCGTAGCTTTTCTGTTTTAAAGGTTTTGTGGAATGGGGAGTTTTATGTCACAGGAAAAAGTTGTGCAGGTGCTCAACGATCTGGCTGCTGATGTCGTGATGCTGGAGCCGGGGGATCTTGCCGGTCTGGGTCAGTTGCTTAACGGTCTGGACGAGCTTGAAAAACCCGAGGTTTGCCTGGGCCTCGATTATCTGCATCCTCTGGCGGAAAAGTTGCGGGATGCCGTCGTCGGCATCATCTATGACGAGTTTGCCGAGTCGGAAAAATCGATTCTACTGCTTTCCAGCCTGATTACCGAGATGCAGGATGCCCTGCGTAACGGCGGTACCAGCTCCGTTGCGCCGGAATTGGCCCCGGATTTGCCGGAGACTGCATTTGGACCTGAAAATGATGAAACTACGGTTGTTGAAGCCGTTCTGTGCGCAACCCCGGTGGACGAGATCGGCACCGACATGTCGGCGGTTGAAAGTACCGCCGCGCTTGCGGTAGAGTCTCAGGAAGAAGATCGGGAGGAAAATCCAGAAGAAGATCTGGCCGTCGATGAAGAACTTTTTGCCGGGGTTGACTTCAGTCAGGATGAGGATCTTTATCAGGGTTTTATTGCCGAATCAAACGAACATCTCGATACGATCGAAGAAAATATTCTTAGTCTTGAGCAGGACCCGGAAAACCTTGAAATTCTGAATTCAATTTTTCGCCCTTTTCATACGATTAAAGGGGTTTCCGGCTTCATGAATCTCAAACAGATGAATGTGATTGCGCATCATCTTGAAAACCTGCTTGACGATGCCCGCAATAAAAAGTTTTACCTGGATGGTGCCGCCACCGATCTGATTCTCGACGGGGTCGACTTTTTGAAACAGATGCTGCTCCAGCTCAATCATGCGATCTGCGGCGGGCAGCCTGAACCTATGCCGGTACAATCTTTTCTGAACCGTATCGACACTCTGCACCAGGTTCTGCTCGGGGTGGAACCGGCTCAGGCTGCGGCGGCAGTTTTTTCTGAAAGTTATGCCGAAGATGAGGTCGATGATTTACAGCCGCCGCCTAAAATCGGTGAGATTCTGGTGCGAGAGGGGGCGATCAGTCCCGCCGACCTTGAAGATGCTCTGACTGAACAGAAAACCAGTGCCGGCATTCATCCCGAGCAGGGGCCGCGCAAAATCGGGAAAATTCTGGTTGAGCTGAAAAAGACCGATATCAAGACCGTGGCCCGGGCGATTCGTCAGCAGCAGCAGCCGCAGCCGAAAGAGAGCTCCGGCGGCGGTTCGGCAATCAAGGTGGATACGGAAAAACTCGATAACCTTGTTGATATGGTGGGTGAGCTGGTGATTGTCCAGGCTATGCTCAAACAGGATCCCGATATTTCCGCTTTGACGACCCGTAAAGTGGCCGAAAATATGGCACAGCTCTCCCGGATTACGTCATCTCTGCAGAAAGTGGCCATGTCTTTGCGCATGGTGCCGATCAAACAGACTTTCGGTAAGATGGTGCGTCTGGTGCGTGATCTGGCTAAAAAGACGGAAAAAGAGATTGAACTGGTGATGTCGGGTGAGGAGACTGAAATCGACCGGAACATGGTCGATCTGATCTATGACCCGATGGTGCACATGATCAGAAATTCGGCCGACCACGGCATTGAAAAGCCCGAGGAACGGCGGGCTGCCGGTAAAAATCAGGTCGGCACGATTACCCTTAAAGCCTTTCATGGCGGGGGTAATGTGATTATCGAGATTGTCGATGACGGACGCGGTCTGAATGTTGAAAAAATCAGAAAAAAAGCGCTGGAGAGGGGGATGATCAACGAACATGATCAACCTTCCGATCAGGAACTTTTCAATATGATTCTGGCCCCCGGTTTCTCGACGGCCGATAAGATTACGGATGTTTCGGGCCGGGGTGTCGGCATGGATGTGGTGAAAAAAGCGATCGAAAAATTACGCGGCGTGGTCGAGGTTGACTCCACCCCGGGACAGGGCTCGGTCGTGACCATCAAAGTGCCGTTGACTCTGGCCATTATCGATGGGATGGTGGTGATCGTCGGGCGTGAACGCTATATTATACCGACGCTCAATGTGGTCGAATCATTACGGCCGCTGCCGGAGCAGTATCATACCGTGCAGGGACAGGGTGAACTGATCAGGGTGCGCGATCGTCTGCTGCCGCTGGTGCGTTTGCATCAGGTTTTTAAATGTGAGGCACAGACGACTGAACCCTGGCAGGCGCTGGTGGTCGTGGTCGAGCATGAGAGTGAACAGTTCTGTCTGCTGGTTGATAAACTGGTTGGTAAACAGGAGATTGTCATTAAAAGTCTGGGCGAACGGCTCAAAGATCTGCCGGGAATTGCCGGCGGGGCTATTATGGGGGACGGTCGTGTCGGCCTGATTCTCGATGTCGCCGGACTGGTCAGACGTTAAGGGCACAGTTGTTCTGAACTTAATTGGACAAGAGGACTTACCGGCGGGACGGGTCCCGCGTTAAGGGTTTAATCATGCAAGAGAAAAATAGTGATGCGGCGGATGTCAGGGCGTTAGCAACTGAGCATAAGTGTTTGACTTTTCATCTGGCCGATGAACTCTATGGTCTTGATATTCTTAAGGTCAGGGAGATTATCGGAATTCAGGAAGTGACCAAGGTTCCGGGGGCGGAAGAGTATCTGATCGGGGTGATCAACCTGCGCGGCAAAGTCATTCCGGTGGCCGATCTGCGTAAGCGTTTTGTCTTGCCGGTGCGAGAGTATGATGTAAGAACCTGTATCATTGTGGTGGAAATCGCGGGAGAGGCCGGGCCGGTTGCCATCGGTATTGTGGTTGATGCGGTCGATGCTGTGGTTAACCTGCGGGATGAACAGGTCGAAAAAGCGCCGGTTTTCGCTTCTCAGGTCAACCGGGACTGTATTCGGGGATTGGGTAAGTTCGATAAACAGGTGGTGATTCTGCTTGATATCGATAAGGTTTGTGCGACCGGTCAGACTGCCGCTGAGGACGCGCCAGAGCGTCGCGGAGAGAGCCGCAATTAGAGCTGCTCAAACTGTAGAGACGTTTTTTTCAGATTGTGCAGCGATTTTTGGGCAGGTCGTCCGGAGGGTTATGGTCATCGGTTTGGATAAAATCAGCGATAAGGAGTTTGTTCGTTTCTGCGAGTTCGTTTATAAGCGCTGCGGTATCTCCCTGAGTGAAAATAAACGTGATCTGGTGCATTCGCGTCTGGCCAAAAGGCTGCGCTCTCTCGGTCTTGATAACTATGACGATTATTTTAAACTGCTCTACGAAGGCCCCGATAATGAGGTTGAAATTGTTAATCTGCTCGATGCTATCTCAACCAATGTGACCTATTTTTTCCGTGAGGATAAACATTTTGACTTTCTTGTCAGCACCTTCATTCCGGAACTGGAAGCTGCTAAAAAGCGGGAGCATGGTAAAAAAATCAGGATCTGGTCGGCCGGCTGCTCGACCGGGGAGGAGCCCTACAGTCTGGCGATCACGTTTGCCGAGAATATAGCGCTGGCTGATCACGATTTTCGGATACTGGCAACTGATCTCTCAACCAATGTCCTGGCCCATGCCCGTAAAGGGGTTTATGACAAGGAACGTCTGCGCAACGTATCCGGGAATATGCTGCGAAAGTATTTTACCGGCAGCCGGGACGGCAGCCGTTTCAAGGTGGACGATAAACTGGCCGCTTACATCAAGTTCGCCCGTTTGAATCTGATGCATGCTTTTCCTTTCAAGGGCCACTTCGACTGCATCTTCTGCCGCAACGTCATGATCTATTTCGACCGACCCACTCAGGCCGAGCTGGTCAATAAGTTCAGCGCGTTTCTCAACCCCGGCGGTTATCTCATGATCGGTCATTCGGAAAGTTTGACCAATGTCGAGCACAACCTTATATATGTACAACCTTCACTCTACAGGAAAAAGGGCTGATGTCTTTGGTTACAGTCGGAATCGCTGATTTTAAAGTCAGCAATAATCCCGGGGATACCCTGGTTACCTACTCCCTTGGTTCATGTATTGGGCTTGCCGTTTATGATCCGGTGGCCAGGGTCGGGGGCTTGCTGCACTATATGCTGCCGGACTCATCGATCAATCAGGAAAAGGCGGAAAAAAATCCGGCGATGTTTGCCAATAAGGGTATTCCCTTGCTTTTCAAGCAGTGTTACAGTTTGGGCGCTGATAAAAAGCGCATGATTATCAAGGTGGCCGGCGGCAGTCAGATCATGGATGATGCCGGCACCTTCAATATTGGCAAGCGTAATTATGCCATTCTGCGTAAAATTTTCTGGAAGAATAATATCATGATCGACGGTGAGGATGTTGGCGGCAATTGCAACCGAACCATGTATATGCAGATTGAAGATGGCAGAGTCAGCCTCAAAATATCGAAAAAAGGGATGATTGAGTTATGAGCCTGATGGAAGAGATCATTGTCGCAGTAGAAGAGATGCCGCCTTTTCCTCAGGTTGTGCAGCGGGCGATGCAGGCCTTGGCGGATCCGGACTACAAGGTTTCCGGGCTGGTGGATATTCTGAAGGTCGATCAGTCGATTACCGCAAACGTGCTCAAACTCTGTAATTCGGCCT
>JAFGVI010000054.1 GCA_016938065.1 Deltaproteobacteria bacterium | reverse complement strand
GGTAACATTCGGCGGCGGAATCACCATTGAAAAAGCGTCTCCCTCAGCTTCAGGATCGGCCGCAAAGCAGCCTTCCGCTTCCCAGAAATTATACCATTTATCCTCAATCTTTACAGGATCATAATTTTTATCAAGTTGTCGCAGTTCGTTGTCAACGTTCTCGGTCATGCCAAAGGTTCCTTGTTGATATGGTTGAAACAAAAGTTTTTCATCCTTCATCCTTTTTCCCACTCTCTTCCTCTAGCTCCAAACTCTTTTCCAGGCGGGCGATCTCGGCTTTAATGACTTTTTCGGCCAACGGCGGAATTATCTCCCGCGCCACCTGATCGACGATAGTCGGAGCCAGATCACCGATCGCCTGAATCATCTTGTCCATGCTCGCATAAGTACTCTGCAGGAGTTGCTTGCTCCACTGCTGGGTCATTCTTTCAATCTGCTGAGAGAAATCGGGAATCGGCGGTTCGGGGCAAAGCTCCGGCTCCCCGACTCCCGGCGAGAGCGCCGCCGCAAATACAGACTGCGCCATGGGCCCAGGCCTGGACTCTGATTCAGGCTCGACTTCGGGTGCAGACTCGAAACTGAAGCCCGGCATTTCATCATCCAGCAGATAATCCTCAAGCACTTCACTGTCAGCGGAGGGCGGTTCAGCCGTCGGCGGTTCGACTGTCGGCGGTTCGGTGACAGCGACAACCTCGTCCGCCAGAAGAGTCCCTTCATCCGGACTATCTTCCTGTTCTGAGGGTTGCGTTTCCTCATCCTCAGAAAGAAAATCGACATCTTCAGCATCATCTTCAGCATCTTCATCGGTTAAGAGCAAACCATCATCCATAATCGACGCAGAGTCAGATTCAGGATGCGACTCGAACTCAGTTTCCAGCTCAGACTCCGGTTCAAACTCAAGCTCCGAATCTACTTCTGATTCTGCTTCAGACTCTGACGACTCCGGCACCGCCTCCACCTCAGGTATAATCAACTCAGTAAAATCAGCCGCCGTGAACTCGCTTTCATCGGCTGGTTCTGCCCCCCCGGCAGCGGCAGCCTGAACCTGTTTTTCAACCGGCCCGGCAGCGCCGAGCAGGGAATCGTCCGCCAGAAGATCTTCGATCGAACTTAAATCATCTTCGACAAAAGCATCCTCATCGTCGAGAAATTCAGCGGCCGCCGGTATGGCGGAACTCTCGGCCGCCGCCGCAGCTGCGGCACTTGAGCCGACGCTGCGGCGCTGGGCCGGAACCGGATCATAAGTTCCCGCATTGTCGCTGATAGCCACTTCAACAAATTCATCGTCCGAGAGCAGTGCTTCAAGATCTCCGGTAATCGCAGCGGAAGATTTTCCCCGAGTGCCGATGTCGGCAGAGAGCTCTTCCGCAACGGCATCTTGCGCCGGAAGCGCAGCCGCCGACTCCGGATCCGCAAAATCATCCAGCGTGTCACTGAAATCATCGGCATCATTCATCTCTTCAAAAGATGCCATATCCGTCACATCAATTTCATCGGCAAAGTCTTGCGCCTCCGACGGAGTATCATCCTGGTCAGCATCAAGATTGAGAAGAAATTCCGAAGCTTTGCTCTCATTCAGCCCGGGAATTTCATCCAGAGGCAGCCCCTCTTCGATAATTTCAGTCAATTCCACCCTCTCAAGCGGAAGCGTGTGCGGTTCAGCCATCTTTTGCCCCTCTTCTGCTGCGGTAAAAAATTTTTTTTTGGTGATCTCAAGGCCACAAATCCGGTTTAAATGCTGATACAGCTCAGCGCCGCTGCAAGGCAGCAGCAGAGTGTTTTCCGGGCTGAAAAAATGACGAAGCTCGGCCTGATTTTCACCGAAAGGTTCAAAAATTCCCACCTGCACGATTTGCGGCGAGAAACTGCGCAGCTCTGCCAACAACTCTGCACTTTCAGACGCTGTCGAGAATGTGGCATCAAACAGCAGAATATCCGGCACATATTCGGCCAGCAGCGTTCGCAGCTGAGGAACATCAAGTGCGACCCGACAATCAACCCCTCCGCCAACCAGTTCCCTCTCAAGATAAGCCGCCAGGGGCTTCTTGGAACAGGCTAAAATAATTTTCGCCATCGTCGTCTTCATCATTGCAATCCTTAAAACCAACAATCGATCCGTCGCGAAGCCCTTACCTCAAGGACCTTTTTTTTGCAACCCACTCCCGGCATCATCTTTTACTGCACTTCTTCGGTATCGCCGTAGCGGTCGCGATATTCCTTGAGCTTGTTCCGCAGGGTCCGGATGCTGATGCCGAGTTGAGCGGCGGCATGGGTGCGGTTTGAATCGACCTCGCGCAGCGTTTTATATATCATATAGCGTTCGACTTCCGCCAGGGTGGTACCGGCCGGCAGAGGCAGGGAACTCTCGGTCACCAGGTTCGCCGCCGGGACTGCGCCCGCCCCGCCGAGGCTTCCGGCGGGCAGGGGCGGCAGCGTTTCGAGATCGGGCAGCATTTCAGGATCAATGAAGAAATCTTCCAGTTCCAGAACAGGTCCATCGGCCAGAACCACGGCTCTTTCCACCATGTTTTCGAGCTCGCGCACATTACCGGGGTAATCATGGCTGAAAAGAAAACGGCGGGCCCCCTCCGACAAACCTTGAAAATGTCGGTTATTGACCTGACTGTAGCGGCTGACAAAGCGCTCTAAAAGAAGCTCGATATCCTGGCGCCGCTCACGCAGAGGCGGTATCGTTAACGGAATTACATTAAGGCGGAAAAAAAGATCCTGCCGGAAATTACCGGCCGCCACCTCCTGCTCCAGATCCCGGTTGGTGGTTGCGATAATGCGGACATCGACCGGCACCGGCTGACGTCCGCCGAGACGATCAACCTCACCCTCCTGAATGACGCGCAGAAGTTTACTCTGCAGCGGTAAAGCCATCTCGCCCAGCTCATCCAGTAACAGGGTACCGCCGTCGGCCTGTTCAAACTTGCCGATCTTTCTCTGCAAAGCCCCGGTAAAAGCCCCCTTTTCAAAACCGAAGAGTTCGCTTTCGAGAAGATTTTCGGGCAGAGCCGCGCAGTTGATCGCAACCATGGGCTTGTCGGCCCGCGGACTCTGCTTCTGAATAAAACGGGCCAGCAGTTCTTTACCTGTACCACTTTCTCCCTGAATCAGCACCGTCGCCCGGGAAGCCGCGGCTTTTTGCGCCAGACGCATCACCCTGACCATGCGCGGATCGCGAAACAGCAGTTCATATTTACAGGCCTGTTCCGCCACCCCGCCCCGGCGCCGGACAATCTCGACCACCTTTACGGCAAGTTCGGCCAGGGAAAAACTTTTTTTCAACCAGTAGTCGACCGCCCCGGCCCGGATAGCGATTACCGCGCCCTCCACCGTGGGCCGGGCGACAACCGGCAGAAAGCACAGATCGGGATAGTTGCGGCGCAGATAGAGCATCAGATTCTCGCCCTGAAAATCACTGTCGAGTTCCCCCAGCAGCAGGGTCACCGGAGCGGCCGCTGCCAGCACTCGATCGACTTCCGCCCCCGGCGGCGCGGCACCGGCCACACAGAGCCCCGCCGCCTCAAGCCGCTGCCCCAGAACCGTGCGAAACTGTGCATCACTGTCCCAAAGTACTACTTTAATGAGCGATTCTCCTGCTGCCATTTGAAGTCTTTAGCCGCGGCCTGCGCGGAAGCGGTCCAGGGACTGGCCGGATACTCCTGCTGCAGCCGCAGCAGGAGGGCGTCCATTCCGGCCTCATCCGCAAGACCTAACTGACAACGAAACTGCCAGTAAAACAGCTCCGCGAGTTCCTGATTCTGCGCCAGCAGCGCAAGTTTGCTGAACCAGACCTCGGCGGCGGCATATTTTTTCTCCTCATACAACATTCGGGCAAGGCGAATCCCCAGCAGCATCCGCGACCCGGCTTTCACCTGCTGCGGATGCCTGAAGGCCAGGGTTGCGGCCTGCTCTAAAGCCGCCAGCGCCTCTCCCTGCGCGTCTCCGGCCTGAATCAGCAGATCGGCTTTGAGAACGGCAAGATCGACCCGCTCGGCAATCGCCGTAACCGCCATCTCCGTTTCAGCCTGCGCAAGCAAAGCCAGGGCCTCACTCAGCTGTCCCCGGTGCCGCAAGAGCCGCACTTTCAACAACAGTATCCGCGCCCGCCAGTTCGGAGCGAGCTTTTTCAGGTCGAGAGCGCCGATAAAACTCTCGGCCTCAGCAAATCTCTCCAGCCCCAGCAGGAGATCACCAATGCCCCAGTCAATAATCAGCTTCTGCTCCGGGGTTGGTTTAAGCTTCGCAAGCTCCTGAAAAACCTCCAGCGCCCCCTCCTTTAAACCCTCACGGCGCAGAGCTTCTCCGACCCACAAAAAAGGGTAGACGGCGCCGGGACGGGAGAGAAAATCGTCACCGTATTCATGCTGCAGGGCCACTACGGCCCCATATTCGCCCTTGCTGTAAAGCTCCTCGATCTCGGCAAAAATTGTTTTACGCAAGGAGGAAAAGGCCGCCTGACGCAACCCCGGCTCAAGTCTGCGGGTCAACATCTGACCCAACACCTCCCGGGCTTTCGGATATTGACCCTGACGAAAATAGAGCTGCCCCAGATTGAGCCGGGCAATATCGGTAAAGGGGCTTTCGGGATGCTGCTCCAGCAGATAGCGGTAAGCCGCTTCACTGTCAAGCATCGCTTTATAATTTTCATTGATCGCTTCCAGCCGCTGCCGGAGAGCGGCATCTTCCCCGAGAATCGCCATCTTCAGCCGGGAGACAATCGCGCCGTCACTGTCCGGATACTCTTTGACCACCGTCGTGAACATCTGCATCGCCTCGGCCGCTTTTTTTTCAACCAGCAGAATCTCGCCGATCTTGGCCAGAGCCTGAGGGGTATTTTCATCTGCCGGAAAAAGATTACGCATCATCAGAAAATATTCTTTAGCTTCTGGATAGCGCAGAAGCCGATGATAAGTCGTCCCGAGCAGGTAGAGAGAGAGAGGATCGCGCTGCAGAAAATCGGGATCCTTTTCCAGACCAAGGCGGTATTCAGTCAGAGCCTGAGCCGGTTCGCCCAGATAGCTCAGAGCGTTGGCCCGGTAGTAGTGGGCATAAGCTGAGAAACCGCCATCCGGCTGACGTTCGAGCAGCGTCGTAAAATCATCATAGGCGTTCTGGTAACGTTTCAGGGAGAAATTGAGTCGGGCCAGAGAGAAGTTGGCGGCCAGAGCAAACGGACTCTCGGGATAACGCATCAGCAGCGCCCTGTAAACCGCGGCCGCCTCATAAAAAAAATCCATCTTTTCGTAAAGGCGGGCCACCTGAAGAAAGGCCCAGGGCGCTTCGGCATGCTCTTCGTGCGCGCGAACCGCCTGCAGATACTCATCAATCACGGCCGCCAGGTGATCGCGCTTCGCCCCGGCAGCAACAGCTGCCTGGGCCCGCGCATCAAAACGCCGAAACTGGGCCGGAATATTAAGCGGAGAATCAGGGAAAGTGTCGACCAGCTTAGAAAAAAAGCCCTCGGCACCGACATAGTCAGCCGCCTGATAGGCTTTCAGGCCCTGATCGAACAACTCCTGCCCCGGCAGAAGCGCAGCGGTTTCCGCCGAAGTCACCCCGGCCGCCGGACTGGTGGGGACTGCGGCCGGCGCGGTCCCGGAGAGCAAAATCGGAGCCGTGGTCTTTTCGGTAATATTTTCGTCGGTTTTCTCACTGGTTTTTCCGCTGACACCATGCACCGGTTCCGACCCGGCACTTACCGGGGATGCCGCCGGCTCAGCGGCAGTTTCGGGCGCGGGTGCTGAAATTTGCGTTCTACTCTGCACGGGAGGAACCGAAGGAACAGCAGGGGCCGGCGGCGCTGCCGGAGCCGTCACCTTTGCGGCCGGCAGAGGCTCGGATTGAGGAGCGCTTGCCGCCGGCAGCGGAGCCGGTTTGACTTCGGCTTTGACCTCTGATTTAACTTCGGATTTAACTTCGGCTTTAACTTCTGGTTCAACTGCCGGCTTGATTGTCGGTTTGGCCGGAACAGGGGTCGATTTCTTTTCTTCCGCCGCTTCCGTTTCGGATGGCGCCGGGGTCGGGTCCGGCGACGCCGAAATCTGCGCTTCGGGCTTTACCGGAGAAGAGGAGATCTTTGCCACCGGCTCGGTCGCCTTGATATCGACCACGCAGATCGGCGGGGATTCAAAAAGAGAAACCTTGAAGGTATAGCTGTCGATTCTCAGATAGATCGCAATTTCGAGATAGAGCTCCTTTTTCGTAACATTGATCCCTTTAATCAGAGGATCATCCAGAACTTTAATGGGCTCGGCGCCGAAATTGTAAAATTCGAAGAGCTTTATAATTAATTTACGGTTTTCATGATCCTCTTCGGTTTCATAGTAGCCGCCCTGATTAAGCCGCAGGACGATACGGCTGGAGTTTTTCTGAAGATCACTGCGCAGCTGAATTTTAAGCAGATTCTTGCGATGACGCTCCACCGCCCCCGACGCGGTCCCGCCCAGCAGCGCAAAGACCATGGCAAGGACAAGCACAGCGCCCATCACCTGCAGTAGCTGAGCCGGAACGGGGCTTTGTCCTGGGCCCTTCAAGAAGCATCCTCCTCAAGCTGATTGCGGCGAATCTTCTCAATCAGGGTGGTGCGATTTATCTGCAGGAGCCGGGCGGCCTGTTCTTTGACCCCGTGCGCCCGTTTCAGGGCTTCGGCAATCAGCTCTTTTTCCAAACGGGTCACCTCCGACTTCAGGGAAAGACCCGCCGCCGGCAGGGTGAAAGAGCTGCCCCCGAGAGCCGCCTCGTGGTCAGGCCCGCTGTCGGGCTGAAAAAATTTCTCCGGCAGATCCTGCGGCATGATCCAGCCGCCGGGATTCATCACCGCCGCCCGCTCAATCACATTTTCCAGTTCCCGAACATTACCGGGCCAGTTGTGATTCTGCAGCAGCCACAGAGCTTCCGGCGTAATCCCCGAAACTTTGTCGGCACTCTCGAAACCGGCGTTGAAACGTTCCAGAAAAAACTCGGCTAAACCCTCGATGTCACCGGGACGCTGACGCAGCGGCGGCAGCTTTAAAGGCACGACATTGAGACGGTAATAGAGATCTTCACGAAATTTCTCACTGATAATATCCTGTTCCAGATCCCGATTGGTCGCCGAAACGATGCGGACATCAACCCGCTTGGGCTCCTTGCGCCAGCCTAAAGGCTCAATCGTCTTCTCCTGCAGAAGACGCAGAATCTTGACCTGCAGGAGAGGCTCCATGTCACCGATTTCATCAAGAAAAATCGTGCCCCCCTCCGCCATCTCCACCCGCCCGATGCGGTCACTGTGGGCCCCGGTAAAAGCCCCTTTGACATAACCGAAAAGTTCCGACTCCAGCAGATCGCGCGGAATGGCACCACAGTTAACCGGCACAAAGGGCTTGCCGCTGCGCCGCCCGAGACGGTGCAGGGCCCGGGCCGCCAACTCCTTGCCGGTTCCACTTTCGCCGCGGATCAGCACGCTGCTGTCGGCCAGCGCCACCTTGAGAATCTGGCGATAGACCTCTTTCATGGGCTCGGAAGCCCCGATAAAGCCGCAAAATCCCTGCGTAAAAAGAATCTCGTCACTCGGCAGCGCCCGGCCCGGACCCGTTGCATAGCGGGCACCGCCGAGACATTGTTCAATAACGCGACAGGTTTCAGCTTTGCGTAAAGGGGTAAAAAGGTAGCTGTCGGCCCCATGCTGCAGGGCCCGGCGAACCGCGGCCAGGGCCTCAGGACGACAGATGGCGATAACCGGAAAATTATCCGACGCCACCTCCTTGAGCTCCGCCAGGGCATTCTGCCAGGCAGCCTCCCCATCCTCACGGCAGTCAACCAGGGCAAAGGCGATCTTCTGCGGCAAAAGTTCCGCCCGCTCACTGGGCGGCAAAATCTGCAGACAGACCTCGGCCGGCAGAGCTTTGGCGAGATCAGCAGATAACTTTTCACTTTCAGTCAACAGTAAACAGGAAGAGGGCATAAAGAACCTGAGCCCGGTCGAACCGGGCCGTCAGCAGTTGGTTAACCGGCGGTTAAACCTTTTTCAATAAACCATAAAGAGAAAAAAAACAAGCAGATGAAGCGCTTAAAAAAGACCGGCAACCGGTGTCCGGCAGCGCGGACAGCGTTTCTCAGAAATTTTATTACTGAGCACTTTATAGCCGTAGCGTTCAATCAGAACCTCGCCGCAGTGATGGCAGCAGCTGTTCTCGCCGCCAACCCCGGGTCGATTACCTTCAAACACATAACGGAGACCGGCCGCCAGGCCGATGTCACGGGCGCGTTTCAGGGTTTCCGGCGGGGTCGGCGGCACCCCGGTCAGACGATAGGTCGGAAAGAATCCCGAAACATGCCAGGGAAGAGCCGGCGAGACCGAGACCAGAAAACGGGCTAACTCTTTCAGCTCCGACTCGTTATCGTTATAACCCGGAATCAGCAGCGTCGTCACTTCGACCCAGATTCCCCGGGCGACGAATTCACCAATGGTATCGAGTACCGGAGTCATGCCGGCCGCCCCGCAAATCCGCCGGTAGAAACTGTCGGACCAGGCTTTAAGATCAACATTGGCGGCCTGCACCAGCGGTTCCAGACGACGTCGGGCCGCCGCCGTCAGATATCCGTTTGTAACCATGAGGTTGAGCAGCCCCTGCTCGCGGGCCAGAGTCGCAGTCGCATGCATCAATTCAGAGTAGACTGTCGGCTCGGTATAAGTGTAGGCAATCGAGCGACAACCCGCCGCCTGCGCCTGCCGCACTAAAACAGCAGGATCAACCCGCTGCCCGGCCAAGCTTTTTTCGCCTCTGGGCATCTGTGAAATTTCATGATTCTGGCAATGCCGACAAATGAAGTTGCAACCGGGAGCGGCGATGGAATAGCTTTTGGAACCGGGGAGCACATGGTAGAAAGGCTTTTTCTCAATCGGGTCGACATGGGCGGCAATGACGAGATCAGCCACCGCCGTCAAAAGGGTTCCCGCCCGGTTCTGCCGGACCCCGCAAATCCCGCGCTGCCCGGGACGCAAGCGACAGTGGTGCGCACAGAGCTCACATCGAACCCGGTTTCCGGGCAATTTCGTATAGAGTTCAGCTTCGCGCATTAAAACCTCCAATTTGAATAGTTAACCGGGAAAAGAGGGGAAGAGTCGACAAAAATCAGGCGAAAACAAATTTTTATTGCATTTTTGGCGCCGGTTGGGTATTTCACGTCTTTCATTTTTTCACAAACCCAGACTCAAAAAACAAGGAAGAGATTATGGCTACCATCAAACAGGCTCTGATCAGCGTCTCCGACAAGGCGGGGATCGTCGAATTCTCACAGCAGTTGATCGCTCTCGGGGTGCGGGTTCTGTCGACCGGCGGCACCGCCCGGCTTTTACGGGAAAATGGTCTCGAAGTTGTTGAAGTATCCGACTATACCGATTTTCCGGAAATGCTTGACGGTCGCGTCAAAACCCTGCACCCGAAAATCCACGGCGGTCTTCTGGGGCGGCGCGATCTGCCCGAACATGTCGCCAAAATGGCTGAGCATAATATCGAAGCCATCGATATGGTGGTCGTCAACCTCTACCCCTTTGCCGAGACCATTGCCAAACCTGATTGCGCCTTTGCCGATGCCATCGAAAACATCGATATCGGTGGCCCCACCATGCTGCGCTCCGCCGCTAAAAATTACGGCGCGGTTACGGTCATCATCGAGCCTTGCGATTATGCCCCGATTATCGCGGAAATGCAAGCCCACAATGGCGCCGTCAGCCCGGACACCAATTTTGCCCTGGCCAAAAAAGTTTTCCAGTCAACCGCGGCTTACGATGCCGCGATCGCCAACTATCTGGGCCGCTTCCCGCGGGCCGATGCTCACCCCCTGGAACAAAATTTTCTGCCTGAAACCTTCACCTGGCAGGGAACCAAGGTTCAGGATCTGCGCTACGGCGAAAACCCCAGCCAGCGGGCCGCATTCTACCGGGATCCGCAAATTGATGAACCCTGTATCAGCAATGCGGTTCAGCTTCAAGGCAAAGAACTCTCTTTTAACAATATTCTCGACAGTAACGCTGCCTTTGAACTGGTAAAAGAGTTTACCGAACCGGCCGCCGTCTACATCAAACACACCAACCCCTGCGGCGCCGCCACCTCGACCTCGGCAACCATGGCCGACATTCTGCGCCGGGCCCGGGCCTGCGATCCGGTTTCAGCCTTCGGCGGCATCGTCGCCCTCAATCGTGAGGTCGATGCCGAAAGCGCGGCGGTGCTCAGTGAGACCTTTCTTGAAGCGGTCATCGCCCCGGGTTTCAGCCCCGAAGCCTTAGCCACGCTGGCCGCCAAAACAGCTCTGCGCCTGCTGCAAGCTCCACTCCTGGCAACCTTTCAGGCCAGCGGCCTGGAGATCAAAAAAGTGGTCGGCGGTTTTCTCCTGCAGGAACGCGATCTCAAAGAGTCTCCCGATGCCAAGTGGCTGACCGTCAGCGCGCGTGAACCTTCAGCCCAGGAGCTCGCCACCCTCAAGTTCGCCTGGAAAATCTGCAAGCACGTCAAGTCCAACGCCATCGTCCTGGCCGCCGACAACCACCTGGTCGGGGTAGGTGCCGGACAGATGAGCCGAATCGACTCGGTCAATATCTCGATCATGAAAGCCCTGGAGCCGACCGCCGGCTCAGTCCTCGCTTCCGATGCCTTCTTTCCCTTCCGCGACGGCGTTGACGCTGCAGCCAGAGCCGGGGTCACCGCCATCATTCAGCCCGGCGGCTCCAACCGCGATGACGAAGCCATCGCCGCCGCCGACGAACACAATATGGCCATGATCTTTACCGGCAATCGCCATTTCAAACATTGATGACCAGATGAGACATCTATCTTTCTTTAACCAGCAAACTGCCATCTTTGACTGAAAAAACAGAGGAGTAACAGATGAAAATTTTAGTGGTTGGCGGTGGCGGCCGTGAACATGCCCTGATCTGGAAGCTTGCCCAAAGCAACAAAATCGAACAGATTTTCTGCGCTCCGGGCAATGCCGGCATTGCCGCGTTGGCGACCTGTGTCCCGATTGAAGCCGATGATATTGAGCGGCTTCTGGAATTTGCCCGCAACGAAAATATAGAGCTGACGATTGTCGGCCCCGAAGACCCTCTGGTCGCCGGTATCGTTGATGCTTTCGAGGCCGCCGAACTGAAAATCTTCGGCCCCAACCGGGCCGCCGCCGAGATCGAGGGCAGCAAAACCTTCTGCAAGAAACTGATGAAAAAATATGAGATCCCGACGGGAGATTTCGCCGCTTTCGACAATCTCGATGACGCGATTGAATATGTCTACAAAAAAGGAGCCCCGATTGTCATTAAAGCTAACGGTTTGGCTGCGGGCAAAGGTGTGGTTGTCGCCCATACTGTGGATGAGGCGGAAAATGCCATCAACAAAATCATGCGGCGGCGGGCCTACGGTGACGCCGGCAAAGAGGTCATTATTGAAGAGTTTCTTGAGGGCGAGGAAGCTTCATTTCTGGTCTTTACCGATGGCGACATCGTCGTCCCCATGGTCACTTCACAAGACCATAAACCGGTTTTTGACGATGACAAAGGTCCCAACACCGGCGGCATGGGAGCTTACTCCCCGGCTCCGGTAATCTCCGAAGGTCTCTTTCGCCGGATCATGAATGACATCATGATCCCCACCGTCAAAGCCATGGCCTCGGAAGGCCGCAAATATCGCGGTATTCTCTATGCCGGACTGATGATCAAGGACGGCATTCCCAAGGTGCTTGAATTCAACGCCCGTTTTGGCGATCCCGAAACCCAGCCCATTCTCATGCGTCTGAAAAGCGATCTGCTGCCTATACTTGAGGCCTGTATCTCCGGCCACCTCGCCAAAACCATCGTCGAGTGGGATGACCGGCCCACCGTCTGCGTGGCCATGGCTTCGGGCGGCTATCCCGGAAAATATGAAAAAGGCCAGTTGATTTCCGGCTTGAATCTGGCCGGCCGCTTGAAAGATGTCATGGTCTTTCATGCCGGCACGGCCAAAAATGAAAATGATAAAATCATCACCAACGGCGGCCGGGTTTTAGGCGTCACCGCTATCGGCGACGACATCCCTCAGGCAATCAGCCGGGCCTATCATGCGGTCTCCAAGATAAGCTGGCCCGAGGCCCATTTCCGCACCGATATCGGGCGTAAGGCTTTAAAGAGAATTTAATACATGCAGACCCGAATTGATGTTCTGATCCTGATGGGCAGCGACTCCGACTGGGAGGTTATGCGCGAGGCCGCAAGTGTGCTGGAAAGCTTTGCCGTGCCCCACGCCGCCCGGGTCACCTCGGCCCACCGCACCCCCGAACGAACCCTGGAGATCGTTCGAGCGGCTGAGCAAAACGGCTGCAAGGTAATTATCGCCGGCGCCGGCGCCGCCGCCCATCTGGCCGGGGTCGTCGCCGGGCATAGCCTGCTCCCGGTCATCGGCATTCCCCTTGATGCAACCTCGATGCAGGGCCTCGACGCCCTGCTGGCGACGGTGCAGATGCCGGCCGGCATTCCGGTCGCGAGCATGGCCATCGGCAAAGCCGGAGCGACCAACGCCGCCCTCTTTGCCCTGCAGATCCTGGCGACGGCAAAACCAGAGATCGGAGAACAGCTGGCAGACTATCGGCGCCGAATGGCGGCCGGGGTCGAAAGCAAGGATCAACGCCTGCAGGAGCGCCGCCGGCAGGCCTGATGATCACCCTTAATTTCCCGTTTTCACGGGAACAGCTCTCGAAAAATCTCAATATTATCATCAATGTCTGCCAGAGGGGCGGAATTATCATCTACCCGACGGAGACTTTTTACGCTATCGGCGGCAATGCTCTCGACCGGAAACTGGGCGAGCGTCTTTCCGAAATAAAAAAACGTCCCCCTGACAAACCTTTTCCCTGTCTGGCCGGCAGCCGCAAAGCCCTAAATCTGCTGGTTTCTGACTGGCCGGAAAAGGCCCTGCTTCTTGCCGACAGATACTGGCCCGGCGCTCTGACCCTGGTTTTAAACGGCTATAGAGATCTACCGCGGGCAATTCTCGGAGAAGATGGCAGCGTGGCCGTGCGCTGGTCGCCCCACCCGCTTCTTAATGAGCTGGCAAAACTCACCGATCTCCCTCTGATTTCGACCAGTGCCAACTTAAGCGGTCAGCCGGCGGCCGTGAAAGCCGAAGAGCTTGATCCGCAACTGCTGGCGGCCGCCAGCCTGCTGATAATTGCCGACAACCAAAATTCAGACCTGAGACCTTCAACCATCATCGACGCCCGAATCGACCCCCCGTTACTTCTGCGACTGGGAGCCGTTGTCGTCAAAGAGATTCAAGCCTCAAACCCGTAAGCTCAATCATTCATAATTCGTAATTCATAATTGACAATTCGTAATCAACCATGATCCCCCATATCACCACCACCCCTCAGGTCGTCGCTCTCTTTTCCCAGGGGCTCGACAGCATCCTCGCCACCAGGGTCATTCAGCAGCAGGGTCTTACGGTACAGGCCGTAAAATTCATCTCCCCCTTCTTTGGTTATGAGATCAAAGGCTGCGAACCTGAATTTTGCCGCCAGATCAAGAAGAGCTACGATATTGATCTAACTGTTATTGATCTAAGCGACAGTTATCTGACCATGCTGGCCGCGCCCCAATACGGTTACGGCAAAAATTTCAACCCCTGTCTCGACTGCAAAATCATGATGCTGAACCAGGCCCGCAGCCTGGCCGAAGCCTGGGGTGCCAAAGCGATTATTACCGGTGAAGTTGTCGGCCAACGCCCTTTTTCCCAACGCCGGGACACTATGCGCCGCATTGAAAAACTAAGCCTCTGCGAAGGCCTCCTGCTGCGGCCTTTAAGCGCCAAGCTGCTGCCGCCGAGCCAGGCGGAAGAGTGCGGCCTGATCAAGCGGGAGCTGCTCTTTGATTTCAGCGGCCGCGGGCGCAAACCGCAGATCGCCCTGGCGCAGCAACTTAATATCACCGACTATCCCAATCCCGCCGGGGGCTGCCTGCTGACCGATCCCGGCTTTGCAAAAAGGGTAAAAACCCTCTATCAGGGGCCTCTGCAACCTTCGCTCAGCGAACTTAATCTTTTGAAATTCGGCCGTTTCTACCCCTTGGAAAACTTTTCCGGTTTTGTTATGATCGGACGCCATAAGGAAGATAATCAGCAGCTTCTCATAACCGCGGCCCGCAATCACTATATTCTGCATCTGCCGGAGATGGCCGGACCGGTCGCGGTCCTGAAGGGTGAGGAAAAGGATCTTGCCTTTGCCGCCGAGAAACTCTGCCGGCACAGCAAAGCCCGAGGAATGACTGCAGTCAAAGTAAACTGGCGCAGAGAAAATGAATCCGGAACGCTGACAGTCACGATCTGAGCGCAAAAACCCGATCAATACCGTCTGCGGTCTGCCCGGTAAAACTTTGCCCGCTCACCACTACAGTCGAACTACTGAAAATATGCCAAACGAAAACCAACCAGCCTTGAACAAAAAGCTGACCCCGATGCTGCGGCAATATATGGGCGTCAAAGAGAAGCACCCCGACAAGCTCCTGCTTTTCCGCATGGGTGACTTCTATGAAATTTTCTTTGACGATGCCGCAATCGCGGCCCGCACTTTAAAAATCACCCTGACCAGCCGCAACAAAAAAGATGAAGCTGCGATTCCGATGTGCGGCTTTCCCCATCATGCCGCCACCGGTTATATCGCCACCCTGGTCAGAGCCGGTTATAAAGTCGTGGTCTGCGATCAGGTCGAAGACCCGAAACTGGCCAAAGGGCTGGTCCGCCGCGAAGTCACCAAGATCATCACGCCAGGCGTTAATCTGGAGAGTGACTGCTTAAATCCCGATCAGGACAATTTTCTCGCCGCAGTCGCACTAAGCCAGCAGAAAACCGAATGTTTCGGTCTGGCGCTGCTCGATGTCAGTACGGGTAAATTCAGGGTCACGGAACTTGACAATCTGGAGATGCTGCTGGATGAACTGGGACGCTGCACGCCGACCGAAATCCTGCTGCCCCCGGCGCGCAGCAGCCGCGACAGCGCCTGGCAGAATGAAATCCGCCGGCAATTGAGCAATGTCCATTTCACACTGCGGCCTGAAAGTGAGGCTTTCGCTCCCGACCAAGGGCGTAAAATCCTCTGCCAGCACTTCGGCACCCTCAATCTCGACGGTTTCGGCGGCCAGCATCTGAGCCCCGGAGCCGGGGCGGCCGGGGCCGCCCTGGCCTACGCCAAAGAGACCCAGAGTCAGGCCTCGCTCGACCATATTCAAAGCTTGACCATTTTTCGCCCGACAACGTTCATGCAGCTCGACCGCAATGTCATCTGCAATCTCGAACTGCTGGGCACGATTCAGGAAAACCGCAAAGAGGGCAGCCTTATCGGGGTACTCGACCATTGCCAGACCAGCATGGGCAGTCGCCAGTTGAAGGAGTGGCTGCTCTTTCCCCTGCTGGATCGGAAACTGATTGAAGAGCGCCTTGACGCGGTCCAGATTCTGCTGACGGAAAAGCGTTGCCGCACCCAACTGCGGGAACGCCTCAGAAAGCTCTACGATCTTGACCGCCTCGCCGGCCGCCTTGCCGCTTCCACGGCCGGCGGCCGTGATCTTTTGAGCCTGAAAGATTCTCTGGCCCTGATTCCCGAGATCAAAGAGATTCTGACCGCCCTGCCCCTGCAACCGACCCTGATCAACCAGGCGCTTGCGGGCCTGCATGAACTTAAAGAGCTGACCGCAGAAATTGAACGTCTGCTTCTACCCGAGCAGCCGCTCCTGATCAGCGAAGGCAAGCTCATTCGCAACGGCATCGACCCGCAGCTTGATGAACTGCGCAAGATCAGCAGAAACAGCAAACAGTGGCTCATCGAATATGAGCAGCAGGAGAAACAGAAGAGCGGCATCAACGGCCTCAAAGTCCGTTACAACCGGGTTTTCGGCTATTATATAGAAGTCACCAGAAGAAACCTTGAACAGGTTCCCGAGCATTATCAAAGACGCCAGACGCTAACCAATGCCGACCGTTTTATCACCCCGGAACTGAAAGAGTATGAAGAGAAGATTCTCGGGGCTGAAGAAAAAATCAATGCCCTGGAATATCAGATATTTCTCACTCTGCGCCAAAAAGCTGCCGGTGAGATCAGACGGATTCGGGAATCGGCCCTGCGCCTGACCCTGTTTGATGTCCTCTGCAGTCTGGCCGAGGTTGCTGACCAGGGCCACTACTGCCGGCCCGAGATCACCAGCGAGACCCAACTGCTTGAGATCGAAGATGGGCGCCATCCGGTCATCGCGACCTTAAACGAAAACTTTGTCCCCAACGATACCGCGCTGCACAGCCATAAAGAGCAGATCTGGATTATAACCGGGCCCAACATGGCCGGTAAATCGACCTTTCTCCGGCAGAACGGGCTGTTGCTCCTGATGGCCCAGATGGGCAGTTTCGTTCCCGCCAAAGCCTTGAAAACCAGTATCTTCGACCACATCTTTACCCGGGTCGGCGCCTCCGACAACCTCAGCCGGGGACTTTCGACCTTTATGGTCGAGATGACCGAAACCGCCCGCATTCTCCATCAGGCCACGGCCAGGAGTCTGCTTATTCTGGATGAGATCGGCCGGGGCACGAGTACCTTCGACGGTTTGAGCTTGGCCTGGGCCATCGCTGAAGATATTCATGAAACGCTTGGCAGCCTTACTCTTTTTGCGACGCACTATCACGAACTGGCTGAGCTCGAACTGATCCGGCCCCGCATCACCAATTACAATGTCGCCGTGCAGCAGAAGGCCGACGGTATCACTTTTTTACGCCGCATCGGCAAAGGCGCCACCAATCACAGTTTCGGCATAGAAGTCGCCAAGCTGGCCGGCATTCCCCGCCGGGTTCTGGAAAAAGCCCAGCAGATTCTGGGCAATCTGGAGGCCGCTGAGATTGCCGACGGCGGCAATCTGCGCATGACCGGTAAAAGCGTTCTCGGCAGCCGCACGCCGGGACCGCAGAGCGGCTATCTCCCCTTTTTGGAGCCGCCGCCACCAACGCCAACCAAGACCCCGGTGGCGGCTCCGGTTATTGAGCTCATAAAAAAACAGGACCTTAACCGGATAACTCCGCTCAAGGCCCTGACCCTGCTTGATAAAATGCAAAAAATGCTCAATGAAGAGTAAAGGTAAAACTATTTCAACGTATCCCGGTGAGCCTTCTCCTGAGCCGCAAGGGTGGAAAAATTGGTTTTACCAAGACTGGCAATCAGATCATTCTGCACATTGGCCAGCTCTTTACGCACCGGACAGAAACTCATCCGCTCACAGGCGTTATAGCCGTCAAGACAGATATTGAGTCGGATATCCCCCTCAACCGCTTCGACCACATCGCGCAGGCTCACGGCCTCGGGATCACGCGCCATGGAATAGCCCCCCTTTTTCCCGCGATGCGATATCACGATCCCGGCCCGGCTCAAACTCTGGAAGATACGGGCCAGAAAACCAACCGGCACATCCATCTCCCGGGCGACTTCAGGAATAACCACAACTGCGCCCTGGGGCTGCATCGACATATAAACTACGCCGCGAATTGCGTAATCTGATGCTCTTGTCAATTTCATAACTGCGGACCAATCTGAAGTTAAAATTTAATCTTGATAAATATTATCGTGTTAAACCGGGTTTGTCAAGAGATTTATTCGGAGTATTAAGATCATAAAGGTACTTTAACCCCTCCAAGGTGAGAAATTCATCAACCTCATCAATAACTTCAGTCTCCCGGGCGACGACCCGGGCCAGGCCGCCGGTCGCAATTACGAGCAGATCCAGCTTTAACTCTTCCTTGATCCGGGCAACCAGACCCTCAACCAGCGAAAGATAACCGTAAACCACCCCCGACTGCATACATTGCACCGTATTGCGGCCGACAACCTCCGGCGGACGAATCAACTCCACCCGCGGCAGCTTTGAAGCCCGCTGACAGAGGGCTTCCATCGAGATATGCATCCCCGGAGCAATGACCCCGCCGATATACTCACCTTTTTGCGAAACGCAGTCAAACGTGGTCGCCGTACCGAAATCGATGATCACCATGGCCCGCTTGTGCCTCTGAAAAGCCGCGACCGCATTGACGATACGGTCCGCTCCGACCTCGCGGGGATTGTCGATCAGAATCGGCAGGCCGGTTTTAATCCCCGGCCCCACCACCAGCGGTCGGAAATGAAAATATTTACTCGCCAGCCCCATGAGCTCATTGAGAACCGGCGGCACCACACAGGAGATCATCATGCCGGCGACCTCCCGGCGGTCGGCCTCCAGAGAACGCAAGAACTCCTGCAGCAGAATAATATATTCATCCCGGGTACGGTGCGTTGAAGTTGAGATCCGCCAGTTATCGAGCAGCTGTTCGTCCCGATAAATTCCTAAAACCGTATGTGTATTACCAACGTCGATGACAACTAACATATTTATTAAAACCTCTTCTCGATTAAGCCCTCTTCTCCAGCCAGGCTTCGCCCGCTGAAAATGCCATTTCCCGACCGTCTGGCGTGATTGCCAGAAGCTGACCTGAAACATCTATGGCCCGGGCCCGGCAGGTGATTTTCTGTTCTCCCCAACACATGCTGATCACTTTGCCCGCCAGAAAAAAATTGCGGTTGATCAGCGTCTGAATCGAACCCGCCAAACCCTGCCGGCAAAAGCGCTCCACAAAAACCGCAAATTCCTGTAAAATTCTCTCAAGCAGTCCGGAAAGCTCGAAATTGCGGCCGCATTCATAAGCCAGAGAGGTTACCTGCCCCTGCAGTTCGGCGGGAAAATCGGCCGGCACGGCATTGACGTTAAGACCTATACCGACCACGACAAACGCGGCCCGGGTTTTATCCGGCTGCATTTCCGCCAAAATACCGGCAATTTTCCGCCCGCGACAGTAGAGATCGTTGGGCCATTTAATCAACAGGCCGGGACACTCCGCGGCCAGCGCCTGCCATAAGGCGGCAGCACTTACAAGCGAGAGCTGCGGTACCTGAGCCAGTTCCAGCGACGGCCGTAAAAGGATAGAAAAATAGAGATTCTCGGCAGCCGGCGAATGCCATTGCCGCCCCCGCCGGCCGCGGCCGGCAAGCTGCTGGCCGGCCACCACCACAGTACCGTGCGGCGCCCCGTGCCGGGCCTGCTGCCGGAGATAAAGACTGGTTGAATCCAACTGCGCAAAACTTTGAACTTCCGTGCCCCAGGGCGTTTTGAACGGTCTGATCACGACACCAGATCAAGTGAAATATCAATGGCCGGGGCGGAATGGGTCAGGGCCCCGACCGAGATAAAATCGACCCCGCAGGCCGCAACCTGAGCGACGTTGGCCAAAACAATGCCGCCGGAGGCCTCAAGTTTGATGGCGGGATAGTGCTCCCGGACAAAGGATACCGCCTGCCGTAAGAGGGTATCATCCATATTGTCGAGCAGAATAATGTCGGCTCCGGAACGGGCCGCCTCTTTAACCTCATTGAGATCAGCGGCCTCAACCTCAATCTTCAATCCATGCGGAGCCATGCGTTGAGCATGATTAATCGCGTCGGTAATCGTGCCGGCGGCCTTGATATGGTTGTCCTTGATCAGAATCCCGTCAAAAAGCCCATGCCGATGATTACGGCCGCCTCCGACCTGAACTGCATACTTTTCCAGAGAACGCCAGCCCGGGGTTGTCTTGCGCGTATCGACAATCTCGGCCTCGGTTTCGGCAACGGCCGCCACAAAACGCGCCGTCAAAGTGGCAACACCGCAGAGGCGCTGCACAAAATTAAGGGCAACCCGTTCCGCCATCAGAATCGAGCTGACATTGCCGGTAACCGACATCAGCGGAGCCCCAACCTGCAGACGATCGCCGTCGGCAACCCGGGCCTCGATCTTCAGCGAGGGATCAAGCGTCCGAAAAACCAGACCTGTAACCTGTATACCCGCAACCACGCACTCCTGTTTGGCCTTGATCAGAGCCCGCGCCATCGTCCCCGGCGGCACGGTTGACAGGGTTGTCACATCACCCGAGCCCAGATCTTCCTCAAGGGCCATCCTGATTAATTTTTCCGTCGCAAACATAATGATATTACCACTCCCGGTCCGGCATCGGTTAAAACAAATTCGAGCCAGCGCCTATAACACAGGTTTACATATTAATGCAAATAACTATATCTCTGTCACAGCCGATTTTGACGCTTGATTTTTACCTGCAACTACATTAGATATCGGCATCTTACAGATTATTTTCTCGGGATGAAAGCAAGAAAACGTTCTGAGATGAACATTTTACCTACCGGCCAAGGGGTGATTGATTTGCGGGACAGAAATTTTTCTCATAAAGCGGCGGGCTTGAAATCATTTATGGCGATGGACATTCTCGAACGGGCCCAGGAGCTTGAACGGGAGGGGCGTTCAATTATTCATCTGGCCGTGGGCGAACCTGACTTTCCCACTCCGAATGCAATCAAGGATGCGGCCTTTAACGCTCTTAATGCCGACAAAACCCACTACACGCACAGTCTGGGAACTTTCGCCTTACGCCAGGCGATTACTGACTACTACCTTAAACGCTACCGGGTCAGAATCAGACCGGAACAGATTCTCGTCACTTCCGGCACTTCGCCCGCCCTGATGCTGGCTTGCGCCGCCCTTCTCAACCCCGGCGACCAGGTCATAATCAGCGACCCCGGCTACGCCTGTTACGGCAATTTTGTCACCTTTTGTGACGGCGCCCCGCAGATTGTCAAGGTCTACGAAGATAACGGTTTTCAGTTTGAGCCGCAGACCCTGAAAAAACAGATCACCCCGCAAACCAAGGCGATTATGATTAATTCGCCCGCCAATCCCACCGGCAACCTGCTTGAGGCTGAACGGATGCAGGAGCTCGCGGCCCTGGGCCTGCCCATCCTCTCCGATGAAATCTACCACGGCCTGGTCTATGAAGGCGAGGAACATTCAATCCTCGAATACACCGACAACGCCTTCGTCTTCAACGGTTTTTCCAAACTCTACGCCATGACCGGCTGGCGCCTGGGCTACCTGATCGCGCCGCCCGCATACATGCGCACCCTGCAGACCTTGCAGCAGAACTTCATGATCTCCGCCAGCCATTTTGGTCAGGAAGCCGCGATTACGGCTCTTACCTCGCCGGAGGTGCTCAAAGATCTGGAAAAGATGCGAACAACCTATAACGAACGCCGCCGCTTCATGCTGAAAAGGGTGCGCGAAATCGGCCTGCAGGTGGCCGTGGCTCCAACCGGAGCCTTTTATATCTTTGCCAATGCCAAAAAATTTACCAGCGACTCCTACAACTTCGCCTTTGAGATTCTCGAAAAAGCCGGAGTCGGGGTAACGCCGGGGGTCGATTTCGGCAAAAACGGCGAAGGTTATCTACGTTTTTCCTATGCCAACTCCCTGGAAAATATAGCTGAAGGGATGAATCGCCTGGAAAGGTTTTTTAAAGCTTAAGCCTTCACACTCAAGCTTGCCTTTCTCTTTGTCCTCCGCGCTCTCTGTGGTAATTATTACAACTACCGGTTCGGCTTAAAATATCATTTTCGCGGCAGGGGAAAAGCCAGCAGAAAGGTATCTCCGGAAAGCTGGAGCAGGTCATCGCCCCGTTTGACCATGGCGCAAACGAGTTCATCTTTAACCACCTGCAGACCTTGCAGCGGACCGCCCAAGGCTCCGGTCAGGTTCTGCACGTCAAAGCCGCCGCCGCTCTTCCTGACCATCTTGACGCAACCCTTCTTGAGAAATCCATACTCACCCAATGAGGTCGACATACCGGTTTCGTTATCGACCAGCAGCAGCTCTTTCGCCCCGTCGCCATCAATATCGTACGCCCGGAGCGGCGCACTGATCTGGCGTTTTTCCGTGTAACTGACCTTCGCGGTGCCGACCTCGTACTGCACGTCCTGCAGCGACCCGGCAAGACGCTCGTCACTGACCCAGAGACGCTGGCTGCCCTGATAAATTTCCAGAAAATTCTGTTTATTGATAAAACAGAGCTCCTTTATGCGGTCATTATTAATATCTTCATAGAGCGCCCCCGGCAGCGTAAAGCCGAGGGGCACGGCAAACTCACCGACCGATGCTATTGCCCCCTTCTTAAGACTGAGACGGTAGACCAGGCTGCCGAAAAGATCGCCGGCGGCAAAACCCTGACCGACAAAATAAACCCCTTTATCGGCCACGGAACGGCCTCCGAGAAGACCCATGACAAAAGGCACATTATCGGCCACGATTCGATATTTGCCCCCATCTCTGGCAATCACAAAAGAGGAGAAGCCATCTTCGGTCTCGTTAAAGGTATTAACGATAATCTCATCCCGGCGATCGCCGTCGATATCACCAACCTGAAGATTGACAATGCTGCCCCATTTGTCAAAATGATAACGATAACAGAATTTTAAGCCCAGTTCCGTCATCTGATAGACAAAAATCTTTTCGCCGTCGGTAAAGACCATCTCGGGAACGCCGTCGCGCTCGAGATCACCGACATCCATCCCTTTAACCACCAGATTAACCTCGGCCATCTCCCGATAACTGGTGAGCAGCGCCTTACCCGCAGTCGTTGAAAGTTTATACGGGCCCCTGTTCTTCTTCTCGGCAGAAGGGCTGTCCGGTGCGTCGTGAAATCCGACCGGACCGGAAAATTGAGCCGCATTCCAGGCTGCTACCAGTTCCTGATCGCCGTTATAAAAGGTCAGATCAGACCCTTGATTGACCACATAAAGATCATAACCCAGAGCCCCCGGCCCGCCGGGACGGCGCAGAGCGAAACGATGCTGCAGACCAACCCCGTAATCGGCCCAGTTAAGCTGAGGCAGAGCCTCACGCACTCGCGAAAAAAGAGCCATTCCGTTGCCGTTAAGATCGATAAAGAGTGCGGCCATGGCGGCAAAACGCCGAACGACTGCCCCCCGGTTCAAGGGTACGCGAAGATAGCGGTTAAGCGGTCGACAGAGGGCGTAATCAGCCTCGACCCGCAGGACCTTAAGAACCGCCAGCAGTCTTTCCTGCGCTCCCAGAGGCTGGCCGCTGACCGGATGAAAAAGAGGCGGCCCCGCCTGCAGGACTGCCAGCAGATCACCAACGGCAACCCCTTTTTTGCGGCCGCAGTCAACCACGACCCCCTGCGGGCCAACCTGCACCAGATACCCCGACAGACTCTGAAAACGATTCGCGGGAGCTTCCGCCAGGCCCGGTGCCGGAACCATTAAAAAGAGAACCAAAACAAGTGTAAAACTTAACAGCGCATAATGACTTCGAGACTGTTTTATCTTCAATACTACCCCCACATAAAAACCGAGTCAGCTCCGGAGAGGAACCAATCGCGACTGAAAAGATCACCCAAAACCATGCTTATCCGTGCCCATTTATAGTCTTTTTACTATTATCCTTCAAGTAAAAAGCACAAAAAAAGGGGAAGCACTGAACCGCCTCCCCTTTAAGAACTCTTTCAGGAAAAAATTCCCTTAGAATTTATAACGAACCCGCATGGTGCTGATGAAGATATCTTCGTCGGCGCTGCCGTCTTTATCAACTTCAAAATAATCGAGCGCGTCACCGGCAAAAAGGTAACCGGCATTGACGGCAAACTCAAGACTGTCATAAAGCTTGTAACTCAGATAAGCATCAAATTCGACACCAACCTGATCATCTTTCTGCGGTTTGCCATGGTTATCAGTATATTTGATATCTTCGGCCGTCATCATGTACATGGCCGCGGCCCCCACGGTCAGTTTCTTATTGGCTTTGTAATCGACCGCCAGCTTGTTCATGATAAATCCCTTATCCAAGAGATAGGGGCGTTCGGTGAAATAGTTGTCATCAGTAAAACCACCTTCGAAAAGACAGATATTGTCAAAGGTGTCGACATCGACGGAAAGAAAACCGTCAAAATCATTATCGTTAGGATTATCATCCCCGGATGCATACCAGAAGGTATAGGTGAATTTCAAGCTGTCCACCTTGAAACCCAGATCGACATGACCAAACCAGGCCGACAGATCCTGATCGGCGGCGCCAGCGATATCATCAACGCTGCCATCCTCGTACATGAGATCCCAGTTGACGAAAAAGTTATTCTTGGCGAAGGCGCCGTCGGTTCCAAGGGTCAGCAGGGAAAGATCGTAATTATTGTTGAACCTTTTTACTTCATAACCAGCCGGGGTCGGCATAGTGCCAACCGCGGGATCATCATCATTACCGTCCATATAAAGAGCAAAAATCCCGACCTTAAGCCCGTCGGTCGGTTTAAAGTTTACACGACCAAAAAAGGCATCAAGATCTTCGGCGTCGTCATTTGCCGTCGTAACCGGATCGTTGTAGGGCCGAATCCAACCCGCCTGATAATCCACACCGTTGCTGCTGCCGTTGAGCACCACGCCCATGGCGGTCTCGCTCCAGAGATACTTATTCACAGTAATAGACTGCAACCCCATACGAACGCGGGCTTTATCACAGGCCCAGGGCAGCTGAAAATCAGTATAGAGCCAGCGGGTCTCAAAATTAATGCCGTCACCAGAATAACCGCCCTTTTTCGCGGCATCACCATATTTCAAACCGCCGACCTCAAAAGCCCAAACCCCGCTGACTTTACCGTCATCGGTGGAGGCATTAGCCCAGAAACGGTACTTGGCTTCGCCGAAAGTTTCATTAACACTGCCATCATCCAGAGTGGCCGTATTATCCCCTGCCCCTTTCACCCAGTCGTAATGATTGGTGAACAGCATAAAACGATTGTTAAAATCCCCATTGAACTTGATGTCGGCCGCAAATGCCGGGATGGCTACGGCCATCATCAACAACACCGCCATTACTAACCCTATTCTCCGTACCATTTCTTCCTCCTGTAAAATTAACCTTTGAGTAACCTGCAAAAATACTGCACTTACCAGAATGAAGCCGATTAAAACAAACTAATGTTAAAATTAAATAAAGATTCTCTCCCCGCTCCAAAAACGGCCGCCGGCCGCTGAATCTTTCTTCCCCAAGTTAGCCTGTTAGCAAATTCTAATCTGGATTGCAAGAGAAATCAACTTTTAAATATTTCAGATATATGAATTAATCTATTTATTGCTTAAAGATAAAGACTGGAAGATCTTTTAAAAACCCTTGAGATGGTCGATATACTCCGGCAGAAACAGGGAAATCTGCGGAATATAAGTAATCAGCACGAGGAATACGAGCAGGATCAGAAGCCACGGCAAAGCCGCCTTGAGCACCCAGCCCAGACTGTGTCCGGTGATCCCGGCCGTAACAAATAGATTGAGACCCACCGGCGGCGTAATCATGCCGATCTCCATATTGACCACCATGATAACCCCCAGATGAATCGGATCGATCCCCATTTTCAGGGCGATGGGAAATAGAATCGGCGCCATAATCAGGATGATGGCGGAAGGTTCCATAAAGTTGCCCGCCAACAGAAGAAGAAGATTGACGACCACCAGGAAACCCCAGGTCGGCAGCCCCCAGCCCACGATCATGGCTGCAAGATGGTGCGGTATCCGTTCAGTGGTCAGCACATGAGCAAAGAGCATGGCGTTACCGATAATAAAGAGGAGCATGATCGATACCTTGGAGGAGTCGAGCATGACCTTGCGCACATCGGCATGCACCAGCGAACGCGGCACCGCCAGCAGCGTCAGCCGCAGGTTGCGCAAAATTGAAGCAAGCGGCGTTTCGCCTTTTTTTACCCAGGCCACCCCTTTGAGAGGCCCCATGTCCCGATAAACAAAAACCGCAATGAAAAAAGCGTATATCGCTGAAACCGCAGCCGCTTCCGTCGGACTGGCAATCCCGCCGTAGATCGAACCCAGAACGATCACAATCAGCATCAGTCCCCAGCCGGCACTGAAACCCGAACGTAAGAGACCGCCGAACCCGACCCAGGGCTGAGCCGGCAGTTTTTTTATGCGGGCCACGATATAGATAACCAGCATCAGCATCGAACCCATCAGCAGACCCGGCAGAAAACCGGCCATAAAGAGACGGGCGGCCGACTCCTCGGTGGCGGCGGCGTAAACCAGCATGACAATCGAGGGCGGAATCAGAATACCCAGGGTGCCGGCATTGGTGATGACCCCGGCGGCCAGCGACTCGGGATAACCGGCCTTGACCATGCCGGCGATGACAATCGACCCGATCGCGGCAACCGTGGCCGGAGAAGAACCCGAAACCGCGGCAAAAATCATACAGGCAAGCACCGAAGCCATGGCCAGGCCCCCGCGAATCCAGCCGACGCAGTCAATGGCAAAATTGATAATCCGGTTGGCCACGCCCCCGGTGGAGAGAAAACTCGAAGAGAGAATAAAAAAAGGAATCGCCAGCAGGGTGTAGTGCTCCGACTGGGAGGCAAAGAGTTTTAAGGCAATTGAGGCCAGTGAATCGTGGGAGAAAAAGAGAATCGTCGTTATGCTGGAAAGCCCCAGAGCAAAGGCGATCGGCATCCCGGTGAGCAGGAGTATAAACAGAATGATAAAAAGGGCAGCCGTAGTCATGCCGTCTCTCCTCCTTCAGCCGCCGCAGCCTGCAGGCTTTCCTGGGCCAGGTGCATACTCTCTTTAGCCTCGTCCGTCAGTTTGAAACCATCGGCTCGGCCGGCAATAATATCCCACAAAAGCTGCAGCAGCCGCCAGGCCAGCAGCACCATCCCGATAAACAGAATACTGTGCGCAATCCATTTCGGAATCGGCATATCCTCCAGCTCGATGCCGATCATATGCATCTTGGCCAGATAAACCCAGGCCCCTTTCATAAACAGGCCGCAGTAGATCAGACAGCAGACTACGGCAAAGGCACTGACGGCGCGGTGGATTTTGGCGGGCAGAATGTTGACAAACGCATCCACCCCGATATGGGAGCCGACCTTGACCCCGTAAGAGGCCCCGAAAAGCACCATCCAGGCCGACAGATGCAGGGTCAGCTCCTGCGCCCACATCAAACCGGTACCGAAACCGAAACGCAGTACCACCTCGATAAAAACCAGAAGAGTCATCGACGCCATCAGGAGAGAGATAATGGCCTCTTCCAGGCCGTTGATAATGCGGCTAAACATAGCTCCAACCTCAATGCCGACTTAGTGTCGGAACAAAAAACAAAATTTGCGGGCCGCAACGAATGATTACGGCCCGCAAATCAAAGCTGCTTACACTTTACTTATTGGCGGCAATTGCGGCATCAATATTATCCTTGCCGATCTCATTTTCAAATTTTTTCCAGACCGGCTTCATCGCCTCAACCCAGAGCTGACGTTCAGCATCAGTCAGCTCAATCACTTCGGAACGTTTGGAATCGATAATCTTCTGCCGGTCTTCAACCGATTTCTCATAGGATATTTCATTACCGTAAGCTATGGCTTCGTCCAGAGCTTTCTTGATGCCGCTTCGAATATCTTCGGGCAGACCCATCCAGAACTCAGCCGAGGTAACCACCATATAGTCAAGCACACCGTGGTTGGATTCGGTGATATAGGGCTGCACTTCATAGAACTTCTTGGAATAGATATTGGACCAGGTGTTCTCCTGACCATCAATCGCCTTGGTCTGCAACAGGGTGAAAACTTCAGAGAAAGGTTTCTTCAAAGGCATGGCGCCAACCGCTTCAAACTGGGCCGCCAGAACATCGGAACCCATGATGCGGAACTTTTTGTTCTGCGCATCAGCCGGAACCCGAAGCGGCGAATTGGATGAAAGCTGTTTCAGACCATTATGGAGATAACCTAGACCGATAAGGCCTTTATCTTTCATGGACATCAGCATCTTCTGCCCGAAAGGACCATTCTGAAAGGTGCTGACAGCCTTCATGTTCTGCAGAAGAAAGGGCAGATCATAGAGCTGCAGGCATTTGGTATATTTCTCAAATTTGGAGAGTGAAGGTGCCGCCAGCTGCACATCGCCCAGGAGCATCGCTTCCAGAACCTTGTTGTCGCCGAAAAGCTGAGAGTTGGGGAAAACTTCGACCTCGACCTTGCCGGGCAGACTTTTTTCAACCAGCTCCTTGAATTTGTTGGCCATCTGCCCTTTCGGGGTATTTTCCGCAACAACATGCGAAAATTTGATGACAATCGGTCCGGCAGTAGAGACCGTTGCAAACGCCATCAGCACTAAAGACGCCACCAGACTGAACACTAACAGTTTACTTTTCTTCATCTTGCTGCTCCCTTAAATCGTAAAGAGAAGGTTTCATTGCTCATGCCGCCACCCTAAGCGGGCATTTCCGAAACCCGGTTTCGTTAACTTTATCTAATAACAGATTATAAGACCGACCGACAAGTCGACAATTTCTGAAAGTTGTGTCAGACTTTTTCCTACAGGAGGTATAAAAAGGGGCTAAGGCTCAATCAGATGTTTCTGTATGGCAAAACGCGAGAGTTCGGCATTGTTGCGCAGATTGAGTTTTTTCAGCAGACGCGAGCGATAGGTGTCAACCGTTTTGACGCTGATATGGTAGGAGTCGGCAATCTCATGATTGGTCTGACCCAGCGCCAGCTGCCGAAGAACCTGCAGTTCCCGGGTAGAGAGTGAATCAAGCGGAGATTTGCCGGTCGTCCCTTTGGCAAAGCGCAGAGCCAGCATCTCAACCGCCTCTTCGGTTAGATATCGGGCTCCACCGTAAACCCTGCGAATCGCCGCCACCAGCTGTTCCGGAGCCGAACGTTTGGTGACATAGCCCATAACCCCGGCCTCAACCGCCCGAATGACATACTGCTCCTCCTCATGCATGGTCAGAATGATAATCGGCAGGCCGGGATAAGCGGCCAGCAGCTGGGCCGCCACCTCCAGACCATCGAGCCCCGGCATCGAAATATCAATAACCGCCACATCCGGCACCGATTTCAAAGCCAGACGCACGGCTTCCCGCCCGTCACTGGCTTCGGCCACCACCTCAATATCGCCGCTCTCTTCGACTATCCGGGCCAGACCGGCCCGGATAATGGCATGGTCATCGGCCAGCAGTACTTTAATCATGCTTTGTCATCCCATATAAAAGGTGCCCTGAAAACCACTCTGGTACCCCGGCCGGGCTGCGAAAAGATCTCCAGGGTGCCACCGATCAGAGCCGCCCGTTCGCGCATGCCGGCGACACCCAGCCCGGCCGCCCCGGATAAGCGCTCAGGCCTGAACCCGCAGCCGTCATCCTCGACCGTAACACTTAACCAGGAATCGGCAAACAGCAGAGACATCGTCACCTGATCGGCCCCGGCATGACGGACCACGTTGGTCAGGGCTTCCTGGGTAATGCGATAGGCCGCAGTTGCCAGAACATTACTGAGGTCGGGTATCTCCCCCTCGGCCTTAAACGCGCAGATGATGCCGACCCTTCGTTCAAAATCCGCCGCCGACCATTCGAGAGCCGCAAGCAGACCAAGGTCGTCCAGAATCCCGGGCCGGAGCCGCAGAGCAATACTTCTGACCTCATCAATCGTCTCATCAATCAGAGAGCTCATCATTGCCGCCCGGGCGGAGGCCTTCCCATCCAGAGGCGCCATTCTTTCCGCCAGCCAGACCGTCTCCAGACGCAGGGCGGTCAGCACCTGGCCGAGTTCATCATGCAGGCCGCGGGCTATCGCCGCCCGCTCTTTCTCCTGCCCCGCCATGATCCGCCCCGACAACCGCTGCAAATCGGCCGTTCTTTTCTTGACCTGATCTTCGAGATCGCGCGCATAAAGACTGAGCTTGGCCTGCGCCTGTTGCAGCGCCTCTTCCGCGGCTTTGCGCGCACTGATATCAATCGAGACCGCCAGCGACCGGACAATGACCCCGTCCGGATCGCGATCGCCGATGGCCGAGAGCAGCACATCCATCACCGTCCCGTCTTTGCGCACATACTGATAACTGATATCCTTACAGGAACCGGTGCGAAAAAATTCCGGCAGCACCTCCTCCCGTGCGTACACCCGGGAGGCCGGCGTCAGAAAATCAACCAAGGGTGCGCCTACCACCTCATTTCGGGTATAACCCAGAACCTCCAGCCAGTGATCACTGACACTGACCAGACAGCCGGAAAGATTGATGGAGTGGAGCATGGCCGGAGTGTTGTGATAGATGGAACGGTAGCGCTCTTCGCTTTCGCGCAGCGCCGATTCGGCTTTTTTGCGCTGCACAATCTCGACACTGGCTTTACGGTAGAGAAAAAAGACTGCGAAAGCAACCAAAAAACAGAGGGTTATAACCGTGGGTACGGTCACCCGGACCAGGGGATCGAGCACCACCTTGTAGATGGCCTGCAGACTGCGCAGATGCACAACCTGCCAGCCGGGAAAGCCGTCAATCTCCAGCTGATTGACAAAATAACGTTTCCCGACTTTATCTCTCGCATAGTGTTCGCCATCCCGGACCAGGCCGGTCCAGGACCAGGGCCCCGGCCCGAACTGGCGCGAGTCCACGAGGCCGCGCTGATCGCGTTCAGAAGGCTGCCAGAGCAGCTGAAACAGCCACTCCCGCTGACTGGCGATAAAGATCAGACCGTGGGGATCGACCACCACGACAATCTCATCGCGGCTCTGACCCAGTTTTTTCTCAATCTCTTCCAGAGAAGTTTTGATCACCACCACCCCGAGAGGCCGGTCATCAAGCTCGGCGAATACCGGATAGCTGCAATAAACCCCGCGTTTGCCGGAAGTTGTGCCCAGAGCCAGATAAGTAGTCGGGAAACCATCGACAGCCCCCTGAAAATAGGGGCGGAAAGCAAAGTTTTCAGAGACAAAACTGTCCGGCTCCCCACGGTTGCTGGAAGCGACCGTAACGCCGTCGTAATTCATCAGATAACAGACATCAACCTGCAGAGCATTTTTGAAATTATCGAGCAGCAGATTAACCTGACCCAGGGCGGCACCCTCTTTCCGCGCCAGATATTCGGCCAGAGGCCGCATACCGGCCAGAGTCCGCACCGGCCTGACGTTTTCCGCAAGAAAGGTGGAGAGATTTTTTTGAATAACCTCAACCCGGACTATGGCCTGATGCTGCGCCTCCTTGAAGGCGGCCGTTTTCAGAGAGGCGTAATAGAGATAACCCCCGGTCGCCGCCGAGAGAAAAGCGAGCAGAGAAAGCACCAGAAAGATCAGACGAAGTTTCATAAAAAGAGACTTTTATCCTGGGAAATTGCCCTCGCGAAAAGGCTGCCGAATAAAAAACCTTGAGGATTGCTTTTTCCGGAAAAACAAGTTAGAGAGCCGACCGTAAACGGAGTAGCATGGACAATCCTGACTGTCAACCCCCACTTCAGGTGGCAGCCCGACCTTAATCTGTACCGGAGCAGAAAAAACAGAACGTATGGACAAAATTCCTCTTTTAGGTTTTATCGGGCCGAGCAACAGCGGCAAAACCACGTTGCTGACCGCCCTGATTGCCGCCCTGACCGCCGCCGGTCTGAGAATCGGCGCCGTCAAACATCATCACCGGCCTTTCACGATTGACCATCAAGGCAAGGACAGTCAGCGCTTCACAGCTGCCGGAGCCCGAAAAACCGTTATCACCGGCCCCCGGCAGACCGCATTGATTGAACTCAGCGACCGCCAGATTGAGCTTGAGGAGCTGGCGGAAAACTATCTGCAGGAACTCGACCTGATCCTGGTGGAAGGCTTCAAACAAAAGCGGATACCCAAGATCGAAGTTCAGCGCCAGGCCCTTGACCTGCCCCTGCTCAGCCGGGGAGATTTTTACGACCCCAACCTGATTGCGGTGATCAGCGACTGCGAACAGAGCCTTGATGTGCCACTGTTTCAGCCGCAGGACCTTGGTGCAATCACAACCTTTATCACCAGCTATTTTGCCCTCTCCGCGCACCCTGACCGGCATGATTGACCTACCCCCCTCTACCCCCAGATTCCCTCTGAGCGGTGCCGTGCTGGCCGGCGGTCGGGCCCGGCGCTTCGGCGGTCAGGACAAGACCCAGCTCAAAGTAGGCCAACAAAGCCTGCTGACCCGCACCCTTGCCATACTTGACTCTTTCTGCGCCGAGACCATGATCAGCAGCAACACCCTGCCCCAGCTTGAAGGTCGGCGCGTCATTGCCGACCGGCAGAAAGGTCAGGGTCCCCTGGGCGCGATCTACAGCTGTCTGCTCGCCGCCAGTCACCCCCACCTGCTCATCGTCGCCGGCGATATGCCCTTTATAACCGCGGCCGCGCTGACCAAACTCTGGTACGAAAAAGAGGATTTCGATGTCATTCTCCCGCAATCCCCGGACGGCCTGCAACCCCTGGCCGGCATCTATAAACAGAGCTGTATTGCCGGTATCGGCAGACAGCTGCAAAACAACAATTTTAAAATCAGAGGTTTTTTTGCTGAGGTCCGGGTCAAGGTGGTAACCTGTTCAGATTTTCCCGACATTTACCCGGACAACACCTTTCTCAATATCAACTCCCCTGATGACCTGCAGAGAGCCTTTGCCCTCTACCGCAAAACAGAGCCACAGATTAATAGATTGAATTTTCTGCCCTAATCTGCTAATGCGGGGGCGAGCCTCGCAACCCCAATCAGATTGCGCCACGAAGAACAGAACGCGCGAAGTTAAAAGCCCTGTTTCCTCTCTTCGTGGTAAAAATCGTTTCCGACAATCAACTTTATTGCGAATAAGTCACTAACTACAAAAGGATAAACAAACACGTGCAGCAAGTCTTCAGCGACACCAGATTTACTCAACTTGACATTCCGGCAGAGGTGCTTAAAGGCATCGCCGCCGCCGGTTATGAATTCTGTACACCCGTGCAGAAAGAAGTTCTTCCGCAAACCTTAAAGGGCGACAATATCGCCGCGCAATCACAAACCGGCACCGGCAAAACCGCAACCTTTCTCATCACCCTGCTGACGCGCCTGGTCCGCACCCCGGCCCGCAATGAATCATCCCGAGCCCAGACCGGCACCTCCCGACCGCGGGCCCTGATCCTGGCCCCGACCCGGGAACTCGCCATTCAGATCGGCGAAGAGGCGGCAACCCTGGCGCAGCCCTGCGGGCTCAATTTTCAGGCAATCTATGGCGGGGTCGACTATGAAAAGCAGCGCCTGGCCCTGCAGTATGAGCAGGTTGACGTCGTGGTGGCCACGCCCGGACGCCTGATCGACTACATGAAACAGAAGGTTATCTTTTTAGATGACATAGAAGTGCTGGTCATTGATGAGGCCGACCGCATGTTTGACATGGGCTTCATTCCCGACGTCCGCTGGCTGCTCAAGCGCTGCCCCGCGACCGACAAACGTCAGTCCCTGCTCTTTTCGGCGACCCTCTCGGAAAAGGTCATGGAACTTGCCTATGAGCATCTCGATATCAGCACGGCCACCAGCATCAATCCCGACCAGATCACCGTTGATAAAATCAAACAGAGTCTCTATCATGTCGGCAAACATGAAAAAATGTCTCTGCTTTTCGGGCTGCTGCAGCGGGAACAACCCGAACGCAGCCTGATTTTCACCAACACCAAAAGAATGGCTGAAATCCTGGAAGAGTATCTCAAAGCCAACGGTTTTGCCGCCGCCTGCCTGACCGGTGATGTGCCGCAGAAAAAACGCCAGGCCACCCTGGAACGTTTCAAAAATCAGAAACTCAATATCCTGATCGCCACCGATGTCGCCTCCCGGGGGCTGCATATCGAAGCCGTCACTCATGTCTTCAACTACGACCTGCCGCAGGACGCCGAGGACTATGTCCATCGCATCGGCCGTACCGCCAGAATTGGCGCTACCGGCATCGCCATCGCTCTGGCCGGGGAAGAGGACGCTTTCTATCTTGAAGCGATTGAGAAACTCGCCGGCAAAATTCCGGTTATCTGGGCTGAAGATGAAGACTTTGTCAAAGACTTCAAACGGCCGAGCCCGCGCTCGGCCGGCAGCCGGGCGCGCACCCCTGTACGCGGCAAAACCGGGGAAAGCCGAAGCAGCCGGACAACCGCCCCGACCCGAAAAAAACCTTCGCGCTCAGGCTCCGCCAAAAGCGAAAGCTGCGAGAGCCGCCCGGCGGCGGACGTGCGGCCGGACAAAAGCCGGCCGGCAGCTCCGGCGGCTGCCTCCGCCGGTAAAAATGAGACACCGAGCTCAGCAGGCAAACGCCCGCGCCGGCGCCCGCAGCGTCAGCGCAACCCCGACAAAAGCAACGACTCCAGCCACAACAACAGCCTTGGCGACAGCAAAGGTTCACACCCACATCCGGCCACCCCGCCCCGGGTGCCGGCAGACAAGCCGAAAAACCGTCACCGCCCCCCCGCCCCGCCGGCTGAAACCCCGGCCCCGGAAAAACAGCCCCTGAAAAAACAGCCTCAGGAAATGCAGCCGGAAAAAGAGCGTAAAGGTATTCTCAAAAAAATCGTCAGCTTCTTTCAGAGCGGCAAAAAATAACTTTTAATAAATCAAGGAGAGATAATTATGCATGAACATCACGATCACGGATCCTGCGATAATCACAGTCACTGTCATGGCTGCAGCAATCATCAGGAAAAGATGAGTTTTGAAGAGAAACTGACCATGCTTTTAAATCACTGGATTGACCATAACGACAGCCATCAGAGCGATTATAAAAAATGGGCCCTCCTCGCGGAAGAAGAGGGTCACAGTGAAGTTGTCGGCAAGATTCGCGAAGCCATGCAACTTTTTCAGGATGGCAACCAGCGTCTGCGGCAGGCACAGCAGATTATGATCATGGATTAGGCGATGAGTTGTCAGGTTTATCAGGAACTTATAGAACGCGGGCTGATCTATCAGAGTACCGATGCTGAGAATCTGCAGAAACTGCTCGAGCAGGCCCCTCAGGCCTTCTACATCGGTTTCGACCCGACGGCCGACAGCCTGCATGTCGGCAGCCTGATCCCGATTATCGTCATGATGCACCTGCAGAGAGCCGGCCATCGTCCGATCGCGATTCTGGGTGGCGGCACGGCCATGGTCGGTGACCCCAGCGGCAAGACCGAACTCAGGCAGATGCTGACACCGGAGAAGATTACTGAAAACGGTCGGGGCATTGCCGCCCAGCTGGCCCGTTTTCTTGATTTCAGCGACAGCCGCTGCCGGCTGATTAATAATGCCGACTGGCTCTCATCGCTCAAATATATCGACTTTTTAAGGGATATCGGGCGCCATTTCAGCGTCAACCGGATGTTGACCGCCGAATCCTACAAGCAGCGCCTGGAGAGCGGGCTTTCGTTTATCGAATTCAATTATATGATTTTGCAGGCCTACGATTTTCATATTCTCTGCCGGGAACACGGCTGTCGCATTCAAATGGGCGGCCAGGATCAGTGGGGCAATATCGTCGCCGGCATCGATCTTATCCGCCGCACCCAGGCAACTGAAGCCTACGGCGTCACCTTTCCCCTGCTGACCACCAGTTCCGGCGAAAAGTTCGGCAAAACTGCTGCCGGTGCCGTCTGGCTGGCCGCGGAACGGACTTCCGTGCTTGATTTTTATCAGTTCTGGAGAAATTGCGAAGATGCGGAAATCGGGCGACTCCTAAGCTTCTTCACCTTCCTGCCGCTGGCCGAAATCAAACGCTTAAGCGCCCTTGCGGATCAGGCCATAAACCGCGCCAAGGAGATTCTGGCTTACGAAGTCACCGCTCTGGTGCATGGTCAGGAAGCAGCGGCCACCGCTTTTCAGACTGCGGTCAGCCGTTTCGGCAGTGCCGATCCCGAGCTGAAAATTGAAACCTCATCGGCGGTCGCCGCAATCCGGATAGAGAAAACCCTAGAAGAGCTTCCCACCCTGGTTCTGACTCGGGAAGAGCTGCAAAAAGGGCTGACCCTGGTCGATCTTTTCCTCATGAGCGGCCTTAATCAATCAAAAGCGCAAACCCGGCGCCTGTTTGAACAGGGTGGTGCCTACCTGAATGAAGAACGAATCAGTGCCGATCGCGAGGTCACGGAAGCTGATTTTAAAGAACAGAAAGTTCTTATCCGGGCCGGTAAAAAAAGATTCCATCAGATAGTGCTTACAGGATAAGGCAAACCCGCGTTTAAATGCCCAGACTCCTTAAAACAAAAAAAGAGCAGCAATCCCGTATGGGGATTGTTGCTCTTTTTTTGTTTTAAAGGGTGCTCGCCTGAACTTAAAAAAGCGGGGATCTTAAATTCTGATACAGGAGCGAACTCCGCAACCCGAGGGGCCTTTAAGGCCCATAAATAAGTGCTTCTATCAGAACATTTTCTTGTTTTTATTGCTGAAAAAAATGTTGAAAAAAAACAAGAAAATAACCTGTAAGGGACTAAACGCAGCGAAAAACTGCCACGTTCAACTCAGACGGCGCTGAGCGCAACCTGAGCTTGAGCTTTCTGCATGCAGGCTGTAATGCGGGAGATCTTCCGCGAGGCGGTGCGTTTATGCAGAACCCCGTGGGCGGCGGCCCGCCCAATCTGCGAGACGGTTCTGCGATGGACTTCAACCATGTCCGGCCCTTCAATCTTATCCTCTACCGCACTGTAGAATGACTTCAATACCGTTTTCAACTGTGAATTAGCCTGCCGATTACGCAAGCGACGTTTTTCGCTCTGTTTGATTCGCTTCAGGGCTGATTTATGATTAGCCAAGGTTTTGTTCCTCCAAGATTAATGACTTGCTTATTCTTCCAATATTTATTTGGACCGGCCGGAAAATTCGAGAACGGAGCAGGTAACAGAAAAGGAACTCTCTGTCAAGTTCTTTATCCGCTTAACCCTGACAATTACCGCTCTACTCGATATACATACTCAATGGAAACTCAACGATACCCTGTGCGCCCAGCTCTTTGAGAGCCGGAATTATATCACGCACCACAGCCTTCGAAAGGACCACAAAAACATCTGACCAGGCACTGTCCATAAGGCCGGAAACCGTCGGCACCTTAGCCGGCGGCAGAACTTTAATGATCTCTTCAAGCTTATCCCGCTTGATGTTAAACATCACTCCGACCCGATTGCGGGACTCCAGAGCGCCCTGCAGGAGCATGATCAGCCGACGCACCTTATCCATTTTCCAGCTGTCTGCCTGCATTTTGTGATTGGCGATCAGCACCGTCGTCGTTTCGAGAACCGTATCAATGATTTTCAGATTATTGGCCCGCAGGGAGGAGCCGGTTTCGGTAATCTCAATAATCGCATCGGCAAGATGCGGAACCTTGACCTCGGTGGCGCCGTAGGAGTATTCAACCCTGGCCGAGACACCATGTTCCGCCAGATACTTTTTCGAAAGATTGACGACCTCGGTAGCGATGGTTTTCCCTTCCAGATCCTTGACCGAATTGATCGCGCCGCCCTCTTTCGCAGCCAGCACCCAGCGCACCTTGTTAAAAGTCGCCTTAGCGTACTGGAGTTCCGTCATTTCGATGACGTCGGCATCATTTTCCACAACCCAGTCATGACCTGTAATACCGATATCGAGAATACCGCTTTCGACGTAGCGCGCCATCTCCTGTGCCCGGATCAGCATACACTCAATTTCAGGATCATCAATGACCGGAAAGTAGGATCGTGAACTGGTGGTAATTTTATAACCGGCATTTTTAAAAAGATCGATGGTTGCATCCTGCAACGACCCCTTGGGAATTCCAACTCTTAATTTCATTATGCAAAAATCCTCTATTTTTTTCCGTAGACTTTCTCCGGATCGAAAACCTTTTCCGCTTTAATAATCTTCTCGCTGCCGTCCGCCTCTATTTGCGTATAGAAACAGCTGTTATAGCCGACATGACAGGCCGCACCACCAATCTGGTCAACTTTAATAACGACGGCATCACGATCACAGTCGATAAAAATTTCTTTAACTATCTGAACGTTACCCGACTCTTCGCCTTTACGCCAGAGCCGCTGACGGCTACGGCTGAAATAACAGACCCGGCCGGTTTTCACAGTCTCTTCCCATGCTTCCTGATTCATGAAAGCGAGCATCAAAACCTCATTGGTCTGATAGTCCTGTGCCACTGCGGTTATAAGGCCGTCCAGTTTTGTAAAATCCAAGGGCTTCATTTTTCAACCTCTACACACTCTTTTTTGGGATGCAGGTAAGCATCAACTTTTTTAATGGCACAAAACTCTCCACACATGGTGCAGACCTCTTCATCGGCGGGCTTGCTCTCATCCCGCCGGGCCCGGGCCCGAATCGGATCAATGGCCAGATCAATCTGACCCTGCCAATCCAGATTTTTACGTTTTTCCGCCATCTGCCGATCCCAGTCCAGAGCTCCGGGCAGGCCCCGGGCAATATCGCCGGCATGAGCGGCGATACGGGAGGCGATCACCCCCTCTTTTACATCGGCAACCGTCGGCAGACAAAGGTGCTCGGCCGGAGTAACATAACAGAGAAAATCCGCGCCGGCAGCGGCAGCCACAGCCCCGCCGATCGCCGAGGTAATATGATCGTAGCCGGGCGCGATATCGGTTACCAAAGGCCCGAGCACATAAAAAGGAGCCCCTTTGCAGAGACTCTTCTGCACTTTCATATTGGTTTCAACCTGATTGAGGGGAACATGTCCGGGTCCTTCAATCATCACCTGAACCCCGGCGGCCCAGGCCCTATCGGTCAGTTCCCCGAGAAAAATAAGCTCCTGCAGCTGCGGCCGGTCGGTGGCATCGGCGAGACAGCCGGGCCGCAAACCATCGCCCAGACTCATGGTCACATCATATTTCAGGGCGATCTCCAGAAGACGATCATAATTCGCAAAGAAAGGATTTTCCTGCTGATTATAAATCATCCATTCGACCATAAAGGCGCCGCCCCGACTGACGACATCGGTAACCCGACCACACTCTTTAAGACTCTCCAGGGTGCGCTGGTTGACGCCGCAATGAATGGTCATGAAATCAACCCCGAGCTGCGCCTGGCGCTCGATCACACAAAACATCTCATCAACGGTGACATCGCCGAAAAAGCCATGTTTCTGCACCCCTTCCTGAGCAATGCGATAGATCGGCACGGTTCCCAGAGGGACACTGCAGTGATTAAAGATGGTGCGCATCACCAGATCGAGATCACCGCCGGTACTTAAATCCATCACGGCATGAGCGCCGTAGTCTATGGCCGCCTTCAGTTTCAGCAGCTCATTATCAAGATCCGAAGCATCCGACGAAGTGCCGATATTGGCATTGACTTTGACTTTCAGACCCTGACCGATACCGTAAGCCGTAAGGTTTTTATGATTGCAGTTTGCAGGGATGGCTATCGTTCCCTGCGCGACCCCGCGCAGCAGCGCCTCGGCCGAAATCGTTTCATGGGCGAGAACCTGTTCCATCTGCGGAGTGAGATCTCCCCGACGGGCGGCAAGCATCTGAGTCATAAATCTGTTTTCCTCTATTTAAAAACCGTCAGTTTCCGCAGCTGGCCGACTTTTGCGGCCGGAGACGGGGTCTGCAGCAGCGCCCGGATAACGGCAACGCCGGCAACTCCGGTTGCGGCCACCGCAGCCAGATTATCTTCATCAAGACCGCCAATCGCCACAACCGGCACGGAAACCTGCGGCAACATCTCTACAAGACCGGCAATACCCACTTCGGGATCGGGTTTGGCCTTGCTCGGGGTCTTAAAAATCGGGCCGAAGCCGATATAATCGGCCCCCGACGCCGCCGCTGCCCGGGCCTGCGCCAGAGAGTGCGTGGAGCGTCCGATCGGCATCTGCTCACCCACCAGCGCCCGGGCCGCGGCGATCGGCAGATCATCCTGACCCAGATGCAGGGCATCGGCCTCTACCAGAAGAGCAATATCCGGCCGGTCATTCACCACAAACGGGGTCTTGAATTCGCGGCAAAGATCACGTACGGCCTGAGCCCGTTCGAGAAAAGAGCTGTCACTGCCGCTCTTTTGCCGCCACTGGAGCAGATCGATGCCGGCCTTGAGTATGGCTCTGAGATCGCCAAGCAGATCGCTCCCGCGGTAGAAGTTTTCGTCGGCGACCAAATACAGGGCCGCCGCTTTTTTATTATCGAGAGCAAACCACTCTCTGATCCGGACGTGCCGTGAACCGATAATATCTTTCTCAAGATCGTAAAGTTCAAATCGTAACGCTTTTATCTCACGGGAGAGCCCCGGCTGATCGATGAGTTTAGAACACTCTTCAATGACCCGGGCCGCCTCCTGCGCTCTTTTCAGGTTGGCCTGCACCAGTTCCCGCCAATCGCCACGGTCGGCTTCACTGTCCGTAAACGTACGACGACCGATGTCACTCTCAACCTGTCGCGCCGCCAGAGTGCAGAGCACTGATTTTTCATCCGGCAGACGGCGCAGACGATGACGCATATCCTTGATGCGTAGAGCCTGTTCATCATCGCACACCAGCCGGCAATAATCTTCGACCACCCGCAGCCCCTCACGCAACCGATTAAAGTTTACATCAAGAACACGGTAGACCTGATTCCCTTTAATCATATAACGCGGACTCCGGGCGGACGTCGGCTGCCCACAACTTAATCAAAAAAATCGGCATTGACGTCGGCCGCACTCATCTGGGCCCCTTCGCTGAGCAGCAGAGCCGCTTCGAAGGCTTCTGCCGTCTCGGCATCAGCCGCCACGGCCTCTTTGATAAACTGCTGATCCTCTTCACTCATGCCGACTTTAAGATCACGATAGCAACGCTGCCCGGAACCGGCCGGAATCAGGCGACCCATAATGACATTTTCTTTAAGACCGATAAGGTTATCAACCTTGCCGGCAATACTGGCCTGGGTCAGAACTTTGGTGGTCTCCTGGAACGACGCCGCCGAAATAAAGCTGTCGGTACTTAATGAGGCCTTGGTAATCCCGAGGAAGAGCGGTTCCCCGACGGCGGGACGCAGACCTTCGGCGATAGCTTTGCGGTTGCCCTCTTCGAAGGCATGCTTTTCGACCGTCTCATCTACGACGAAAACAGTTTCGCCGGCATCAACTACCTTAATCCGCCGCAACATCTGGCGGACGATGACCTCGATATGTTTATCATTGATGCCAACCCCCTGCAGACGATAGACCTCCTGGACCTCGTTAACGATATACTTAGCCAGTTCTTTAACCCCGAGAACCCGCAGAATATCATGCGGGTCGGTGGAACCATCGACCAGCGGCTCGCCGGGGGCGACCATATCACCCTCGTGCACAATCAGATATTTCCCCTTGGGAATCAGATGCTCGATCGGTTCGCCCACCTCGGGTGTAATAATGACCTTCTGTTTGCCCTTAATCGCTTTACCCAGCGAAACGATACCTTCGATCTCAGCAATAACCGCGATCTCTTTCGGCTTGCGCGCCTCGAAAAGCTCGGCCACGCGAGGCAGACCGCCGGTGATATCTTTGGTTTTGGTTGTATCGCGGGGTTTGGTCGCGATAATATCACCCGCCAGAACCTCTTCGCCGTCCGCCACCATAATATGAATGCCGGGAGAAAAATTATACCGGGCCTCGCCCCGCCCGCCGATCTTGATGGTCCGGTTTTTCTCATCCTTGATCGAAAGTCGAGGCCGCAGATCGGCGTTACGGGATTCAGTCACGACCCGTCTTGACATCCGGGTCTGCTGATCAACCTGTTCGGTGACCGTGATACCCTCAATCAGGCCACCATATTTAACCCGGCCGCTGACTGCGGTCAGTGTCGGAATCGAAAACGGATCCCACTCGGAGAGCAGCTGTCCCGGTTTGATCTCTTCCCCCTCTTCGACATGCAGAAGGGCGCCGAAAACCAGTTTGTTACGTTCTTTAATCTTGCCGTTCTGATCGACCACCGCAATTTCACCATTACGATTCATGGCCACGAGTTTGCCGTTGCGGTTGCGTACGGTATCGAGTTTGATAAATTTTACCACTCCCCCCAACTTCGAGGAGAGCGACGACTGCTCAACCGCACTACTGGCGGTGCCCCCGATATGAAAGGTCCGCATGGTCAACTGAGTGCCGGGCTCACCGATGGACTGAGCCGCAATAACCCCGACCGATTCACCGATGTTGACCAGCCGTCCGCGGGCCAGATCGCGCCCGTAACAGTAAGCGCAGATGCCATGTTTCGACTGACAGGTCAGCACCGAACGAATGCGCACCCGGTCTATGCCGGAAGCATTTATCTTTTCCGCCAGATCTTCGGTAATTTCCTGATCGGCCTCAACAATTATCTCGCCGGTCAACGGCGAAACAATATCTTCCTGCGCCACCCGACCCAATACCCGATCGGAAACTTTTTCGATAATTTCGCCGCCCTCGGTCAACGGCGTGACATGGATGCCGTCCAGGGTTCCACAGTCGATTTCGGAAACAACCGCATCCTGCGCGACATCGACCAAGCGCCGGGTCAGATAACCTGAGTTAGCGGTTTTCAGCGCGGTATCAGCCAGACCTTTACGCGCCCCGTGCGTCGAAACAAAGTACTGCAGCACATTGAGACCTTCGCGGAAGTTGGCGATAATCGGGTTCTCAATAATCTCGCCCGAAGGTTTGGCCATCAGCCCGCGCATACCGGCCAGCTGACGAATCTGCTGCTGACTGCCGCGGGCCCCGGAATCGGCCATCATATAGACCGAATTAAACGATTTAACCTCGTGCAGCTCATCGGATACCCCATCTGAAACCAGCTCTTTACTGATCGTCGCCATCATCTCATTGGCAACCAGATCGGTGGTTTTGGACCAGATATCAACGAGCTTGTTGTAACGTTCACCGGAGGTAATCAGACCGTTATTAATCTGCCGCTCAATCTCTAGGACCTTCTCATTGGCATCTTCAATCAGAGCATTTTTCGATTTCGGTATTTCAAGATCATCAATCCCGATGGAGATTCCTGACTGGGTCGCAAATTTATAACCCAAATCTTTAATCTGATCGGCAAAGATTACCGATTTTTTATCCCCGGCGATCAGATAGATCTTCTCAAACAGCTTGGAGATACTCTTTTTGGTCAGGGTTTCGTTGTAAGAAGAAAACGGCATCTCGGCCGGCACAATTTCGCGCAGAAGGATGCGGCCGACTGTCGTTTCAGTCAGCTGCCCATCAATCAGCACCTTGATTACGGCCTGAAGATGGACCGAGCCGGCATCAAAAGCCATCCGCACCTCTTCCGGGGAGCAGTAAACCGTTCCCGTACCGAGGGCGTAGGGACGATCCCGGGTCAGCCAGTAGATGCCCAGAACAATATCCTGCGTCGGAATAATAACCGGACGCCCGTTTGCCGGCGAAAGAATATTGTTGGTCGACATCATCAGCACCCGGGCTTCGGTCTGCGCCTCAATCGTCAGGGGGACATGCACCGCCATCTGATCGCCGTCAAAATCGGCATTATAGGCACTGCAGACCAGAGGGTGCAGGCGAATCGCCTTCCCTTCGGTCAGCACCGGTTCAAAAGCCTGAATTCCTAAACGATGCAGGGTCGGGGCCCGGTTGAGGAGTACCGGATGTTCGGTAATCACCTCTTCCAACAGATCCCAGACCTCGGATTTCTCCTGCTCCACCATCTTCTTGGCGCTTTTGATCGTGGTTACGTGGCCCCGCTCCAGCAGTTTATTGTAAATAAACGGTTTAAAGAGCTCAAGGGCCATTTTTTTGGGCAGACCGCACTGATGCAGACGCAGCTCCGGACCCACGACGATTACCGAACGACCCGAATAGTCAACCCGCTTGCCGAGCAGGTTCTGGCGGAAACGACCCTGCTTGCCTTTGAGCATATCACTTAAGGATTTCAGAGGACGTTTATTGGCCCCGCTGATCGCCCGTCCGCGCCGACCGTTATCAAAAAGAGCATCAACCGACTCCTGCAGCATCCGCTTTTCGTTGCAGATGATAATCCAGGGGGCTTTGAGTTCAATCAACCGTTTGAGACGGTTGTTACGGTTAATTACCCGACGGTAGAGGTCATTAAGATCGGAGGTCGCAAAACGCCCGCCATCAAGCGGAACCAGAGGCCTGAGATCGGGCGGCAGAATCGGAATAACATCCATGATCATCCACTCCGGCAAATTCCCGGACTTGCGAAAATCATCGATTATTTTCAAGCGTTTGGCAATCTTCTTCTTTTTCGCCTCGGAGCCGGTTTCGGCCATCTCCTGACGCAGGCTGACCCGTTCACTCTCAAGATCGATCCTCTGCAGCATCTCCTTAACCGCTTCCGCACCAATGCCGCAGCGAATGGAGTCACCATACTTCTCTTCCAGCAGCAGGTATTCATCCTCGGAAATGAGCTGCCCGACCACAATATCTTCGGCCGGCCCGGCATCCAGAACAACATAATTTTCGAAGTAGAGAATCCGTTCAACATCTTTTAAGGTCTTGTCCAGCAAAAGGGCGATGCGGCTGGGCAGGCTTTTTAAAAACCAGATATGCGCGACCGGCGAGGCCAGTTCAATATGCCCCATCCGCACCCTTCTGACCTTCGACTGAATAACCTCAACCCCGCATTTCTCACAAACGATGCCGCGGTGTTTCATGCGTTTGTATTTGCCGCAGTTACACTCGAAATCTTTGACCGGCCCAAATATTTTAGCACAGAAGAGACCATCACGTTCCGGCTTAAAGGTCCGGTAATTAACCGTTTCCGGTTTTTTCACCTCGCCGAAGGACCAGCTGCGAATTTTTTCCGGCGACGCCAGTTTGATCTGCAGGGAACTGAACTTTAAGGCATCTTTGGGTTTCTGAAAAAAACTTAAGACATCTCTCATGACTTCTCCTCAGCCAGCTCGACATCCAGACAGAGACTCTGGAGTTCCTTGATCAAGACATTAAAGGATTCCGGCAAGCCCGACTCCAGGGTCTGCTTTCCTTTGACAATTGCTTCATACATGCGGGTACGACCCGCCACATCATCTGATTTAACCGTCAGAAATTCCTGCAGGGTGTAGGCGGCGCCATAAGCTTCCAGCGCCCAGACCTCCATCTCCCCGAGACGCTGTCCCCCAAACTGAGCCTTACCGCCAAGCGGCTGCTGCGTAACCAGGGAGTAGGGCCCGATGGAACGGGCGTGCATCTTGTCGTCGACCAGGTGATGAAGTTTAAGAATATACATGTAACCCACGGTAACCGGACGTTCGAAAGGCTCTCCGGTACGACCGTCATGCAGAATAACCTGACCGCTGCGCGGCAGGCCGGCACTCTCCAGACATTCCTTGATGCGCTCTTCACCCACGCCGTCAAAAACCGGAGTCGCCATCGGCACATAAGCCGACAGTTTACCCGCCTGCTCGCGAACTTCCGTGTCCGAGGCCGCCGCCAGCCAATCCAGCGAACGCTGATCATACTTGAAAACATCATTAAGCTTGGCCCGCAAAGGTTCGGGCCCGTACTCCTGCTCGATCATCTCTTCGATCTGGCGGCCCAGACTCTGAGCCGCCCAGCCGAGATGGGTCTCCAGCACCTGACCCACGTTCATCCGTGACGGAACCCCCAGGGGGTTAAGCACGATATCGACGGTCGAACCGTCGGCCAGATAGGGCATATCCTCTTCCGGAACAATACGGGAAAGAACCCCTTTATTACCATGGCGACCGGACATTTTATCCCCAACCGACAGTTTGCGCTTGATGGCGATATAAATTTTCACCATCTGATTGACACCCGGCTGCAACTCATCACCCCGACGCAGGGTATCGATGCGCTCGACGACCGCGGCATCAACCCGCTGCTCTTCACTCTCCATATAGGCAATAAGATCAGCGACCTGCTCCTCAATCGCGACCGCATCGCGCAGAACCAGGTTTGCACACATTTTCAGAGTTATTCGGGCAACCTCTTCACTGCCCAGGGTTTTACCGGCCTTCAGGGTAACGCTCCCCTTACCGCCTTTGAGATCGGTTTCAAGAATCTGCCCCTGCAACAGAGCCCGCACCTTGGCGGTAACACTGCGCCGGATAAAATAGAGCTCTTCTTCGGCCTCACGCTTAACCTGTTTGATATCCCGTTCCCGTTCGTCGGCTCCGCCTTCGCCGCCGTAACCTTTGCGGGCGAAGGTTTTGGTGCTGATGACTACGCCATTGACTCCCGGCGGAACCCTGAGTGAAGTATCCCTGACTTCGCCGGCTTTTTCACCGAAAATCGCCCGAAGAAGCTTCTCTTCCGGAGAGAGCTGGGTTTCACCTTTCGGTGTAATTTTACCCACAAGAATATCGCCGGGGCAGACATGCGCCCCGATATGCACAATTCCGTCCTGATCAAGATGGGCCAGACCCTCGTCCCCGACATTGGGAATGTCGCGGGTAATCTCCTCCGGTCCCAGTTTCGTGTCCCGGGCGACCACATCAAACACTTCGATATGGATCGAGGTGAATTTATCATTTTTAATCAGTCGTTCATTAATCAGAATCGAATCTTCAAAATTGTAACCGCCCCAGGGCATAAAGGCGACCTTGACATTATGGCCCAGAGCCAGTTCACCATGATCCATCGACGGACCGTCGGCGAGGATTTCACCCGCTTCAACAAAGGTACCGCTTTTGACCAGGGGAATATGATTAAAACAGGTATTCTGGTTGGAACGCATGAATTTTGCCAGCGGATAACTGTCGATAGCAAATTTATCGTCACTGTTTTCCGCTTCGTGGCGCACGATAATCTTAGCGGAATCAACATACTCGACAAAACCGCTTCTTCTGGCGACCACGGCAATTCCGGAATCGAGCGCGACCCGGCCTTCCATGCCGGTACCGACCATCGGCGCCTCAGTCCGCAGCAGCGGCACCGCCTGGCGCTGCATGTTGGAACCCATCAGGGCTCGGTTAGCATCATCATGCTCAAGAAAAGGAATCAGGGAGGCCGCGACACTCACCAGCTGTCGCGGCGAGACATCCATATAATCGATGATATCACGACGTTCAATACTGTATTCGCCGGCCTTGCGACAGGTCACGAGTTCATTGGCGAAACTTCCGTCGGGATTGAGCGGGGCGCTGGCCTGTGCGATAATCTTGTCATCCTCATCCATGGCATAGAGATAGCGCACTTCGTCACTTACCACCCCATCCTTGACAATCCGATACGGAGTTTCAATAAAACCGAACTCGTTGACCTTGGCATAACAGGCGAGGGAGGCTATCAGACCAATATTCGGCCCTTCCGGGGTTTCAATGGGACAGAGACGGCCATAGTGGGTCAGATGAACGTCACGTACCTCAAAACCGGCCCGCTCCCGCGTCAGACCACCTGGTCCAAGAGCACTCAAACGACGCTTATGGGTGATTTCTGAAAGCGGGTTGGTCTGATCCATGAACTGTGAGAGCTGACTGCTGCCGAAAAATTCTTTAATCGCGGCACTGACCGGTTTCGAATTTATCAGATCATGCGGCATTGCCGTATCGATCTCCTGCAGACTCATCCGCTCGCGAATCGATTTCTCCATGCGCACCAGGCCGATGCGATACTGATTCTCGATAAGCTCGCCGACGGTCCGCACCCGACGGTTGCCAAGGTTATCAATATCATCAACCACTCCCTTATCGGTCCGCAGTGAGATCAGATAACGAACAATCGCCAGAATGTCCTCGGCCGTCAGGGTTTTACAATCCAAAGGCTGATCGGTTCCGAGTTTATGATTGATTTTGAGCCGTCCCACCCGGGAAAGATCGTAACGCTCCGGATTAAAGAAGATATTCTGAAAAAGGGCATCAGCAATCTCAATCGTCGGCGGCTCTCCAGGACGTAACCGGCGATAGATCTCAAGCTTGGCCTTATCAACCTCAAGTTCCTTTTCCGTACGCTCACCCCGGGCGACAATCTCGCGCTCTTCATCACTGAGAACGATCTTGTCGACGAGCAAAGTATCACGCAGATAAGAACCGACGTTGACATTATCGATATAGAGAATTTCAAATTGCTCGACACCACTCTCCTGCAAGGCCTCAAGCTTGTCTGCTGTAATCTCTTCGTTGCACTCCAGCAGCACTTCACCAGTTCGCGGATCGACGACATCGTGTGAAACATAGGAATTAACCAGTTCGTCATCCATAATCGGCAAGGTTTCAAGTCCGGCGACCTTCATCCGGCGCAGGGCGGTTTTACTGATTTTCCGGCCTTTAACCAGCAGCACCTCACCACTTGCCGCATCGACAATATCCTCACGGGCCTTGAAGCTGGCAACCAGATCAGTATTATCGTAATCGATAACCCGAACAAACTTACCTTCGCCAATGGCCTTGACCACAACACTGTCATAAAAAAGATTCAACAACTCTTCGGTGGAATAACCCAGAGCGCGCAGCAGAACGGTAGCCGGTAATTTACGCCGCCGGTCGATGCGCACATGAATAAGATCTTTATTGTCAAACTCAAAATCTATCCAGGAGCCCCGATAAGGAATCACCCGGGCACTGTACAGGGAGAGTCCGCTGACCGAACTTTTCGATTTCTCCTGAGCGAAAAAGACCCCGGGAGAACGGTGCAGCTGGCTGACAATAACCCTTTCAGTGCCGTTGATGATAAAAGTCCCTCTTTCCGTCATCAACGGGATTTCGCCGAAATAGACCTCCTGCTCCTTGATATCGCGAATGGAACGCTGATCGCTGCCCTCTTCGATATCCCAGATAATCAGACGGATCCGCACCCTTATGGGAACCGCATAGGTTATTCCCTTAAGCATACATTCGCGATCATCATAGCGCGGTGTGCCGAAACTGTAGCTGACATATTCGATCGAAGATGTCCCGTAGAAATCTTTAATCGGAAAAACGCTCTTGAAAACCCCCTGGATCCCGATATCCTCCCGATCGTCAGGTGGAACATCGTCCTGCAGAAAGCGTTTAAAAGAGTCGAGTTGAAGATCAAGCAGAAAAGGAACTTCAACGACCTCTTTGATGGTCGCAAAGTTACAGCGCAGACGAGGCAGGTTACGGTTATTCCGGACTACCATAGAACTTTAACCTCATTTTATCAGAGTTAGCTTTTGATGAACAATTTGCAAGAGGTGGGATAGAGTGGCGGCTTGGCTTTAAAACCCGCCAGTTCTCCCAGACAAAAGTTGAGAGAACAAAAAACAACGTAAGGGATAAGGTCAAAAACCCTATCCCTTACGCTATAAACGGCAGTTACAAACGAGTAAACTTTGTTAAACCAGTTTACTTGACCTCGGCAACGGCTCCGGCTTCTTCGAGTTTTTTCACCAGCTCAGCGGCCTCGTCTTTGCTCACGCCCTCTTTGATGGCCTTGGGTGCGGCTTCAACCTCAGCCTTGGCTTCTTTCAGACCAAGTCCGGTGATTTCACGTACGGCCTTAATGACCTGGATTTTCTTATCGCCGAAAGAGACCAGAACAACATCGAACTCAGTCTGCTCCTCAGCCACGGCAGCAACCTCGCCACCGCCGACCGGCATAGCCATAGCCATCGGGGCGGAAGCTGAAACACCGAATTTCTCTTCGAGCTCTTTAACCATTTCAGACAGTTCAAGAACCGTCATATTTTCGATAAACTTGATTACATCTTCTTTTGTAATTGACATAACTGACACTCCTTAATGATATTAATCAGACACTTAAAACCGTTCGATAATTATTCTCTGAGATTAAACAGAAAAATCTTAAACTTACTGGAGCTGTTCTTTCTGCTCTTTTATCGCGTTTAAAACCAGGACTGCCGAACGTAGGACGCCGCCCAGAACATTGACAAAACCACCCGGTACCGCATTCATCGCACCAAGCAGGGTTGCCCGCATTACATCTTTACTCGGCAGGTCAGCCAACCTTTTTACGGCATCGGCGTTGATATAGGCCCCAGAGAGAACGCCTCCCATTACTTCAAGGTTGCTTTCTCCCTTAGCATAGTCGACCAAAACTTTTGCTGCGGCCGCCGGATCTCCATATACCAGAGCCAGGGCACTGGGCCCTTTGAGATAATCGATCAAAGCTTCGTTGCCGCTCGCCTTGGCGGCAATGCGCGCCAAGGTGTTTTTGACAACCCGAAGTTCAGTATCTTTCTCGCGTAAACGGCCTCTTAAAGCAGTAATCTTTTCGACATTCAGTCCGCGATAATCGGTCAGAAAAGCAGCTTCTGCATCATTGAATTTCGCTGTCAATCCATCGATCTGGATCTGCTTCTCCGCTCTATTCACCTTCAGTCACCTCCTTAGTCTAATGTTTGATCAAAAGGCAAATGAGCTACTACTATTATCGAACCACCGGTTTGTTCCGGCAGGTCTGATCGCCTCGGTGGGGTTTACACCCTCAGGAACTCACAAGAGTACCAAAGACCACCCACGGTCTACAGCTCATATATCCTAATGAATGAAAGTTTTTCAAACAACAGATTATCAGCCTGACAGACTACATTGCTGAAATATGGCTGAAACCTGAAACTTTGATCTGCTTCCAATATGATCATTTAACAGTTGCCGCCAGATACGAATTATTATTTCTCCTGACCGCAACCACTATTTCATGCTGCTACAAACTGCTGAGATCAACCCTGATGCCGGGGCCCATGGTCGAGGAGAGCGTAAAACCCCTGAGATAATTGCCCTTACTCGATGCCGGCTTCATCCGCACCAGGGTTTCGATCAAAGCGGCAATATTTTCCATAATGGATTGACCGGTGAATGAGACTCGGCCAACCGGAGCATGAATGATACCGGCCTTTTCCACCCGGAAATCGATTTTACCCGCCTTGATGTCCTGTACGGCACGAGCTATATCAAAAGTTACCGTTCCCAGCTTAGGGTTAGGCATCAGACCGCGGGGACCCAGAACCCGACCCAGCTTACCGACAACGCCCATCATATCCGGGGTTGCAACGGCTTTGTCAAAATCGAGCCAGCCTTCAGTAATCTTTTTGGCAAGGTCGTCACCGCCGACAAAATCAGCTCCGGCATCGCGCGCCTCAATCTCTTTCTCGCCCTTGGCAAAAACGATTACCCGAGCACTTTTGCCGGTTCCATGCGGCAGTACCACTGCGCCTCGAACCATCTGATCTGCATGTCGAGGATCGACACCGAGTCGCACCGCTACATCAACACTCTCGTCAAACTTTCTCAAGGCCATCGATTTCATCAATTCAATAGCTTCGGCCAGAGTATATTTCTTAGTCGAGTCAACTTTGGCCCGATCGGCGAGATAAATTTTTCCACTTTTAGACATTATGCCCTCACAATTACTTATTCGACTACGATGCCCATGCTACGAGCTGTCCCGCTAATAATCAGACAGGCGGCATCAATATCATTAGCGTTAAGGTCAACCATTTTCAGCTCTGCAATCTCTTTGATCTTAGCCTTGCTGACAGTTGCAACTTTATTCTTGTTCGGCACACCCGAGCCCTTGCTGATATTGGCTGCCTTCTTTAACAGAACTGCGGCCGGCGGCGTTTTTGTAATAAAACTGAAGCTGCGATCCGCATAAACCGTGATAACCACAGGTGTAATCATGTTATCCTGGCCATCCGTTTTGGCATTGAAGGCCTTACAGAACTCCATGATGTTAACCCCATGCTGACCTAATGCCGGACCAACCGGCGGTGAGGGATTAGCTTTACCGGCCGGGATCTGAAGTTTGATCTGACCTACGATTTTTTTCGCCATGCTTATTTCTCCTGCACTCTCTGCAAATATTATCTCTAAACCTGTAAGCTACACTGAGAATGAAGCAATGTCCTACAGGTTATTTCTGGCTAGCAGACTTCTTCAGTACCTAACAGGCCATTTTCGCTTTGAAGACAGAAAAACGTACTGTTGAGAGACTGGCTTACGGGCACTCCCCGCGTCAGATAGGATTAATGACCAGCGGCCTGAAACTGATGATTAACTTATTTTTTCAATCTGGCCCAAATCAATCTCAATCGGTGTCGGCCTGCCGAAAATACTCACCAGCACCCGAACCTTGCCTTTTTCGAGGTTGATCTCATCGACCGAGCCTGTAAAATTAGCAAATGGACCTTCCAGCACAGTGACGTTCTCGCCCACCTCGAAAAGTACTTTAGGCTGAGGCCGCATTTCACCTTCAGCAATGCGATCGAGCAGACTGTTAGCTTCGCTTTCGGAGATTGAACGTGTAGCCGATACCCGCTCACCCCCACCGACGAAACCGGTTACCTTGGCGGTGCCTTTCACCAGATGCCAGGTTTCTTCGGTCATCTCCATTTTTACCAGAACATAACCGGGAAAGAATTTTCTTTGCGAGGTGCGCCGTTTGCCTTTGACCATCTCGACAACCTGCTCGGTGGGTACCACAACCTCATCGAACATATCTTCCAGGCCATATTGCCTGATTCTCTCCTCAAGGGTGAGTTTTACTCTATTCTCGTATCCTGAGTAAGCATGTATCACATACCATTTCTTTGCCATAACTTACCCTGTCAATCCTGCTATCACAATTTTATTTTTGATTATTCGGCTACGATCAGGACTAATCCGGGCAGCTAAACCGCAAGGATAATCTTCATGAGTTTAGCCAGACCCAAATCAACAACACCGAGATAGAGGGAGATGACAAAAACCGTAACGAGCACAACCCAGGTAAGACCGACCGTAGCTTTCCGCCCGGGCCAGGTAACCTTTTTCATCTCGCCTTTTGAATCTCTCAGATATTGACCCAGTTCGGCGATATTTTCTTTAACTGCTGCCAAAATTTCGGCTCCCGAATTAATTGTTGACGAGTTTTTTGTCATGGCAGGCCAGGAGGGATTCGAACCCCCAACACCCGGATTTGGAGTCCGGTGCTCTAGCCATTAGAGCTACTGGCCTGAATTTCATCCGGACTTTTTCACCAAGCCCGAAAAAAAGCTAAACCTGCTGACTACTTAGTTTCTTTATGAGGAGTATGCGTCTGACAGAAACGGCAATATTTCTTGAACTCAAGCTTGTCAGGGGTATTTTTCTTGTTTTTTTTGGTCGTGTAATTTCTTCTTTTACATTGCCCGCAGGCAAGTATCACTTTATCCCGCATAACTTTCTACCAGCCCTTTAGTGCCTTACAGGTTATTTCTTTGTTTTTCTACAAGAAAATTGCTGTCAGGAGCACTCACATGCGGGCAGCGCCCGCGTTAGTATGCTCTGCCAAGTATCTTTTTTACATAAACCGAAGCCAGAGCAGGATACAACCGACCCCTCCCTGGCTTCGTCTATAAGAGTAACTTCTTAAAAAGCAAATGCTTAGGCGATAATTTCACTGACAACGCCGGCACCAACCGTACGCCCGCCTTCACGAATTGCAAAACGCAGCTCTTTTTCCATGGCGATCGGGGTGATCAGCTCGCCGACAATCGTGATATTATCACCCGGCATTACCATCTCGACCCCTTCAGGCAGTTCCACGGTCCCGGTAACGTCGGTGGTCCGAAAATAGAACTGCGGCCGATATCCTTTGAAGAACGGCGTATGCCGCCCGCCCTCTTCCTTGGTCAGAATATAGACT
>JAFGVI010000053.1 GCA_016938065.1 Deltaproteobacteria bacterium | reverse complement strand
TCACCCCTGCGATTCTGGCCAATGGATTCTCCTCCTAAACTACCGCGCTATTTATCAACCCTGTCTCTGTTTATGTTTTGGGTTTACGCAAATAACCCGTACTACACCATGACGTTTAATCAGTTTGCACTTGTCGCACATTTTTTTAACTGATGCTCTAACCTTCATTACTTACTCCAATACTGTTTTTCCAGGTTTAACCTGATCAACGGGTCCGGTAAATAATCCGCCCGCGACTTAAATCATACGGTGATAATTGAATAGTAACTTGGTCACCAGGAAGTATTTTAATAAAATGCATACGCATCTTACCAGAAATATGGGCCAAAACCCGATGCCCATTCTCCAGATCAACCCGGAACATTGCATTGGGCAGGGTTTCGACAACCGTTCCCTCTACCTCAATAACATCCTCTTTATTTGACATCGACTATTACCACCAGACTCTCGTACCTGTTTTCATGTAACTTATCCATCATTGAAAAACTAAAACTGACTCAATATCAGCGGCCCATTATCAGTAACCGCTACCGTATGCTCAAAATGAGCCGAAAGCTTGCGATCACTGGTTACTGCGGTCCAGCCATCGGCCAGCACCTCAACTTCAGGACCTCCCTGATTTATCATGGGCTCAATCGCCAGAACCATGCCGGACTTCAGCACCAGTCCGGTTCCCGGCTTACCGTAATTCGGTATCTGAGGAGGTTCGTGGAGTTCGGTACCGATTCCATGTCCGACAAAATCGCGAACCACACTGAAGCCATGCTTTTCCGCATACTGCTGAACGCTATAGGAGAGTGTATAGAGCCTCTCACCGGGGCAGGCGCACTCAATGGCTTTGGCCAGAGAAGTTTCCGTCACCTGCATCAGCCTTTCCGCTTCCTGACTGACTTTTCCCACCGGCACAGTCAGAGCTGCATCCCCATAATAACCGTCAAGGTAGACACCTACATCAATGCTAATGATGTCTCCTTCTAAAAGTTTTCTCCTTTTAGAAGGAATGCCATGCACAATCTCATAATTGACTGAGGTACACAGAGTTGCCGGAAAACCGGCATAACCCTTGAAGGCCGGTCGTGCGCCTTGTTTCAGGATCTCGTTTTCAGCAATTTTATCGAGAGCTGCAGTGCTGATTCCGGGCTGAACATTCTTTTTTACCAGCTGCAGAACTTCTGCCACCATCCGTCCGGCGGCTTTCAGTTTCACAATTTCACGCTTTGAGCGAAGGGCTATCATCCATTGACTACGGCCATGATTGCCGCATAAATATCATCCGGTGATCCCGTTCCAGGGATACTGCGCAAAAGTGCTCTCTGACTGTAAAAATCGATCAGCGGTGCAGTCTGATTGTGGTAGTTCTCCAGCCTGACTTTAATCGCCGCTTCCTTATCATCATCTCTCTGATAAAGTCCAGCGCCGCAGAGATCGCAGATACCATCTACTTTCGATGGGTTGAAAAGCTTATGAAAACTGGCACCGCAGGTACACATCCAGCGCCCGGTCAGGCGCGCCAGCAGATCTGCATCAGGTACTTCAATACTGACAACATGATCGATAGTCCGACCGCTTTTTTCCAGCATCGCGGCTAAAGATGACGCCTGCTCAACCGTTCGAGGAAAACCGTCGAGAATAAACCCTTTGACACAGTCTTCCTCTTTAAGACGATCATCAATAATTCCGATAACAACTGAATCCGGAACCAGCTTGCCGGCATCCATATATTTTTTAGCTTCAAGCCCCATCGCGGTGCCGTCTTTAACCGCCGCACGCAGAATGTCACCAGTTGAAATCTGAGGGATTTGCAAAGCATCAATCATCTTTTTTGCCTGCGTACCTTTTCCGGCTCCGGGAGGTCCCAATAAAATCAAATTCATGACATTCTCCTTAAATCTGCGAGTCAACCGCTCAAGTTAAATGTATTTCAACTTCTATGATCATTAAATTTACTGTGAAAATTAAACATTAACGACGTTTGCCGCCAGCTTTTTTCATCAGACCATCATAATTTCTTGACATCAGATGCGACTGAATCTGCTGAATTGTATCTATGCCGACTCCGACCACAATCAACAGGGCCGTGCCGCCAAAGAAGAAAGGAACATTGAATTTCCCGATCAAAAGCATGGGTAGGACACAGACTATCGAAACATAAACCGCGCCCCAGAAAGTAAGCCGGGTTAATATCTTGTCCAGATATTCGGCGGTCTTTTTTCCCGGTCTGATTCCGGGAACGTAGCCGCCAAACTTTTTCAGGTTATCAGCAACATCATCCGGTTTAAAGGTTACGGCGGTATAAAAATAACAGAAGATAAAAATCAAAATTACGTAGACAATGTTATAGGAGATGCTACTCGGAACAAATGTCGCCGAAAACTTCTTCATAATCGGCAGATCAATAAAATTGGCAATCGTTGCCGGAAACATAATTATCGAAGATGCGAAAATCGGCGGAATAACCCCGGCAGTGTTGATTTTCAGCGGAAGATGTGTACTCTGTCCCCCGACCATTCGCCGTCCCTGCACTCGCTTGGCATACTGTATGGGAATGCGACGCTGCGCCATCTCGACAAAGACAATCGCCGCAATCGTGACAGCCATCAGGATAACTATGAACATGGCGATGAAAAGACTCATCTCCCCGGTCTTTATCAGGCGCACCGTATTGATAATCGCCGCCGGACCGCGAGCCACAATCCCCGCAAAGATTATCAGTGAGATACCATTACCGATCCCGCGCTCAGTAATCTGCTCACCGATCCACATGATAAAAGCAGTTCCGGTAGTCAGCGTGATGATGGTCAGTATCCTGAATCCCCAGCCCGGAAACATGACGATCATTTCACCGGCGGGGCCCTGCATGCTTTCGAGCCCGACTGCAATTCCGAAACTCTGAATCACGCTTAGAAGAATTGTTCCATAGCGTGTATAGCGGCTGATTTTCCGCCGTCCGGCTTCGCCCTCTTTCTTCAGACGTTCCAGCGTGGGCACTACCATAGCCAGCAGCTCAATAATAATCGAGCTGCTGATATAAGGCATGATTCCTAAAGAAAAGACCGACAAGCGACTGAGCCCGCCGCCCGAAAACATATCGAACATGCCGAGCAAAGTACCTTTGGCCTGAACAAAGAAGGCCGCCAGCGCCATTCCATCGATACCCGGCGTCGGAACATGAATGCCGATACGGTAGACAAAAAGGAAAAAAAATGTCCACCCCAGGCGTTTCTGCAGCTCAGGTATATTGCCGATATTTTGCACGCCTTTAAGCAAGCTTCGTCTCCTCTTCTACCGCTCCGCCAGCCTGTTTGATTTTTTCAGCCGCGGTTGCACTGCAGGCGGTAACCCGGACAGTCAATTTCTTGTTTAAAAGGCCGTTGCCTAACAGTTTAACCCGATTTTCGCTGGGATTAACCAACCCCTTCTCCTGCAGAGATGCGAGATCAACCACACTGCTCTCTTCAAAGCAATTCAGCTGATGCACATTTACTACCGCAAAATCACGGCGAAAAATATTATTAAAGCCCCGTTTAGGCAAACGGCGCTGCAAAGGCATCTGCCCACCCTCGAACCACGGATGTATGCCGCCGCCTGAACGCGATTTCTGGCCCTTATGACCACGACCTGCAGTTTTTGAATTTCCAGACCCTGGGCCTCGACCAACTCTTTTTCTCTTTTTTGCGGCTCCGTTATCAGCCGGCAATGAAGCTAAATCGACCATTATTTCCTCAATTTCAGAGTGCTGTTTCCTGTAATTTATTAAATTTTTTCTATATCAAGCATATAAGAAATTTTATTTACCATCCCGACTATCTGCGGGGTTTCGGTCACGGTTACGCTCTGATGGATTCTGCGCAAACCCAAAGCCAGTGCCGTTCTTTTATGTTTTTCCAGACGACCTGCACAGCTTTTCTTCAATGTGATCTTAAGCGTACTCATTATATCGCTCCAGTGTTTTTTTGCTGCAGTTATCGGATCTGCCCTCAGAAAAAAGAGATCCCTTAACTGTGAAGCGTTAACTGTTTATTCCGGTTACGGGATACCTGTTCTACGCTCTGTAACTGCATAAGCCCATCAACCGTGGCCCGCACGGCATTATGTGGATTATTAGAGCCAATGCACTTTGTCAGAATATCTTTGACCCCGGCGGACTCCAATACCGCTCGCACCGCTCCGCCCGCAATTACGCCGGTTCCGGGAGAGGCAGGCCGCAAGAGAACCTTACCGGATCCATAGTTCCCCACAACCTGATAAGGAATCGTGGTTCCGACCAGCGAAACATCAACCATCTGCCGCCGCGCAGCTTCAGTGCCTTTGCGCACAGCTTCCGGCACCTCATTCGCTTTTCCCAAACCATAACCGACCTGGCCCTTGCCGTCACCTACAACCACTAGTGCACTGAAGCTGAAACGTCGACCACCCTTTACAACTTTAGCAACGCGATTGATCTTTACGACCCGCTCAGTTACCTCTTCTTCAAGAAATCTGGGCTTTTCCAAGCCACACCTCCATAATATTCATTGTTCGACAGGGCTTTGGCAACCCTTACTAGAATTTAAGTCCTGCTTCTCTTGCGGCCTGGGCCAGTTCCTTGACCCGCCCATGATAGAGAAAACCATTGCGATCAAAAACTGCATCAGTAATTTCTTTGGCCTGCAACCGTTCCGCGATAAGACGTCCAACGACTTTGGCCGCAGCACAGTTTCCACCGGAAGCCAGATCAAAACCTTTTTCCTTAGAAGAAGCTGAGGCTAAAGTTTTCTGATGCACATCGTCAATGGCCTGAACATAGATATTTTTTGTAGATTTAAACACTGAGAGTCTCGGCCGCGCTACCGTTCCGCTAACGGTGCTTCTGATCTTCCGCTTCTTTTTCTCTCTGATAATCCTTTTTTTCGCCTTCAGATCCACCACATCACCTCATAACTATTCACAGCTGATTATTTACCGGCTTTACCAGCTTTACGAATAACTAATTCATCAACATATTTAATGCCCTTGCCCTTATAGGGTTCAACCGGGCGGAAAGCTCTGATATCAGCCGACACCGCACCCACCAGCTGTTTGTCAATGCCCTGTACAACAACTTTTTCACGATCAACCGTGATATTGATATCATCAGGAATTACATAAGCGATGGGATGAGAAAAACCTAAAGCCAGATTCAGGGTCTTGCCGCTGACATCGGCTTTATAGCCAATCCCTTTAATCTCTAATGATTTCGTGAACCCTTCGCTGACGCCGGTAACCATATTGGCCAGCAGTGCCCGCATCAGGCCGTGAAAAGAGCGCGAGCGGCGATCATCAGCGACCCGAGTCACCCTGACAACCTGGCCGTCGATCTCAATGCCGACCCGATCTACGAGAGCCTGTTGCAGGCTTCCCTTGGGACCTTTAACATTAACCTGTCCATCTACCACAGAAACTTCTACGCCCTGCGGCAGCGGTATTTCCTGTTTTCCGATACGAGACATCTTTAATCTCCAAAACTTAAAAGCGACTTACCAGACTGAGCAGATATATTCGCCGCCAACTTGCAGTTTTGCGGCCTTCTCGCCACTGACCACCCCTTTCGAAGTCGAAAGAATACTGGTTCCAAGTCCGTTACGGATCACCGGAATGTCATCACACTTAACATAACGACGCAAACCGCAACGGCTTTCACGACGCAATCCGTTTATAACGCTACGGCCTTGCTCATCATATTTCAGATAGAGACGCAACACACCATGTCCTTCACCGCTTAATATCTTGAAGTTTTTGATGTAACCCTCTTCTGCAAGAATCTCGGCCAGACTCTGATTCATCTTAGTCAAGACTATATCTACCTTTTCAAATTTAACCATGTTCGCATTGCGAATCCTGGTCAACATATCAGCGATCAAATCGGTTGCCGACATTCTATCCACCTTTTAAAAATGTTTATAGCTCAGTTTTACTACCAGCTCGACTTAATAACGCCTGGTATATCCCCCTGTGATGACAGGGTCCGAAAACAGATTCGGCACATATCAAATTTGCGATAATAACTGCGGGAACGACCACACAGAGGACAGCGGTTATACTCCCGAACAGCAAATTTTTTGGGCCGTAAAGCCTTTACCATCATTGACTTCTTTGCCATCTAACAACTCCTTGGCTACCATCTGCCGACATGCTGATGATAACCAGTCAAAATCATTTCCGGAATGGAAAACCAAAAAGGCTTAATAACTCACGACCCTCTTCATCATTCTTGGCGCTCGTCACAACAGCTATATTCAAGCCCTTTACCTTATCGACCTTCTCGAGGTTGATTTCAGGAAAAACCAGCTGTTCGCGAAAACCAAGTGAATAGTTACCGCGACCGTCAAAAGCTTTAGCGGAGATTCCCTTGAAATCACGGACCCGGGGCAAGACGACCGTAATCAATCTTTCAAGAAATTCATACATGACGTCCCGACGTAAGGTCACCATACAGCCGATAGGCATTCCTTCGCGCAGCTTAAACTGTGCGATAGATTTTCTCGCCTTGGTGATAACCGGTTTGCGACCAGTAATAGCCGCCATTTCGGCGACCGCTGATTCGAGAATTTTGGCATTTTGTACCGCTTCACCGAGGCCCATATTAACCACGACTTTCTCCAGACGCGGAACCTCCATGACATTACCATAAGCAAATTTCTTGCGCATGGCCGGCACAACTTCCTGCAGATATTTTTCCTTAAACAAGCCCATCTAGCTTTACCCTCCGGGATCAACTACTTATCAAAAAGCTCTTCGCACTGTTTACAGTACCGAACATTACTATTATCGCTCATTTTCCGTACACCGTTCCGCACCGCTTTCGCACACTTTTCACAGTAGAGCATTACGTTGGAAAGGTGTATAGATGCCTCTTTTTCGATTATCCCACCCTGAGTCTGATCCATGCCGGGCTTGGTGTGCCGTTTGACCATATTGAGTTTTTCTACCACAACTCGATCTTTTGACTGGATAACCTTTTTAATTTTACCGCTTTTGCCTTTATCTTTTCCACCGATGACCATAACTTTGTCATCTTTTTTGAGCCGCATCATTGCAACACTCCAAAACCTTTGATGTAACCAATACCCTTAAAAGCGTTTCTACAGTACTTCAGGGGCAAGGGATACAATTTTCATAAAATTTTTAGCTCTGAGTTCACGAGCTACCGGTCCAAAGATACGCGTACCAATGGGCTCATTCTGTGCATTGATAAGTACCGCGGAATTGCAGTCAAATTTGATGTAGCTGCCATCTGCACGCCTGATCTCTTTGGCAGTCCGCACCACCACCGCCTGAAGGACATCACCTTTTTTTACTTTGGCGTTGGGTATGGCTTCCTTGACGGAAACCTTGATGATATCACCGATTCTGGCGTAGCGGCGGCGCGAGCCCCCCAGAACCTTGATACACAGCATTTTCTTTGCTCCGGAGTTGTCCGCTGAATCAAGGAGCGTCTCAACCTGAATCATCTTTTATTCTCCCTCTAACGCGGGCAATCCCGCAGGTAAGTGCTCTTATAAGAACATTTTTTGTTTAAAACAAAAGAACCCAGTAAGGCACTAAAGCCTCTTCAACCAAATGAAGAGACGCTGTTACTTGATGGCCTTGACTACAATTTTACTGACCCGCCAGTTTTTATCCCGGCTCAAAGGACGGCACTCAGTTATGGCTACCGTATCTCCGATGGCGCACTGATTTAAAGCATCATGGGCTTTGTACTTATTACTTCTGAGTATATATTTCTTGTAGGTCGGATGTTTAACCTTGCTGGAAACCTTGACAACAACCGTCTTATCCATCTTGTCACTGGTTACGAGACCGACCATCGTCCGTTTATTTCTCTGGCTGGTTTTTTCCATGGTATTTCCTTATTTGCGAACCAATTTGTAATATCTGTAATTTGTAATTGCACGAAGCAGAAGAGCTCAACTTCAGCTTTGGCAAAGTGACAATTTATCAGTAAGCTGTCAATCCGCAGCCTGTAATTGAGAAATCCGGGTCAGGACACGAGCCCGATCACGTCTAGTCTTGCCTAGCTTGGCCGTATTCTGTAACTGACTGATACTTTTCTGCAGGCGCAGGTTAAAAAGTTCTTCGGAAAGTTCTCCGACCTTACGCTGCAACTGTTCAGCTGACATCTCATTAATTTCATTTTTTTTCATTATTCAACCTCTCGGCTTACCGCTTTGGTCTTGATGGGCAGTTTATGGGATGCCAAACGTAACGCCTCTTCCGCAACTTCCCGGGAAACCCCTTCCATCTCGTAGAGAATCCGGCCCGGTCGGATCACGGCTACCCACTCTTCCGGTGAACCTTTACCTTTACCCATACGCACTTCAGCCGGCTTTTTCGTCATGGGCTTATCCGGGAAAATTCTGATCCAGACTTTACCGCCACGTTTTATGTGACGATTGATTGCAATACGGGCAGCCTCAATCTGACGGCTGGTTAAGAAACCCGAGTCAAGAGCTTTGAGTCCATAATCACCGAAAGCAAGCTCAAAACCACGCTTGGCTACGCCGCGATTGCGACCCTTCTGCTGCTTTCTATATTTAACCTTTTTTGGCATTAACATGGAAATACCCCTGGCATTCTTTAATAGCTAAGCTTTAGCAAAAGCTTAATTTTACTTTATTACTCTTTATCGAGAATCATGATCGTAATTTTCGATATTACCGAGCCAGAATTTTATCTCTTTAAACAGCTTTTGCCGCAGCCAGCTGCTCCTGTTTACCGGCAACAATTTCGCCTTTGAAAACCCAGACCTTAACCCCGATAATTCCGTAGGTCGTCTTCGATTCGGCAACCCCGTAATCGATGTCGGCTCTTAAGGTATGCAGAGGAACCCGTCCATCTCGCGTCCACTCGGTTCGGGCAATTTCAGCACCGCCCAACCGTCCAGCAACAGAAATTTTAATGCCCTGGACTCCCAGCTTCATCGCCATTCCGACGCTGCGCTTGATCGCCCGCCGAAAAGCCACCCGACGCTCCAGCTGCAGTCCGACGTTTTCAGCAATCAACTGAGCATCGGTTTCCGGACGCTTAACTTCATTGATATTGATGAAGATCTCACCCTCTACAAGTTTACTTAACTCTTTTTTCAAGGCTTCAATCTCGGAACCTTTTTTACCAATAATGATACCAGGACGGGCCGCAAAAATGTTGACCCGAATACGCTTGGCAGCTCGTTCTATTTCTATTTTCGAGATTCCGGCATGGTACATTTTCTTTTTCAGAAAATTCTTAAGCCGTAAATCTTCATGCAGAAACTGCTTATACTCTTTATCCGCATACCAGCATGAATTCCAAGTTTTGACAATTCCCAAACGCAAGCCAATCGGATTAACTTTTTGTCCCAAGACTCATCTCCTGCACATTTGATGTGCGCAATCTATTATCCTTAAAAATTAAAAACAAAATCATTAAATGCTACTGGCGCTCATCGGCAAGAACCACGGTAATGTGACTGGTCCGCTTATTGATTCGAGTCGCCCGGCCCATAGCCCGCGGCTGAAAACGCCGCATGGTCGGCCCCTCATCAACATAAGCTCTGCTAATATAGAGGGCATCGATATCCATATCACCGCGTTGGTCGGCATTTGCTACTGCCGACTCGACCAGCTTGCGGATAACCGGCGCGACCTTTTTGCGGGTTACCTGCAAGGTCGTAATCGCCTTTTCTACTTCCATTCCTCTGATCATATCGGTAACCAGACGGGCTTTACGGGGCGCCATCCGGAAATGTCTCAGTTTGGCCTGAACCTGCATGGCTAAACTCCTTCTTAGATAAGAACTATTTATTACTACTTACGGACTTTGGACTTTTTATCGGCAGTATGACCGTAGTAGGTCCTTGTCGGTGAAAATTCCCCAAGTTTATGACCTACCATCTCTTCAGTAACAAATACTGGGATAAATTTTTTGCCATTGTGTACAGCCAAGGTGTAGCCGACCATTTCCGGGAAAATAGTCGAACGCCGTGACCATGTTTTGATAGTTTTATTATTGCTGTTTACCAGCTTATCTACCTTTTGCAGCAGATGATCATCGATAAAAGGGCCTTTTTTAACTGAACGTGCCACTGGTGGCCTCCTGTTCCATCCTGCGTCTCGCTTATAAACTCAATATCTATTCATCCACAAGCCTTAAGTTTACGGCCCGGGAAACTCTATTTCTTGGTCCGGCGCTTGACAATATCATTTGCCGTAGCTTTGTTTGTCCGGGTTTTATGACCCTTGGTCGGTATACCCCAGGGCGTTACCGGATGACGGCCACCTGAAGACTTACCTTCACCGCCACCGTGCGGATGATCGACCGGGTTCATGGCGACACCGCGAACTTTGGGTCGCAGACCCAGCCAGCGACTGCGCCCGGCCTTGCCGATTGAGATATTATCGTGCTCGGGATTGCTCAGCTGACCCAGAGTGGCCCGGCATAACTGATGGATATATCGAACTTCACCAGAGGGCATTTTGATCTGCACCCGATTTCCGTCCTTTGCCATCAGCTGGGCGTAGGTTCCGGCACTTCGCACGAGCTGACCACCCTTGCCGATCTTCATTTCCACATTGTGAATAAGACTGCCAAGGGGCATGTTTTTCAGCGGCAGACAGTTACCCGGCTTGATATCAACGTTATCACCCGACTCAATCAGGTCACCAACCTTAATCTCCAGCGGAGCCAGTATATAGCGTTTTTCACCATCAGCATACTGTATCAGAGCAATGCGGGCAGAGCGATTGGGATCGTACTCAATTGTCTGTACGATTGCACTCATATCTGACTTATCGCGCTTGAAATCGATAATTCTATATTTCTTACGGCCACCACCTCCCCGGTGACGAACCGTTATGCTGCCAGTATTATTGCGGCCCGATTTCTTATTCAGAGGAGCGAGCAGACTTTTTTCCGGCGTAGTCGTCGTAATCTCATCAAAAGAGGATGAAGTCTGAAAACGCCGTCCCGGTGATGTCGGATTATATTTCTTCAGTACCATATCATAAACCTTTCAGGTAATTTAAGAAGTATCAGTAAAAACCTTTTAAGTTACCCTCTTCTATACGCCTTCAAAGATATCAATCTTTTGATCCGGCTTAAGTGTCACAATGGCCTTTTTGCCGTCCGCCTTTTTCCCCAGTGTCTTGCCCACCCTCTTTTTCTTACCTTTAGTCCGAATCGTCTGCACATCATCGACTTTGACTTTAAAGAGGCGCTCTACAGCTTTATGGATTTCGACTTTATTACTCATAGGATCCACTTTAAACGTACACTGACGACTGGTCTGATAAGCCAGCATGCTTTTTTCAGTCAGTACTGGATAGCGGATTATATCATAATACGTGCTCGGTATCATTTCTCCAAAGCCCCCTCAATCTTTTTCAGCGAAGCATCTGAAAGCATCAGGTAATCATATCTTAAAAGATCATAGACGTTAACGCCATTCTGGTTAACCGCCATCGCCCCCTGCAGATTGCGGGTTGAAAGGTAGAGTTCCTGATTGTCTTCCGCTACCAATACGGCTTTATTGACCGCGAACCGTTTGAGAAGCTCGGCAATCTGCTTGGTTTTTACGGTTTCCAGATTAAAGTCATTAAAGATTAAAAGCTTACCGTCCTGGAATTTCTGCGTCAAAACCGAGATCAAAGCCTGCCGACGAACTTCCTTGGGCAGTCGATAACTGTAGTCGCGCTGCTGCGGCCCAAAGATCACACCACCCCCACGCCAGATCGGCGAGCGGCTGGTGCCGGCACGGGCTCTGCCAGTGCCTTTCTGCCGCCAGGGCTTGGCTGCTCCTCCTTTCACGCGGGAGCGGTTTTTAACCGCGACTGTACCCCGACGCCGTTTGGCCAACTGCCAGACAACAACATCGCGTACCAGGTGCTCTTTGATCTCTGCATTGAAAACCGCATCCGCAATCTCGGTTTCAGCTACCTTCTCTTTTTGCATATTATAAACGTCAACAATAGCCATATAATTCTCCGATTATTTCCATTGCTGGAAACATCGCTAAACTTATCTAATCTTCTTTATAGTCACCAGAGCATTTTTTGATCCGGGCACGCCGCCTTTAACTATAACCAGTCCTTGATCAGGCTGGACCTGAACCACAGTCAGATTTTTTACGCTGACTTTCTGGTCTCCCATATGCCCCGGCATTTTTTTACCTTTTACAACCCGCCCCGGATAAGCCGAAGTACCTACTGAACCCCCGGCTCTATGGTTTTTATGTGCTCCATGCGAAGCCGGCTGGCCCTTGAAGCCGTGACGTTTCATGACCCCGGCAAAGCCTTTGCCCTTACTCTTGGCACTGACTGTCACCAGATTACCCGGAGCAAACATATCTGCAGTAAAAACATCTCCGGGTGCATAACTGCTCGAGTCGACTACCGGAACCTCACGCAGATGGTAGAAAACTCCTTTGCCGGCTTTTTTGCAGTGTCCGATCTGGGGCTGGTTGGCGCGTTGCATCACTTTAGCGTCGATGCCAAGTTGGACGGCACTATAGCCATCTTTATCAGCAGTTTTAACCTGCACTACTGTACAGGGGCCCACCGCCAGTACGGTAACCGGCACGAGTTCTCCCAGCTCATTATAGAGCTGGGTCATGCCAACTTTTTTAGCCAATATTTCCTGTAGTTCAGCCATCATTAAACCTTATATTATCAATCTATCTTGAAGATATTTCCCAATCACACGGCCTAAAGTTTTATCTCGACATCAACCCCCGCCGAGAGATCAAGCTTCATTAAGGCATCCACAGTCTGCTGGGTCGGCTCAAGAATATCAATTAAACGATTGTGGGTACGCATCTCGAACTGTTCACGGGACTTCTTGTTGACATGCGGGGACCGCAATACGCAATATTTATTGATTACTGTCGGCAGGGCAATAGGCCCTGCGATTACAGCTCCAGTGCGTTTTGCCGTATTGACAATCTCGCCGACTGACTGATCCAGTATTTTGTGATCGTAGCCTTTTAGTCTGATTCTAATTTTCTGGCTCGCTATACTCATTTTTTTTACTACCTCAAGGGTTTTTGCAGCTAATTCGTAGCCGCACAAGGGTTACGTCTATCCGGCAAAAACCTCTGGTTGTAATGTTTCTATTGGATAATTTCGCTGACGACGCCCGCACCTACGGTACGACCACCTTCACGAATTGCAAAGCGTAACTCTTTTTCCATAGCGATCGGGGTGATCAGCTCGCCGACAATCGTGATATTATCACCCGGCATTACCATCTCAACCCCTTCAGGCAGTTCCACGGTCCCGGTAACATCGGTGGTCCGAAAATAGAACTGCGGCCGATATCCTTTGAAGAACGGCGTATGCCGCCCGCCCTCTTCCTTGGTCAGAATATAGACT
>JAFGVI010000052.1 GCA_016938065.1 Deltaproteobacteria bacterium | reverse complement strand
GATTATGTCAGTCAGGGGCGTTCGCCCATGACCCTTGAAGAGGTGGCTTATGGCTTTATTCAGGTTGCCAATGAGGTGATGGTTCGGCCGATTCGGGAGATTTCAGTGCTGCGCGGTTTTGACATCAAGGAGCATATTCTGGCGACCTTCGGCGGGGCCGGGCCCCAGCATGCGGTCGCCGTGGCCCGGGCCCTGGGGCTTGAGCGGATTGTGATCCATCGTTATGCCGGGATTTTATCGGCTTACGGTATGGGACTGGCCGATGTTGTGGTCGAGCGCCGACAACCGGCCGCTGAAGTTCTCTCTGCGGAGACTTTGGCCGGGTTATTGGTCGCGCTCGAGGGTTTACGCTCTGAAGCGGAAGCTGAACTTGAGCGTCAGGGCTTCGCGCCGACGGTAATCAGCTCAACCCTTTACTTAAATCTGCGCTATCAGGGCACGGCGACAGCCCTGATGATCCCGGTGCCGGAGCATGGCGATTTTGCCGCAAAATTCATCGATCACTATCAACGCGAATTTGGTTTCACCTTGAGTGATCGCTCCATTGTCGTCGATGATATTCGGGTGCGGGCGGTGGCTGCCGGTGCCGGACTGAGGCGCCAGCGGCTGGCTAAAACCACAGCGCCGCCGCTCTCCGAGCGCACGGTCTCCTGTTACTTTGCCGACGGCTGGCAGGCGACGCCGGTCTATCGTCTGGAAAAACTTTTTGCCGGCGATCAGATTTTCGGTCCGGCTTTGATTATGCACGATACCGCTACCATTTTGGTCGAGCCCGAGAGTGAAGCCCGGATCAGCGACAGTGGTGATGTCGAGATTCGGGTATTGCGCTGCGGATCGATGGCCCTGTCCGCGGCAACCGCAGTTGATCCGGTGCAGCTGGCAATCTTCAGCAATCTTTTCATGTCGATTGCCGAGCAGATGGGGCGTACCCTGCAGAAAACCTCAATCTCAACCAATATCAAGGAGCGGCTTGATTTTTCCTGTGCCCTCTTTGGTCCCGGCGGTGAGCTCGTGGCCAATGCCCCGCATCTGCCGGTTCATCTCGGCGCCATGAGTGAAGCGGTCAAAGCTCAGATCAGACTGCATGACGGGATCTTTCAGGAAGGTGATGTCCTGGTTTCCAATCATCCTGCCGCCGGCGGCAGCCATCTGCCCGATATTACGGTTATTACCCCGGTCTTGCGAGAGGGACGGGTCATCTTCTTTGTCGCCAGTCGCGGTCACCATGCCGATATCGGCGGCATTTCGCCGGGTTCGATGCCGCCTTTTTCGCGCTTGCTGGTGGAGGAAGGAGCGGCGTTCGCATCCTTTAAACTGGTGGCCGGCGGGATTTTTCAGGAAGCGGGGATCAGTGCCCTGCTTGAAGCTCCCGGACAAATGGTGCGGGCCGCAGAGGAGAAAAAGATCAGCGGTACGCGAACTATTGCCGATAATCTCTCCGATCTCAAAGCCCAGGTCGCGGCCAACCGCAAAGGCATTGAACTTATTTTCGAGATGATTGCCCATTATGGTCTGGAGGTAGTTCAGGCCTATATGAGCCATGTGCAGGATTGTGCCGAAGCGGCTGTGCGCCGGGCTCTCAAGGGCCTGGCCGCCACGGCTGCTGCCGACGGTGATGCTGCTGTTGGGGCCGTTTTCCGGGCCCGGGATTTCATGGATGACGGCACCCCGATCTGCCTGACCTTGACGATTGATCGAAAAGAGGGCAGCGGCATTTTCGATTTCAGCGGTACCGGTCTTCAGGTTTGGGGCAATACCAATGCTCCTCTGGCGGTTACCAAGTCGGCGATTCTCTACGCCCTGCGCTGTCTCATCAAGGAGGAGCTGCCTTTAAACCATGGGGTTCTGCTGCCGATTAAAATTATGGTTGAACCAGGTTGCCTGCTTGATCCTGATGCCGAGGCCGCAGTGGTCGGCGGCAATGTTTTGACTTCACAGCGGGTGGTCGATGTCATTTTAAAAGCCTTCGGCGTGGCCGCGGCCTCTCAGGGTTGTATGAACAATCTGACCTTTGGCAATCAGCATTTCGGTTATTATGAAACCTTGGGCGGTGGCGCCGGGGCCGGCCCCGGCTGGCACGGCCAATCCGGGGTGCATACCCATATGACCAATACCCGGATCACCGATCCCGAGATTTTAGAGCGTCGCTATCCGGTGCTCCTGCGCGAATTTTCACTTCGGCCCAACTCCGGTGGTGCCGGTCACTTTCGTGGTGGCGACGGTCTGGTGCGTGAGATTGAGTTTCTCGCCCCCTTAAATGCCGCGATTCTTTCCGAGCGTCGGGTTTTTGCCCCCTATGGTCTGAAAGGCGGCAGCTCTGGAGCGCGAGGCCAAAATACTTTTATCCGGGCGGATGGGCGCAAAGTTAATCTGGGTGGTAAAAATGAGATCAGGGTTGCGGTCGGCGATCGCCTGCGCATCGAAACCCCGGGTGGTGGAGGTTATGGGTCTGAGGATGGTTAAGTGTATGATTTAAGGCGACTTGTAATCGTCAACCGGAACATGAAAACCGGACTCGGAGATGCTTCATCATCTTTAAGAGACGTTACCCCTACTTTTTCTCATTAATAGGTATTGACTGTAATAATCAAGTCATGTATGAACCAGTGTATTGTTACGATTAATCTTAACCTTTTGGATTTGTGGAAAAGTTTAGATTGGCAGGACCATGCTTCACTTATTGGTAGGTTTCTTTTCGAG
>JAFGVI010000051.1 GCA_016938065.1 Deltaproteobacteria bacterium | reverse complement strand
CTCGAAAAGAAACCTACCAATAAGTGAAGCATGGTCCTGCCAATCTAAACTTTTCCACAAATCCAAAAGGTTAAGATTAATCGTAACCTCCTCTTAAGCATAAACCGCAGTTCAATGCAATACCCATTTTAATTTGAACGACAAAAAGCCCGGCAATCTCTTGCCGAGCATCTTGGGGTTGCAACTCCGTTACAGCATAAACTCTGTTAGTGATTATGTTTTTAGAGAGAGGTGGTTGCCTTATGGATAGTAGGGGAGGGCGACTCTATTCCCTCAAAGTTTACAAAAAAATAATTTTAGGAAAAAGTTTTTCGGGTTTTGAAAATCCCACGAAATCAACCGGGACGTGTGGATGGACTGATATATAGAGGGGTGAACCCCGGTATGGTACCAGAATCTTCTGGATCGACCTTTTCTGGGGCAGTCGGTCATCCATCGGCGGCTCCGCATCCATCATAAGAGTGAGTTGCCTTGGTGCATCTGATCAGCCACCATCATTACATTAAATGAGCTCCGAGAATGTTCATAATGCCTATCTCTGTTAACTTCTTTTTAAAAGCTCAAACACCTTAAGGGAGTGTTGCACCGTAATTCCCATGGCCCGCTGGTGTTGCCAGCACAACCGGTCAAATGTTTTCTGGTGCATGTGTTTGGGCTTGAACAAAGGGGTTTCAACGGGGCCGATACCGAGCTTGTCGCAGAGCTTGAATTTCTTTCTAAGGTGCCGGTCAAAGCGGCTCTCTTGGCTGCTCTTGTAAACAAGATCATTGCAGGTTCGGCATCGGTAACCGTTCATCCTTAGATACAAGATAGCAACCCTTTTGCCGCAATTGGGGCATAGCCACCAAGATCTTTTCCCGCCAAGATGACAGGGTGTCCATACAACAGAAATATTTTCTTCAATTGTTCTCCGTTCGCCGCTTCGCGAGTGGACACTATACGTCATATTAATACAATCACATGAGTTTAGTCTCAATTCTCGAACGTCAAGCCGCTGACACTGCTCAACGGCTGTCTTTGCATCATATCGGTGCCAATCTCCACGACTCATAATATTTCACCTCCTTTTTGTCTTGCCCAAATCATTTGGGAAAATGTAGTTTTTTCTTTCTCGTCTAACAGTCACAATAATAGTGTCACGAGTGACGCGAGTGACGCGACTTTCTACATAATTTCCCCTTCATTGTTAAGCCTCCTTCAATTCAATTAACAGATTGTCGCTACTAACTATCGTTTAATAGATAATATCAATATATCAGGGCATCAATGAGAAGCCCAGTGTGTCCCCCAGCTGCGGCCTATGTTTGCCATAGACCGATTGCCGGGGGTTGATGATTTACATGACTGTCGCACCAGCGGATAGCGCCGCTTGACGCAATATAGCTGCATGATGGAGGGCTTCCGGCTGTGTGAGCTGACACGTTGTGTCCCCAACTTCAAAACCAATGAAACCCCCTTCCCAAAACAGTGTAAATGTAAGTCCATCAACAAATGAGCTTTCTACATTTTCAAGCGTTCCTACGGCTATTGCTAATGCCTGACTTAATGTCATTTGGTCTTCTGCGTTTTCCTGAGGTGTTCCGGTGAATGTGATAATATGTTTCATGCTGTTTCTCCTTTTGCCCTTTTGAGGGCGGTTAAGTTCCTGACAAATTATGTGAATTTAAAACGTTAGACATTAACTGCCAACTGACGACAAACATCTTTTAAACATCGACCAATCCCTTTACCAGCCGAAGGATTGTTGAGGAGCCAGTGTTCAACGCACTCCAACGGCTCCGCGCACATTTGATGTGTCCATGCGATATTGAACTGTTTGCAATCATGTACAGAAGGCAGGGTTTTTCAGTAGACATACAAAAAACCTTTCCGGTCATCACGGCTATGAACTTTTTTTAATGTTGAACATCCTGAGTCGTAGATTCCTGAGATTAAGGCGGTTACAATCTGGAGCCGATGATTATTCGTTCCATCTTCATCGTGCCGCGTGCAAAGTATCTCAATTTGGTATGGCATTGACCAATCCATTTTAATATTTTCTCATAAAAGTTATTACAAAAATATACAGATTTTTACTGACACACTGACGGGCATCATTTGCAAGATTTCACTGTTGAACATAGTCTTTCTCCTGTAATTCTGAAATAGTCTGTTTTGTTGATTGGCCTCCGTCTTTCCACCATTGGTATTTCAAGGGGGCAAAAAAAGGGATGATTAGATATCCTGATGGGTCTAGCCAAGGCTCTGTTAGTGACTTGAAAAGATCGGTTCGATGACTCCTGATAAAATCCCGGTCAGTTTCAGTCAGAGGCCCGTCACGCCTATGGGCAAGTAACCGTTCACCGGCTATCGACAGAACAACGCCGGACTTTTCAATTTGTTGGCGTGGTGTTAATCGTTCAGTCATAGGCTCAGAACTCCTCCGGCGCGTAACTGTGAAGGGTGACAGGTTGTCTGTGGGTGTTCTCGTCTTGCATGAACGGCGCACCCTCAGCCCTAAGTTTAAACGTATTACTCTCAAGGTTAAGTGCCTCAAGAGCCTTATGAGCAACAAGAGCAACATCTTCTATAGGTGTTTTGACGGAGGGAGCCAAGGCACTTAAGGCTCTTGCGCTTAAGCTGTAAATGGTTTTAAGTTTGTCAATCGTACCAGTGTCGACTATCCAACCTCGATTAGATTTGTCTCCGTTTTTCTGGAGTTTTAACCTGTTGCTGCATATGCGGCCGATGCTGTCTGTGGTCATGCTGAATTTGTCTGAACATCCTGAGTTGACATAGGAGGCAATTACAGAGGTTGCCAGTACTCCGTTGTTGATTTCGCTTTCAGCGTTAATAATTGCCTGAGCAATTCTTGTCTCAACAGGCTGATGCTCTGGGGTTTGACGGTGCCGGATGATCATGTTCCATGTCCTCACATTGTGGGAGTAAATCCATTTCCCTAAAGTTACGGCTTTGACCATCTCATCTTCTGTTACCGGGGTCATTTCGTCCGTGCCGCTGACTGCGTGATTAATGCAATGCAGGATGTTGCAAAGGCGCAAGGTATGCTCCTTTGTTTTTGGGATAGTCTCGCGGAACACATCTTCCTGCATGAAAGGAAGCATCGTCATCTCGTTAAAGTAGTCTATAAAGACCTCTCGACCGGGCTGAGTGACAGTAATAACCCGGCCGTCCGGCCAGCCGTTTTTATCCTCAATCATATCGTATTCATGAAGGGTAGTAACGAGCGAATCCCACAAGGCCAAATCTTCGGCTGGCATAACTTGTTCTGACCAAAGAGCAGGTTTTGATTGTTGTGAATGGGTTGTTATCCATCGACCGGGCCACCCGGATGCAGAGTCGTTGCCTCCAAAACATTCAGTGACAATTTTTGGTTGTGTTCCTCCAAGTATGCCCAAACTTGGCCTGTAGACATTAAGTTGGCGCTTTACATTAATCCTGTCAATCTGGATAGGCCTCCGGTCGTACAATTCCAGAAACTTGCTCTGGTCTGAGCCTTTTGCACCCGTATATTTGTCCTGGTCTGAGAAGAGGCCCCGCAACTCGTCCCGGTATTCAAGGATTCCGCCTGGGCACCGGCTCAAGACCTCTATTCGTGACTCCATTGTAACGTCACCGATTTTAAGTTGCTTCCGGACTGGTGGTTTTTCTTTAGGGTCGCCTCTTTTCCGGGCGGATTCAGCCGCTTCGTGCAATTCCATCAATGCTTGCCACTCAAGAAACAGTTTCCGCTCGACAGCTTCTAATGGTCTCATCAGCCAGTTAATTGGAGGGCTTTTACTGTCGCCGGTTCGTGCGATTATCATCCAGTAAAGAGCCGCATGGACCAACCAGTCTTGCTTGATTCTTAACAGGCGTTTAGTCCCGATCAGGGCACCAGAGATGGCCAGCAATGAGGCAACAACGATCTCGTCTGTGGTTCCAAAACAGTCCACCATATGAAGAATTAAGTCTTGGATTTTCGGGGGAAAAACTTCAATCGGCACAGGTTCAAGTTTACTCTGAGTGTAAGAGCCTGAAGAGCCTTCTTCGGTTGTCGCCTCGTTCTCTTGCCCTGTAAAAGGCCTTGTTCTGTTGCCCCACTCATCAGGGTAACAGTTCAGGTGCTTGCAAACCTCTTGGAATATTCTCCCTTGGCAGGAATTGTGAAAGCATTGGTAAAAGACAACACCATCGGCACCCTGAATTATTGAAGCGTCATTATTCTGGTGTTCAGGATTAAAGACACAATGTTTCAGCTTATGGATGGTCGAACCAGCCTCAACTTTTGTTCCCATGATCTCAAGTCCAGCTTTCTGGGAATAGGCTACAACATCAATCGTTGTTCGTGGTTGTCCGGTGTTCTGCTTTTTGGCTGGGGGGTTAGAGCACGTGGCTGGGGTTGGTTGCTCTTTCTTCGGAGCACCCCACTTGTTTATAACTACCCGCAACTGTTCGCGGGTTATATCAACAATTGTGTCGGGCTCACTCTCAATAGATGACCTCCGTTGTGGCCGCTCTGGAGTGTCTGGGCCTTTGCGGGTCATGGTGCCGTAAAGTTTGGTAATCTGAGACGGGCTATAAACCGTTGTATCAACCTTGACAGCATCATCGCTGAAACGGTGGTTCAAGGCTTTCAGGAAATCTCTTACAAGGGGTTTGTCCTCAACCGGCAAGTTGGTTGAAAATACGGCATGATAGCCGTTCCCGCTCATACAAAGCATATGTTCAGGGAAGCCCATTTCTTTCAGGGCACCAACAACCGCATTGCACCGCAACCGGGCCGCTTCCAATTCTTCGGCGGTTGAATTTATGCCGGGCTTCCGCACTGGGTCAAGATCAATTAATAGAGTCGTGAGGCGTGAAGTATGCCGATCCGAGAGCTTAGGGGTTTTGCGGCTGATAGGTAGGTTTAAAGGCTGGCAATGCTCAGGATTTGGTTTGTTTAGCGTTATATAGACGCCGGTGATATTTGGGTTATTGTCAATTTTTGATACTTCCTGAACCAGGGCATCAACACTGTTGTAATATCCTGAAGCAATGATTTTGGATCCGGGGTTTTGGAGGTCGTTCGCAAGCGCCCGAACCTCAACTATTTTATTTCGGTCAATAAATAATTTTGCACTTTCTTGTATTGACATATATTCCTTGCCTTTGACAAAACCCGACAAATGAGGTATTGTCAATATTGGTTAGTTGTTCCTTGTTCGCGGAAAAGCCCTGGTTGCTGCCGGGGCTTTTTTGCGTCCTGCTCATCGTGCGGCCAGCCATGCAGCAAGCTTGTCATTCGGATAGAAAGTTTTACCGTTAAACACCAACCGGCCTTCAACACCATCTCCCGCGCTATCTCGGTTAGCCATGCTGCCAGGTGTGGCAAACCCGGTTTCCTTTAGGCGTGTTCTCGGAGTCAATCCCGACGGGAACATCCGATCCAGTCCACCAAGAATTAATTCAAATTTTTTCTGCTCGGTGGTGGCCACCTCTTCCGTCAAGCTTTTGGGCATTTTTTACCTCTCTTTTTTGTGGTTAAATTTCAATAATCAACACCATGAAAAAGAATCTGCTTAGATATGCGACAAGGGGAAAGGGATAGCAGGCGGGGTAGGTCTTGACATTAACCATGCAAGGTTATTGTATTCGATTGCAAGACCCCATCTCACGCCCGGCAATATTCCTATTCTTGCCAAGTTTTTGTTTTTGGGGTCTTAGGCGGTTTGTTTCTGCTCAAGCCATGATTCGACTTCTGACAATTTCCAGCCGATAGAGCGAGCGCCAAGCGTAACGCGCTTAGGAAAGCTGTCGTCACGATCGAGCCGCCAAAGGGAGGTTCGAGAGATTCCGAGCATTAGGGTTAGGTCTTTTGGTCGTAGGATCTGTTCGGTTTTTTCTTGGGGATTTGCCATTGCAAAAATTCCTTTCCGCGTGGTGGCGGGGGTTAAATTTTACAGGCATAGGGAGGGGTAACTTTTACGAAGGGAGCCTGAAACTTTGATATAGTTGTAATAAAAGTTGTAATAAAAATTGTAATAAAAGTTGTAATAAAAATTGTAATAAAAATTGTTAAATTTTTCTTGACAACTTACAAGGCTTCCGGCTAAGGTGGTTAATAGATCACGCCTGTCACAGTTTGATCTGGAACCAACCGGTTCGGAAAAGTAGACACCTCCCCAGGTGCCTGCTTTTTTTTTGTCCGCTACTGGACAAATTTATAACTTCAAAGAACACAACATCTAGTGTACATTGTTAAAAGAAATGCTACATCTTGGTGTCAGGTTGGAACAATAAAGCAACTTAAGCGCAAAGTCAAGCGGCAAGTTTAATCTTTTTTAGTAAGATTTCACTGTAAATTTACAGGTTGCACGCTAATAGTGTAAAATACATACATGATATGTATATGAACTGCCCTTTTAGCCGCAAAAGAACCTATTTATACGCGTATTATTAAGAAAAAATAATTGTTGTCTTGAAAAAAAATATTACTTAATTTGAAAGCCATTTGATTGATAATCCGTCATTGGTAAAGCCTCTTGGTTTCCGTCCACCAGGAAAGGGGGTCCTAACTCTGGTTGCCTGCTTTTATCTCGATAACATCGGCACCCGCCGCGCCGGTAATCGATCTTCCTACGGCTTCACCCCATACAGTGAGCGCTCGTTTGATCTCTGGGCCTCGATCGTATAAGTCATAAATCTTTCTGGTGACTCCCTGCTTTTTATGATTCAGGATATCATCGACTACGGCACCATGTCCTAAACGTGCAATCCCAGTTGCCGCGCTTCTTCTCAAGTCGTGCGCTGTGAATTTAGAAACGCCTTGTTCCTGCATGGTGGGCTGAATCCGGCGCACCTTCTGAACAACTACATCTTTGCGGATAAAGCTTGATGGTTTATCTTTTGGCTTGTCAGCTTTTACCCTGGCCGGGAAGATATAATTTTCCAGACTCATGTCACTGAGCCGGGCCTTGATAATTTGTACCGCCATATCGTTTAGAAAAATTCTTTGTGGCTCGCTGTTTTTGGTGTCACCGGATGCCAGTTCAAGCCATAAGTCGGCACTCTCCTCTTTAAGTTGCGAAATGCGCATTTCAGCCACTTCACCGGGTCTTTGAGCCGTCAGGGCTATGAGCCTCAATAAATCGCTTGTATCGCGGTCTTGTAGCCCCTCCAGCGTCTTAAAGAGTGTAGTGATCTCTTCCATGCTTAAAACGCGCTGTTTTGGCGTTTCTTTGGCTGGGCGCTTAATACCGGATGCAGGGTTGACTGTTACCAGGCCAACATCAAGAGCATAGCTGAACATCTTTTTGATTGTGGCAAGATTTCTATTGCTTTGTATCGGGGCACTTTCTGCGAGCGCCTCAACCATTTTGACAATCTGTTTTCTCTGAATGTCAACAACCTTACGTTTGCCCCATGCCGGAATGAAATGTTTTCGGATCTGTCTTTCGTATTCTTTAGCCGTGGGGGCAGCGAGATGTTTCTTGACGTGTTTATTTATAAATCGTTCAGCAAAATCTTTAAAAAGCGGATCATCTTCGGCTTGCTGTTGTTGTTTTTCGCGCTCTGTCAATGGGTCGATGCCCTGCTGCACCTGATCGACAAACGCTGAATACTCTGCAAGAAGATTTTGCATTGTTCGTGCAGGGTAGTTGCCTATCTTGATTTCCCGGCGCTGGCCTCTGAGCTGATACCTGAATTGAAAGGTGATAGTGCCGGTTGTGCCAACCAGAAGGTATAAGCCGGGGCTGTTCTCAACATAAACCCGATAGCGTTTCTCTTGAGGCTTGAAAGTCTTTAGTATTTTGTTTGTTAACTTAGTAATCTTCATTGGTTGTCCTCTTTTCAGCTCAAGAAGTGGCGTACAATCGGCGTGTACGCCACTTTGTACGCCACTTTTTCCATGAAACAGGGTTTGTCTTAGTGAGGCCGAGTGAATGTGATAGCAGGTAAGTTATTGTTTTGTCAAGGTGTTTTGTTATGATTAGTGAAGGAGAGTGAAGGGTATTTATATAGACTCTTAATCAGTAGGTTCACAGTTCGATTCTGTGATGGCCCACCATAAAATCAAAGGCTTAGCTAACGTTTGTTAGCTAAGCCTT
>JAFGVI010000050.1 GCA_016938065.1 Deltaproteobacteria bacterium | reverse complement strand
GTCGGCGGGGTCGAGAAAAAGTTTTCCGGGTTTGCATCCCTGAAAACTAAAATTTCATAGCCGGTGGTTTCCAGATTCCCGCTCGACCAACTGAAGGTCGGGGTTTGATCGGCAAGCAGGGCAGCTCGGACTCCATATCCCGGAGAAACGGGCTGGGGTGGGGCAGCGGTGGCAGATTTTTGTGACAGAAAGAAAAGGGCAAGTAACAGAAAGGGGACAACTCGCGAAAAAGATTTGATTTTTTTCATGGTAGTTCTCCTTGTTAGTGTAATTCTCCTGATCGGCTTGTTTGTAGAATGATTATCAATATTAATCGGACAGGGTGGTGGGGGGCTGTAAAAGTATTTCCGGTTGGCACAAAAAACGTATAATTCCAAAGGAATTAAATCTTAATATAAAGTTTTACCACTGAGTTCAACCTTTATTTTTTTATGGTTTTGAGCCCTTGCACTTTCTGGAAAACAGCGCAAACGTACAAATCACATAAAAACGTTTTTTACTCCATGCATGATGGTTATCCTTGAACTGCGAGGTTTATTGAGATCTGGAAAAATTTATACCAAATAAGATTAGACAAAACCATAGGAAATTGTGTAGTGTTACGTTTATTGTTGCTGGCCTCGTAAGGTGCTTGTCTGATGTTGAATAAATACAAACGCATAGTTTTTTTCACCGGGGCAGGGACTTCGGTTGAAAGTGGGATTCCAACCTATCGTGGCGCTGGTGGTGTGTGGAAAAATTACAACTATCAGGAATATGCCTGTCAGGAAGCCTTTTTAAGAAACCCTGAAAAAGTGTGGGATTTCCATGACCGCCGCCGGGCTCTGATTAAAAGTTGTGAGCCGAACCGGGCTCATAGAATAATTGCAGAGATTCAGAAACTTAGACCAAAAACATCTATCATCACGCAAAATATTGATGGCCTGCATCAACGAGCCGGAGCTGATCGAGTTGTTGAATTGCATGGCAGTATCTGGCGTCTCCGTTATCAGGAAAAGGGTTTACTGGTTGAAAATTTCGAAACCCCTCTGAAAGAGCGCAAATGTGCTGATAATGCCTGGTGGCGTCCTGATATTGTCTGGTTCGGCGATCCTTTGAACCAGGCCACCATCAATACGGCTCTAAGTTGTCTTGAAAAATGCGACCTGCTTATCTGTATCGGAACTTCGGCAGTAGTGTACCCGGCAGCCCAAATGCCGGAAATAGCGGTCAATAACGGCGCAGATACAATTGAGATCAACCCGGAAAAGACCCCGATCTCTCATCTTTTTCAGCGCTGCATACGGGATTCAGCCAGCCGGGCCTTGACGGCTCTGTTCCCCGATTTTGCCGAGATTTGAAAAAGTTTTTTCGTTTACTTACAACTTGTTATGGTAATGGAGTTCGATGGAGAAAAAAACGTTGCATGTTGTTTGCTTGGTGATGAGGGACCAAGAGGGTTTTATCTTTGCGGCCCAACGCCCGCCGGGAAAAAAATTGGGGCTGCATTGGGAGTTCCCGGGGGGTAAAGTCGAGCCGGGAGAGCACCCAGAATCAGCTTTACGTCGAGAAATCAGTGAAGAGCTTTTATGGAATGTTGGAGAACTGGAGAGACTTCCCGATGTTGAGCATGAGTATGATTTTGGAAAGGTTTGTTTAATCCCATTTCTTCATTACTGCAAAAAGCGCCCAAATGTTACCCTAACAGAACACCTTGATTCTCGTTGGGTGCATCATTCTGCCTTGGAAGATTATACTTGGGCTCCAGCAGACATTCCAATTATTGGATATCTTTTAGATTTTGGCTGTGCGTATGAATAGTCTTCCAATTGGTATTTATGAGAAAGTATTGGATGAAGCGCTCAAAGGGTTGCTTGATGCACAGCCAGACTTAAAAGTTGTTCTTCGTAAACTGGATGATGAACTGGCTCCGCATATGTATGCCCAGTTTGTTGGTAAGCTGTTGGAGAAATCCCTCCATATTGCGAAAAATGAACAACGAGTTCCATTGATCAATCGAGTGCTCGAGTTGCTAGCTGCTACTGATGGACTTGATTACATTGATCGCCATAAGCTTCTCAGTGACGAAAAAAATTTACTAATTGAAGTTCGTCAGTCTACAAAAGCCCTTATTCGGCCCGCGTCACCATTGTCGACAAGTGCGTTACTGACTGGGCAGGGAATTGATCCTCCTTTGGAGCATGAGCTTCGAGCTGAGATGTTTACTGCTGATCGGGTTAATATCCTGATTTCATTTATCAAATGGTCAGGTCTTAGACTTCTGATGCCTGCTTTTGAACGTCTTGCGCAAGATGATATTCCAGTGCGAATTATTTCTACTAGTTATATGGGAGCCAGTGACCCTGCTGCTTTGGAATGGCTTGCAAAGCAGGATAATATCAGGGTTCGAGTTTCGTATGACACGGGAGGGACACGATTGCACGCAAAAGCTTATCACTTTGTGCGCAAAAGTGGTTTCTCAACGGCATACATCGGTTCTGCAAATATGTCTCATTCGGCAATGACCCAGGGCTTGGAGTGGACAGTTAAGGTTACGGCTCAGGATATGCCGCATATTTTGGATCGATTCGTTGCAGATTTTTCGGCGTATTGGGAAAGCTTGGAATTTGAGCCGTTTACAGAGCAACATTTTCCTCGTTTTCGTAAGGCGATTAGTGATTACAAACAACGGTCCGCTGGTGCTCTTCAATTTTTTGCAGAAATTTCCCCGCGACCTTTTCAGCAACGCATTCTCGAAGCGCTTGCAGCTGCACGTCAAAATAATTCAATGCGTAATTTGGTTGTGGCCGCAACGGGTACTGGAAAAACAGTAATTTCAGCGCTTGATTACAAGCGCTACGTCGAAGACAAAGGGAAAAAAGAAAGACTCCTGTTCGTGGTTCATCGCAAAGAAATTCTTGAACAAGCTGTAGGTTGTTTTAGAACCGTTTTGCGGGACCAGAATTTCGGAGAGCTCTTGGTTGATGGTAGGGAACCGGTGGTCTGGAATCATGTGTTTGCCTCAGTTCAAAGTTTGAGAAACAAACAGCCGTGGAAACAATTTGGTGAAGATTATTTTCGCTTTGTGATTGTTGATGAAGCCCATCATGGTAAGGCCTCAAGTTATCGCCCGTTGTTTGATCATTTAAAACCGGAGATTCTTTTGGGTTTAACGGCGACGCCGGAGCGCATGGATGGTAGTCAGCTTTTGCCTGATTTTGGTGGTCATTTTGCAGCTGAAATTAGATTGCCGGAGGCCTTGGAAGAAAAGCTTCTTTGTCCGTTTCACTACTTTGGCGTTTCTGATAGCATTGATTTAGATGATGACCGATTTTGGCGAAACGGGAAATACGATCAAAGCGAATTGGAAAAGGTTTTGACAGGTGATGATATCCGGGCAAAACAGCGTGTGGACTTGGTCCTGCAAGCCGTGCAAAAATATCAGCCAGACCTCACTGGGGTGAAGGCTGTAGGTTTCTGTGCTGGCACAAAACACGCCCTCTACATGGCTGAGCATTTCAATGAAGCAGGTATAAGTGCTGCAACGATTTTAGGCGTCACCTCGCGGGATGTGCGGGTGGAGCGTTTGCGTGCTTTTCGTGAAGGAGAAATATCTTTTCTGTTTACTGTGGATGTTCTGAGTGAGGGTGTGGATGTCCCTGAAATCAATATGGTCTTATTCTTGAGACCAACTGAGAGTTTGACTGTATTTCTTCAGCAGCTTGGGCGTGGACTTCGCCATGCTCCCGGAAAGGACTGTGTGACGGTTCTCGATTTTGTCGGGCAAACCCATCGAAAGTATCGCCTGGATACAAAATTTACCGCCTTGCTTTCTCGGCGAAGACAGCGCATCGATCGGGAAATAGAAAACGATTTTCCAAACTTGCCTCCAGGGTGCAGTGTTATTCTTGAACGTATTGCGCGGGAACATATATTGAAAAAAATTAAAATGGTTTTGGAGGATCTAAAGCATTTTATTCCCGAGACAATTCAAACGTGGTCAAATCATACTGCACAGCCTCTAAGTTTCGGCAACTTTATAGATGAGACAGGGTTGTCACCCATTGATGTTTTAAAAAATAAAACTTGGTCCGAATGGAAGGCTATTGCGAACAATTTGCCAAAGCCTGACGATCCCGATTTGAAGGATGCACGAAAGGCCTTGCTTCGCTTAACTTTACGTTCTGACCCGGGGATTTTGGATGCGGTTGCGAAGATGCCAACTGAGGGCATAGTCAGTGAATTAGAAGAAAAATATGGTCGGGCGAAAACAACGTCTCTTCACTATCTGTTATGGGGACAAAAAGCTGAGAAAGTGGGTGTTCTGAATGCCCAGGAATCTTTTGAAAAATGGCTGAGGAATTCATCTATTTCAAAAGATGCTGCAGAGATAGCGGAGTGGCGTTGTCGCAGTCAACCTTATCCTTTCCGGGATATTAGGTTGCCATTTCCATGCGCATTAAAACTGCATGCTGCCTATGGCTTAAGTGAAATAAAAGCCGCTCTGGGATTGAGCAGCTTGGAAAATTCTGGACCTACCGGTGTCGGTGTACTTCACAATAGCGAACTTAAAACATATGCGCATTTGGTTACGTTCAGAAAGGTGGAGCAGGATTTTTCTCCGACCACTTTATATAAAGATTATCCGATAAGCCGAACGCTGCTGCATTGGGAAAGTCAGTCAACGGTTGCGCAGGCAACTCCAACAGGGCAAAACTATATCAATTTTAAAAATCGGGGTTATACGATACTTTTCTTTGTTCGTGTGGAGAAGAAAGTTGATGGCATAGCAGCCCCTTTTGTTTACTTGGGGCGGGCATCCGATCTCATCTCTTTTGAAGGAGATCGCCCGATCAGCACGGTTTGGGAATTAGAATACCCAATGCCTGCAGCGTTGTTTGAGGAAGCCCGGCCTTCGTGACCGGTTGTTGAGTTCAAGAGGCGAACCGAAACTGTAAATTTTTCTCTACCTCATGCGGGAATTATTTTAACAAATTCGCCGAGAACTTGGTATTCATGTTCAGAGGCATGTTCAATTATTATGGGGTCGTATGTGGGGTTGATTGAGTGTAGAGTAATGCGTTTATGGGCAAAGGAGTCGTCTTGCAGCGCAATTTTTTTACTTTCATATTTTTTAACCACCAGATTCCAGCCGGTTTCAGGGTCTGAGAAATTGTTACTCATTACCAGTACGATCCTTCCTTGACGAGAACTTCCTAGAGCTGAGCCTCCTCTGAAAATCGCCAGTGAACCATGGGGTATGAGTGGTGTCATTGATTCCCCCTCAATCCGAATTATAAACATATTTGAGGACAAACGGTCATCCGGTAGATACAACCAACCATTACAGTCGCAATCTTCAAGTTTTCGGGGCAGGTCAAATCCACCGGCTGCTGCCGCGATGTCGTAATAGGGAAGATAGTCAACGCTACGAAGGGCGGGAGCAACGTTTTCAGTTGCTGTCAATGTGAAACTTTGCTGGTCGGAGCCGGCCAGTCCTTTTTAGGTTTCTTCAATTTTCCACACATTCTGCCAGTGTTCAACGTCGCCCAGACCTCCAAGCGTCTCAAAATGTTTCTGTAAATCATTAAACATCAATTTCTTGATGCGCTGTTTTTCGGCAGAGCTGTTGATGTGCTCCCACAAAACATTTGAAAATGAGATTCGATTCAGATCATTACAGTAGTGCATGAAGCGTTTACGTTCAAATTTCTCAAAAGGGTTGCTCAGTAAACTTAAACGCATATAATTTGTATCTTTGAGATGATTGTCATCATAAGGACAGCGCTCTCGATCTACCGGCAATTTTTGGGCAATCCGCGACCGGTACCAAGCAATGTATTCAACTACCAGACGGTCAAGATCGCATTCGCCGGAATTATCAACCAGATTAAGCATGTTTAAGAGCATGATCATCTTATATGAAAATGCGTAATCACCCTTTTCAAGAAAGGTATTCAGATCATTCAGGATGGTTGTGTCGTCATGCCGGGCCAGTCCCAGACGGTTGCGGATTTCATCCAGACGGCCAGGTGAAAAATAATGTAACATCCCCCTGCCGAAAGGTATAGCAACCTCCGGAGTGATTTTTCCTTTTTTTACCCATGCCTTGACAGTGCCCGTCGAAACAAACAGCTCACGGGCTAATTGCTCATCACTCAGATGGTCGGGGTATTTTTCCTCAAATGTAAAGATGTTGATTTCTTGTATGCTGCGTTCCTGTTCATGTAATAGAGCCAGAAGCTGTTCCTCATCACCACGAGATGTCTGTGGATTCAGAATGTCTGCAAAATCTTTATACTGCGATATTCCCAGCAGAGAGTGGATGCTCCAGGGCTGGTTGAGGATGCCGCCAAGGTAACCATAATTATCCACCACATCGATAACATAGAGGGCTTCTTTTCCCTCAAATCGCCTTGTCCCCCGGCCGATCTGCTGGGTATATAGAACCTTGGACATTGTGGGCCGTGCCATAACGATAATGCTGGTTCGGGGTGAATCCCATCCTTCGGTAAGCAGAGAACAGGTCGTCAGAAACTGTATTTCACCTTTCTGGTAGGCCGCGATATTTTTTTCCGATTGGTTGTCCTGCCCGCTTACAGCTTGCGCACTGAAGCCGCTGTTGCGTAAACAGCGCGCCATAGCTTTAGCGTGGGCGACGGTGACGCAAAAAACCAGCCCAGACTTGCCCGCTACTCCTGAAGAGCTGAAATATTTAAGTAACACATCAACAATGAGTTGGTCACGAGAGGGCACGACAACCGTTCTCTGCAAATCAGAGTTGACAAAATCTTTTCCGTTGAAGCGGATTTTGCTTAAGTCTATGTTGCTATGTACTCGAAAAGCTTTGATTGGTACCAGCAGACCCTGGGTGATGGCTTCTTTAAGCGTGAATGAAGTTTCATATTCACCAAAGACAGACGACAACTTCTGCTTGTCGAGACGTTGATCGGTGGCGGTCAGGCCAAGCAGATATTCAGGCGTGAAATATTTGATTGCCATGCAAACTGTAGGGGCTACAGCATGGTGAGCTTCGTCAATTGTAATATATGCGAAATAATTCTTGTCAAATTCACGGTAATGCCGGCTGATCCAGGCGTAAGTTCTCACAATGATTGAATTCTCTACTGCGGCACCAATTGTTATATCACTGTCGGTCAGAATACTGTTTTGCAGAATGTCGGTCAGTTGTTGACACAGTACCCGGCTTGGGGCCAGAATAAGGATCTTTGCTTTGTGGTTTGAGTTGAAAACGTTTTCCAGCTCGGACAATAATATCTGAGTTTTGCCGGTGCCTGTCGGATGAACCACTAATGCGGCGTTGAGGCCGTTGGTGCGACCCTTATTTAATTGGGCCAGGGTGTTTTTCTGATGGGAGTATAACTTAAAATCTCTGCTAATTGAAACATGCTGACTATGAATAAAATCCACTGACGCGCCCAGGCACTGCTTGAGTTCATCATGAAATTTTCCGGCAAACCGCATAGATTCAAGTGACCAGCGATAGACCTTGTCTCCATAAGCAACCAGTGAATTTTGTTTTACAAGTTGTGAAAGGTATCGTTTTCTGTCAACGATGAGGGGGTGATGGTAAGTTTCGCCATTTTTTTCAATGGCAATATTATAATCTTTACGCTGGATATAGTAGTCAACATAACGGGTTGAACCATTGATGTCGATAACCGGATACTCCCGGAGAACACTGTTGAAACTTTTACGTCCATAAACATCAATAAAGGCTTGTTCGAAAAAAGCTTCCGGGGCGGTGGGGTCGATTGCCTGTTTTGCCCGATTCACGCCAGCTGCTCTCACTTTGTTATCATCTTCATCATAGCCATGATGAAGGCAAAATCTTAATTGGTGTAGCAGTGGTTCAACGTCGGCAGGGCTCTCGACCAGCCAGCGATAAAGACTTTTGCTATTGCGCATCAAGCGATTCTGTTCTTCAATATATTCCGTATAGGTAAATGGTTTGGAACGGTCGCGAATATCATAATCAACCATCAACTTTACACCGTCACTGCGGCTGAACAGCCAACCGCGCATCAGGCGAACATGGGGAGAAAAGCCATCCGTCGCGAGAGCGGTTGTGACCTGGCCATGAAGGTAATATTCAGGTTCTGACGTTGTCATGATTTATGGTTTGGCTGCCTGGAGTGTTAACCATATTACTTCCTCGCGGCCGAGACCATCGCTGTTGATCATAGTATTAATAAGGCTGAATCCAGTTTCGGTTGTAAGATTCTCCCACCACTTTTGCTCTTGAATCAAAAAATAACGCCCCTTATTATCAACCCCAGCTTGATTTAATCCTGATCGCTCAAGACAGATTGAATAATAGAGTTTACCACCGGGGCGCAGAATGAGATAAACCTGCTTTAACACCGCTGTGATCTGAGATTGATCAAGATGCATTATTGTCGCGATGGAAAATACTCCGTCAAATGAGCCGGGCGGATAGATTTTAAGCCCTTCCGGAATTTGCAGATTGACCATGCGGTCTGTCAGTTCCGGGTGGTGGCGGAGAGCTTCAGCGATCATCTCCAAACTGCTGTCTGATGCGGTAATATCCATACCTTTGTGCAGGAGAAACGCGGAGTCGCGACCGCTGCCCGAACCGCACTCAAGAAGGCGATCCCCCGGGGTGAAGAATTCAGCCAGTTTTTCATGGGTCGTGGCCATCTCCGCTTGTTCGTAACGGTTGGTCAGGCTGGTGGCATGAGTATTATAATAATGCTGTGTTGGAGAGGTTTTTTGTGAGTTACTCATTTGGTGTTTATTTTCTTCATTTTATTGACTTTAAAAAGAGTTCGATGAACATATTTGATTTACACTGCCTCCAGAACCTTCACCGACATATCTTCAACAATATCCTTAACCTTCTCTTTGTAGTCAAGCATATGCGGGGCCGAGAGATGGGCTTTTAAATCATCCAGGCTATGCCATTTTTCAATGATGGTGGCTATATTGGGATTCAGTTCTTGCGGTGGCAGTCCAGAAGGCAGGTCAATTGTCGGCACATATTCAATACAACCATTTTCCTGTAATACATTCGGAATATTGGCTTTGAATATTTCCATGAACTGGGACATCTTGCCTTCTTTTACTTGAATGGATGCGATTACGTGTAGCATAAATTAATCCTTTGCCGTTGTTGGAATTATGGGGTAATTATCAATATTTCTGCAGCCTCTGAGCGACTTCAATCATGCGGCGGCCGAGGTTGCGGGCGGTGGTGATGCCGGTTGTGTCGGCTGCATGGCCCTCGGGATGCTTGCCCCAGGTGGTGCCGCCGAAATGGTCGCCATCGCCGATGATTATCATATCGTGAATCATCATGCCGGCATGAATTGCCTGGATGGTCAACTCCTGGCCGCCGTTGCGGGAGCCGCCCACGGCCAGGGCGCCGCCTATGATATTTCTGAACCTGAAGCCGTTGCGTCTAAAAAGAACCGAGCGGTCGATGAAGGCCTTGGCCTGGCTTGACATGCAGCCCATATAAACCGGGCTTGCGATGATGATTCCTGAAATTTCGGGGTCGGCAAGCTTGGGGATCAGCTGTTTGAAATCATCATTCTGGCTGCAGAGCAGACCTTTTTTGCAGGCGTCACAGGAGATGCAGCCATTAATTTTCAAGCCGGCAAGGTCGATCGTTTCAATGTCGATAGCTATTTCTGAGGCGTTTGCCGCCAATTTAACCTCGTCAAGGCATTGGGCCAGGGCAAAAGCCGTAGATTGGTTTTTCCTCGGACTTGCTGATATTCCAATAATTTTCATTTTTTCTGCCTCATTTTTCAGGGTTAGTTATTGTCCCTGGTCAGCGTGGTTGGAAATGTCTGCAAAAGAGCTGATTGTTGTAATCATGACTGAGAAACAGATTACAGAAAAAAGGGGGGGATATCAACCGATTATTTATGATTCAAGGCTTTCCCTGAACTTAATGCCGCATCAGCTTGCTTCGGAACTTGGCATTCATAACCGCTTCTGTTAAGATAGTTGCAGTTTAAGGGCAGAAATTCTTAGGGTAACTGAAAAGAGTGAATTGCTCATTATGAAAACTTACGAACAGGCAAATGTGTTAATCGTCAATGCGTCGCTGCTTGCCCGGGAAACCGACAGCAGTCTTGGAGGAAGGAAAAATTATTGCCGCTCTTGACCCGGTTATCAGTACCCGGGTGGTTTTGAGCGCACTTTTAGCAAAAATAAAAGGATGAAATGTGGGAACCAGATCTAAACGAAGCCTTCGCTGCTCCCGGTGTCGGATGCATCCGGAGCTTTGTATTTGTCAATTCATACCTCGATACGATCTGGCAACGCGCCTTATTCTGGTGATGCATCGCCGTGAATATGCCAAACCAACCTCTACGGGGCCGCTGGTTCTGGCAGCTCTGACTAACAGTGAATTACGCATTCAGGGCCACCCGGATCAGCTTTTAGATCTTTCCGATCTTAATGTTGCGGAGCGCAGAACTCTGCTGCTCTATCCCGGGGAAGGAGCCCCGGTTTTAAATCGTGCCTTCCTGGAACAGGACGACCGTCCCATCTCTATAGTGGTTCCTGATGGCACCTGGAGTCAATCGGCTCGCATGGGAAAGAGGCTTCCCGGCATAGGACATGCCGAAATGGTGCGACTGCCGGAAGGGCCCAGAACTGAATGGAAAATCAGAAAAGAGGTGCATCCCTATGGCGTGTCAACGTTTGAAGCTATCGCAAGAGCCTTCGGCATTATCGAATCGATCAAGGTGCAGCAGGAGTTGGAGTCTCTGTTTCGTTTGATGGTGAGAAAAACCCTCTTGGCGCGAGGGGTGGCAGAAAAATAAAAATTCTGCATTGAATTGGTAATCTTACAAATAGATTTGATCGGAGTGATGGTCTGGTGGATTTAGAAAAAGCAGTACAGTAGTGGTTAGCTGTTGTAAATGCCGCATCAGTCTTTTGCTGAAAGTGATGAGTTGATGGGACAATTGAAGAGGAGTTATTTTATGAGGACTGAAAAAGAACTCGATTTTTTGGAAACACTGATTCCTGAATTGGCAGAGAGTGCCACTAAAAAAGCATATTTAGACGCCCTTAGCCGTGGTAGTTCCGTGGTCGAAACGATTAACGGTACAATCGTTTCGACCGCACCCGATGGCACCAGAACCGTTTTAAAAAAAGCGAAACCAATGATCAAGGTTCGAAAAAATGGTTGATTATAAAATAAAAACTCCTCGGTTACGAATGTTTGCAGGGCCTAATGGGAGCGGCAAAAGCACGTTGAAATCGGTGATCTCTGATGATTTGTTGGGTATTTATATAAATCCAGATGAAATAGAGAAAGAAATCAAACAGTTTGATTTTTTGGATTTGAGACAATATGAAATAGAAGTAGAAGCAGATGAAATAATTGATTATTTTAGATAATCAGCGTTGTTGGCGAAAGCCGATTTACTTGATGAAGCGGAGCGTTTGACGTTTAGTGATGGCAAGTTGAGTTTTTTTGAGGTTTTTGTCAATTCATATTTTGCTTCCGTTTGCGCCGATTTTATTCGCAGAAAACTTTTGGAAAAGAGAGCATCTTTTACATTAGAAACGGTAATGAGTTCGGTGGATAAAATTGAGTTGTTAAGAGCGGCCAAACGATTAGGGTATCGTACTTATCTATATTTTATCGCAACAGATGATTTTGAAATTAATATTGCTAGAGTTAAACAGAGGGTAGAAGCAGGTGGTCATGATGTGCCGGAGAGTAAGGTTGTCGAGCGCTATACGAGATCGCTCAACAATTTATCAAAAGCGATAAAGCTGTCGGATCGTGCCTATTTGTTCGATAACTCTGGAGATGCTTCTGTTTGGGTATGTGAGATAACCGATGGGAAAACAATAGATTATAAGCAGGATGAAATTCCAAACTGGTTGTATGAGTATGTGGTTGAGAGGATGGAGTAATGGTCTGGTGGATTTAGAAAAAGCTCCGGCGGAAAATGATTTTATTCTTGCCGAAGCGGCGGTGATTGGAACTTTGAAGCGCTCGGGTCAAATTTCGTCCAGGACGGCCCCAGGGAGGAACTATAAATTGTATCTCCTTGACTCTAATCCGGTTTTTCCGAAGTAATCCATGCCGGTCTATCGTCTTAATCTGCGTCCGGTTTTCCCCCCGGCCCATCTGGCTGAGGCTGAAAACGGCCTGTTGGCGGTCGGCGGTGATCTTTCGCGGGAGCGCCTGCTTAGGGCCTATGGCGAAGGCATTTTCCCCTGGTACTCGCCCGGCGATCCTATTCTCTGGTGGTCTCCCGATCCCCGGGCCGTGCTTTTCCCCGAGGAGTTTCATCTTTCTGCCAGAAATCTCCGTTATCTGAAACAGGCCGCTTTTGTCATGCGGCGGGATTCGGTATTTGCCGATGTGGTTAAGGCCTGCGCCCAAACCCCGCGACGTCATGAAAAGGGGACCTGGATCACCCCGGAGATGGCCGCAGCTTATCTTGATCTTCATCACGCGGGTCTGGCGCACTCCTTTGAAACCTGGCAGGGCGGGCGGCTGGTCGGCGGGCTTTACGGGGTCTCGTTGGGGCGCTGTTTTTTCGGAGAGTCGATGTTCTCTCTGGTCGACCACGCCTCCAAAGCCGCCCTTGTCGATCTGGTCGCTCTGGCCCGGCGCTGTAATTTTCATTTTATCGATAATCAGTTTTTAACCCCGCATCTCAAACAGTTCGGTGTGCGTGAGATCCGGCGCCGGGAGTATCTTAAAAGACTGGAGCGGGCCCTGCGCAAACCCACATTACGCAGGAGCTGGCAGAATCCTGGTGATCTTGGTCCGGTCTCTCCTTTTATTTCCGTTTGAATTCGCGCGATTCTGGAATAGTGAAAGATTTTTTGTAATTTACAGTTGTTTCAGGGTTGCCTTTATCTCTATTCGTCTGTATAAAGTGGCCGGTGCGTATTGTGCTGCGGCGGCTATGAAAACAGAGGTCGGCGGCAGATTTTAAGCGGATTCAGGTACATCAGTGCCTTAAAGGTTATTTCCTTGTTTTTTGCAACAGCAAAAACAAGAAAACGTTCTGATGAGAGCACTTATTTGCGGGCAGAGGAAACCCGCTTGGGTTGCGGGATTGTTCCCGCATTAGAGGAGGTAAAGTTGGCAAAGAAGATAACCGGGGTTGTGCTGTTTTTGTTGATGATGGTGATGTCGCTTTCAGTCTTGGCTGCAGATATCAAGGTCAAGGGCGATTTTAACAACCGCTTTACGATCTATACCAACCATAATGACTGGCTGGTTGCCGAAAAAGGGGTTTTAGGCGATGGTGACTCTCCCGAAAGCTGGGGCGAGACCCGCTATCGTTTATGGGTCGATGCCGCGACTAATGACGGTAAGGTTAAGGGTGTCTGGGCGGCTGAGGTCGGAGGGCTCGCCTATGGTACTCCGGGTTCGACTGGAGCCAGTGTCGGGGGGAGCTATTCCGGTGACGGGGTCAACACGGAAACGCGCTGGCTCTATACCGATTTTCAGCTGCCCTGGCTGACGGAGAAAGCTCGGGTCCGTATGGGTCTGCAGCCTTTTACGGTGAACTCCTGGTTGTGGTCGGAGACGATTATGGGGGTGACGGCTGATTTTGCCGCAGGTCCGGCGGAACTCAAATTTGCCTGGCTGCGGCCCTATCGTGATGAAGTCAAAGACCATGACAGTAAAGTCGAAGATCTTGATGCTTTTTATGGGCGGGTCAATTTCAAGCCGGCCAGAGATATCGGCTGCGGTCTTTTTGCGGTATATTTTAACGGAGATTCAGGCAAGCGTGATCCTGCGTTATTCAGCACCATTACCTCGCAGAATTATGAGCTTAAAAAGCTCGCCAACAATTATGTTCTCGATCTCCTGACAGTCGGCAGTGACGGCAAGGCTGATTTCGGGATGCTCTTTTGCAACTGGGATCTTATGTATCAGGTCGGCAGCATCGATAATGCCAATTTCAGAGAGTCCTATAACGGCTGGGATTTCAATGAAAGGGCTGACAACCGGGATTTCGCTGTAAACGCCTGGCTCGCCCATGTTGATATCGGCTGCAGGGTGGATAAAATGAAATTCACCTATACCTTCTGGTATGCTTCCGGTGATGATGACGGCAGCGACAGCGATTTCGATGCCTTCATGGCGGTTGACATCGATCGCGCCGACAACATCTGTATCTTCAAGGCCATGTATGCGGATGATAATTTTTTTACGGAAAAAGACTATCTTCTCGACAAGGGTTTTATTATGAACAAGCTGGCCTTCGATTACAAGTTCAGTAAAAAACTCTCCTGCGGTTCGGCGGCGATGTATATGCTGACGGCGGAAGATATCGTTTATCTCGATGATGCCGGTAAACCGAGAAAAGAGAATGAAGTGGGGTTTGAGCTCGATGCCTATTTGAAATACAAACTCTACGAAAATCTTGAGTTTGCGATCAATGCCGGCTACCTCTTCAGCGGCGATGCGATGGATTTTTGGGAAGTGGGCCAGCGTGACGGCAGCAGTGATGAAGATATCTTCATCAGTTCCTGTAAAGTTCAGTATAAATTATGAATTGGTTGACGTTTCGGGAGATTCATGATGAAGTTCGCTTCAGTTCGGGTGACGGCAGTTGTTTTATCTTTATTGCTCTGGCCGGCTTTTTTTGCTGCCGGCCCGGCGGCGGCGGAGCCGGGTTCTAAAGTTGTAATCTTTCATGCCGGTAGCCTGACGGTGCCTCTGGCGGCGATGGAGAAGGCTTTTGAAGCGGCTCATCCTGACATTGACATTTTGCGGGAGGCCGGCGGCAGCCGGCAATGTGCCCGCAAGATTACTGACCTGCACCAGCCCTGCGATATCATGGCCTCGGCTGATTTTTCGGTGATAGACCGGATGCTGATTCCGGGAAATGCTTCCTGGAATATTCGTTTTGCGACCAATCAGATGGTGCTTTGCTATACCGACAGAAGTGCTTTTGCGCAGGAGATCGGCCCGGAGACCTGGACCGATATTCTGGGGCGTAAAGAGGTTGTCTGGGGGCACTCCGATCCCAACCTCGATCCCTGCGGCTACCGGGCTCTGATGGTGATTCAGCTGGCTGAAAAAGCCTTCTCCATGCCTGGTCTCTATCAGCGCCTGCTGGCGAACCGGCCGCTCGCCAATGTTCGTCCCAAAGCCGTGGAGCTGGTCGCCATGCTCGAAAACGGCGGCATGGATTACGCCTGGGAGTATCGTTCGGTAGCGGTTCAGCACAAGCTGAAGTTTGTCTCCATGCCGGATCAGATTAATCTCAGCAGTTACGCTCTTGATCCCTTTTATCAGCAGGCCAAAGTCGAGATCAGCGGCAAACGGCCGGGTGAGAAGATTGAGCTTTCCGGCAAGTCAATTACTTATGGCGTGACCCTGCTTGACCAGGCGCCGAACCGGGCCGCGGCTATTCTCTTTCTCGACTATCTGCTGGATCCCGCAGGCGGCATGAAAATACTTGCAGAGATGGGGCAGCCGCCGATTGTTCCGGCCCGCGTGACTACGGCTGAAGTTTTGAAGAGCATGCCGGCGCCGCTTAAGGCAAGAGTAGTTGCCGATCACTGATGCGTTGCCGGTGTTTGTGCGGCAGCCTACAACCCTGGGGCGGTTAGATGAAAGTTTATGCGTAGGGAGGCCTTTCTCTGGCTGGTGCTGGGCAGCAGTTTTCTGGTTCTGGCTTTCATTACAGTGCCTCTGCTGCGTATGCTCTCGGCGCCCTCTCTGGCCTCACTGTGGGAGACGGTCCGGGATCCCGAGGTCTATCATTCCCTTTGGCTGAGTCTCTATACCGGCATCAGTGCCGCCGCTATCTGTTTTCTCTTCGGCACCCCGCTGGCCTATCTGCTCGCCCGCAGCCAGTTTCGCGGCAAGAAAATTGTTGAGGCGATTGTCGATCTGCCGATAGTTATTCCCCATCCGGTTGTCGGTATCGCCCTGCTCGGCCTGGTCGGGAAAAACTTCTGGCTGGGCCGTCTCATGCATGAGCTGGGTCTGCGGATAATCGGAAGTCCGAGCGGGATTATCATGGTTATGACCTTTGTCGGTCTGCCTTTTTATCTGCAAGCGGCCAAAGAGGGCTTTACCTCGGTTTCACCCCGCCTCGAACATGTCTCCCGTAGTCTCGGCGCCTCAATGTTCGCCACCTTCATCAGTGTTACATTCCCTCTGGCCTGGCGTTCGATCCTCAGCGGCATCATCATGTGCTGTGCCCGGGCGATCAGCGAGTTCGGCGCCGTCGTCATTATTGCCTACCATCCGATGATTGCTCCGGTGCTGATGTTTGAGCGGTTTCAATCCTTCGGCCTGCGTTATTCACAGCCGGTCGCGGTCTGGCTGATTGTTATCTGTCTGCTCCTTTTTGTTTCACTGCGCCTGTTGGGCAGCGGCGCCCGGAAAGCCGGGAGCGGGAGTCGCGCATGAGTATCAGGGTTGAAAATCTGACGGTCGCTCTCGGCTCTTTCAATTTACAAAATATTAATCTGACTCTGGAATCCGGTGATTTTTTTGCCCTGATGGGCCCGACCGGGGCTGGTAAGAGTGTGCTTTTAGAGGCACTGGTCGGTCTCGTGCCCCCGGTCAGCGGCGAGATCTTCATTAATGAGCGCAAAATCACCCGTCTGCCCCCGGAAAAACGTGGGATCAGTATTGTTTATCAGGATTATGCCCTTTTCCCGCATCTGACAGTGCTCGAAAATATTAAATACGGCTTGCGCTTTAACCCT
>JAFGVI010000049.1 GCA_016938065.1 Deltaproteobacteria bacterium | reverse complement strand
GAGCGAAGAATCTAAAAGTATCCTGTTTGTTGATGATGAGAAGAGTGTGTTGCGCTCTCTGCGGCGCGCCTTTATGAAGAGTGGCCATCAGCTCTATTTTGCCGACTCCGGCGAGTTGGCTTTGAAAATGCTGGCCGCCTCCCAGGGTAAAATCGATATGGTGATCAGCGATATGTGGATGCCGGGCATGGATGGCTACACCTTTCTGAAAGAGGTCAAGGAAAAGTATCCTCAGGTGATTCGTTTGATTTTGAGCGGTTTTGTTGAGGAACGTTATGTTTATAAAGCTCTGATCGACGGTTCCGCCAAAGCTTATCTGGCTAAGCCCTGGAATACGCGGGAGCTTATTGCTCTGGTTAATGGTCTGATCGAGATTGAAGAGAAGCTTAATGAGAAGAAACTGCTGGCGCTCATCAATACGGTTGATGAATTGCCGGTATTGCCGAAAATCTATTATCAGGTTATGGTCCTGATTGATGCCGATGCTGATTTTGACAAAATTGTCGCTGTCATTGAACAGGATCCGGCTCTGACCGCCAAGATTCTTCAGGTTGCCAATTCCGCTTTTTTCAAAAGCGGCACCGCTTCTTTAAAAAGGGCCGCGGTTTTTATTGGTCTGATGACGTTGAAAGATATTGTCGCCGGCAGCGTCGTTTTTCAAACCCTGGCGGCCCCCGCTCAGGGGCCTTATGCGATCGACTCGATCTGGCAGCATGCGGTGGCCTGTAACAGTCTCGTCTCCGAGATGTATGAGCTGATGCATGATGAGAGGGTTCCCGAGGATGTTGCTTCAGTCGGTCTGTTGCACAATGTCGGACTTCTGGTGATGCTTAAATATTTTCCGGAGGCGCTGGCTGAAATTGTTACCCGGCGGCAGCAGTATCCCTGGAAAAGTCTTGCTTTGCTGGAAGAGGAGGTGCTGGGGGTCGATCATGCCCATCTTGGCGCCTTTCTTTTAAACTGGTGGAACATGCCGTATCCTATGGTTGAAGCCGCTCTTTATCACCATAATCCTCTGGCAGCCGCACCCGCTAATCGGGAAATTGTCATTCTGCTGCATATTGCCGACCATCTTGCTCTGGTGGCCGGGGGCGTCGCGGATATTGAGCCGTTGGCCCCGGAAGTTCTGGCGGCGGTCGAGCTTCCGGAGTGCTTCCGGGAACTGTGTCTGGTGGCGGAATAGGGTTTTCGTAACGTTAAATTATTTGCTGGTTCCGGTCCGACCGGGTCAGGTATAGGTTATGGATTTTGTAAAACAACGACCGACTGTGCTTGTAGTTGATGACGAGAAGATGGTTCTCAGAGCCCTGAGTCGGGTTTTGCTGAGTTCGGAATGGGATCTGGCGACGGCTGAGAGCGGGGCTGCGGCTCTGGAGATTCTGGCCCGGCAGCCGATTGCTCTGATCATCAGTGATCAGCGGATGCCGGAGATGAGCGGTCTGGAACTTTTAAACAAGGTCAAAGAGCTCTATCCCGAGACCGTGCGGATTGTTCTGACCGGTTATGCCGAAATGGATGTGGTGGTCAAGGCGATCAACCAGGGTGAGGTTTACCGGTTTTTTACCAAACCCTGGAACAATACTGAACTGATAGAGACCGTAAAGACCATCCTCTCAACCTGGGGGGAGAAGAAAGATCAGCTCTCCGTTTTCACGGATCAGCTTTCGCGGGCCAATCTGGAAACGGTGATGGCGCTGGCGGAAGCGATCGAACTGAAAGATTATTATACCAAGGGCCATTGCAGCCGGGTGCGTGACTATGCCCTGCGTATGGCGCTGGCCTTAAACCTTTCGGAAAGTTTCTGCCGGGATCTGGTGTACGCCAGCCTGCTGCACGACTGCGGCAAAATCGGGGTCAGCGAAGCGACGCTTAATATTAACGGGCCTTTGAACGGAGATCAGTATCGGGAGGTGCAGCGTCATCCGGTGCTCGGCTTCGAGATGACCTGCAAGATCGAATATCTGCGTCCGGCCAGTATTATCATTCGCCAGCACCACGAACGCTGGGACGGCAAAGGTTATCCGGATCATCTTAAAGGTCTGGAGATCTCTCTGGGGGGGCGGATTGTCGCGGTTGCCGATACCTTTGACGCCATGACTTCAAGTCGTCCCTATCGTCGGGCTCTGGGTTTTAAAAAGGCCATTCAGGAACTTTTAAACAACCGGGGAACCCAGTTTGATGCCGGACTCGTTGATCTGTTCGTTTCTCTGCTTGTAAATGAGAGTGAAGCCGCAGGTTCGCGTGAAGCCCGGCGGCGGCTGCTGCTGGTCGGGGTGACGGCGGAAAAAGTCGCGGAATTGCAAAGACTGCTGCCCTCGACCGGTTACGAATTACGTGCCGCCGACACTTTGGCCGCGGCTCGACTTCTGCTGGAGGGGGTTGATATGATCATCTGCGCCCGCCTTTTGCAGGATGGCGACGGGGCCTCTTTTCTAACTGAATGTCGTCGCCTCCGGCCGGAGATCATTCGCGTGATGCTGATTGAACGTCAGGAGATCGAAGCTCTGGCCGAGACCGTAACTCAGGCCGGTCTCTATGCCTTTATGATTCGTCCTTTGAAACCCGCCGAAGTGCTGGCGATGGTTGAAAATTCATTTGAATGGCGGCGGATGGCGAAAGCCCTGCACTTTGACTGACGGTTGTTTCCCGGTTATATTACTGAATTCCATCGTTCATTTCCGGACGATGGACAGAACCTGATTTGCGGATGAGCGAGGTTTGAATGGATGTCGACGAGGGCGGAAAAGGCAGAAGCCGCATCTTGATTCTTGATGATGAGATTCGTGTGGTCAAGGCCGTGAGCCGGGTTTTTGCCGTTTCCCGCGAGATTAAAGTCGAAAGCTCGACCAGTCCGGATGAGGCTTTGCGCCTGGTTGAGAAAACTCCCGATCTGCGTCTGGTGATCAGCGATTATCTGATGCCGGGTATGGACGGGCTGGAGTTTTTGACCAGGGTCAGCCAGTTAAGGCCCGAGATCATCAGAATTGTCCTGACCGGGCACGCCAATCTGGAAACCACATTGCGGGCCATCAACGAGGTGGGTGTTTACAAGTTCATTCTCAAGCCCTGGAATAATCACGATCTTTACTGGACTGTGGTGCGGGCGCTGGAGCTGGAAGAGGTGCGGCGCGAAAACCGGACCCTGAAAGAGCGCCTTAAGCTTCAGGCAAAACTGGTGAAACAGATCGAAGATCTCTATCCCGGTATTTCACGCATTGAACGGGACCGGGATGGTGCCATTGTTCTGGATGAGGTTTGATTGAGATTGGTCCGATCCTTAACGGCACTGAAGAATCGCGGATAAGCCGCATAGATCGTCGGCCTTTTGTTTACCGACAGACTGATACCGAGGGGTTTTGCATGACAGTTGAAAAAAAGCACTGCGTACTTTTCGTTGACGATGAACTTCGGGTTTTAAAATCCCTGAAAAGGGGTCTTATCAGCGAACCCTATCGGGCTCTTTTTGCAATGAGTGGCAAGGAAGCCCTGGAGATTCTGGCGGCGGAAGATGTGCAGGTGATTGTTTCCGATATGAAGATGCCGGAAATGAACGGCCTCGAACTGTTGCAGGAGGTGGCGCGGCAGTATCCTGAGGTGGTTCGTCTGGTACTTTCCGGCTACTCACATACCTCGACCGTGATTGCTGCGGTTAATGAAGGGCGGATTTTTCGCTATATTACCAAGCCCTGGAGTATCGATAAAGACATCAAACCGGCACTGACCGAGGCTTTTATACTCTTTGAACGTCGGATTGAGGAGCGCGGCGAAGCCGACCGTCTTCAGGCGGATAACCTGCTGTTGCAGGGCGAGCTTGATGACGGTCGCAAAACTGTTTCCCAAACCAAGAAGGTGGCCAGTGAAATCTATCTGCGCAAGACCAACGCGCAACGCCGTTCCCTGGAGCGGGTAGAGGGACTTTTGAACTATATCGCCAGTCAGGCGATTAATCTTGAGATGGGGGAGCTTGATGCGGACAGCCGTGAGCTTGTTGTCGAGATTAAACAGACCTGCCGGGATGCGGTGAAAGCCCTGGATAAAGTTTTTCTTCTTAACGCCCTTGAAATCGGTGAGCGGCGGCCGCTTGACGGGGTTCTGGATTTGCCCCGTTTTTTTGCCGAACTGTATGCTGCCGTTAAGGCCCGGGCGGAAGCCGCCAGCTTGACCGTTATGTTTCAGGCGGTGGGAGAGCTGCCGGGGCGGGTGGTGACAGATGCAGATTTGCTGCGTGCGATGCTCTGGGAGATTCTCGAGAACGCCGTGCAGAACAGCTCTTCGGGCGGGATTGTGGTCTGTAACGCCGAAGTGACGGCCGTGACGGAAGGGGTTGCCCGTTTAACGGTTACAATTCATGATACCGGTCCCGGAATAGAGATGGAAAAGCTTAAAGAGCTGCAGCAGCCGTTTGTTTGCGGTGCCGGCAGCAAAGGTCGTCCGGCCTGGGGGGTGGGTTTGAGTCTGGCCCGCCTGATTGCTTCCAAACTCGGGGGCTCAATCAAAATCGGAGGCAGTGATCAGGGCTGCCAGGTTGTTCTTGAGGTTGAGGTCAAGGTTGCCTCCGGCACCGCCGGAGCAGGGGGAGGTGTATAAAGGCGATGCTTACTCGTCCACCGGCAGTGGCCGGAACTTTTTACAGTAATGATCCGCAAACCTTGCGGGATGAGATCAAAGCCTATCTGCAGCAGGCGCCTGCGCCACCTGCCGGGGCGGCGGCGCCTCTGGCCCTGGTGGCGCCGCATGCCGGCTACTTCTATTCGGGTGCGGTGGCAGCCGAGGCGTATCGCCTGGTTGTCGGGCAGAAATTTGATCTGGTGGTGGTCGTGGCTCCTTCGCATCATCACTATTTTAATGGAATTTCAATCTACAGCGCGGGCAACTATCGGACCCCGCTAGGTGAGGTGACGGTTGACGGCGCTCTGGCGGAAACTCTGATCAGCCAGTATGCGGAGCTTGACTTTATTCCTGCGGCTCACCGTTCGGAGCACTCTTTAGAGGTGCAGCTGCCGTTTCTTCAGGTTGCTCTTGGTGAGTTTACGCTGCTGCCGATGATTATGGGAAAACAGGGTTGGGGGCAGGCTGTAAAGCTGGCCGAAATTATTGCCGAACTGGCGCTGACCCGCCGCCTTCTGCTGGTGGCGAGCACGGATCTCTCCCATTTTCATGATGCGGTCAGTGCCGGCCGGCTTGACCGGCAGATTGTGGCGGCGGTGGCTGCGTTTGATGCTTTTGCTTTCTGGTCTCTGATTGAAAAGCGTCAGGCTGAAGCCTGTGGCGCCGGTCCGCTGCTGAGTGTGATGCTGGCGGCCCGAAAGCTTGGCGCTGAGCGGGCGCAGATTCTCAGCTACCGGCACTCCGGAGAAGTCTGCGGCGACAACAGCCGGGTGGTCGGTTATCTGGCCGCGGCTTTTTTTAACGGCTAACTGCATTTGGAGATCGGCGCATGAGTCAGGAACATATTGATTTAACACTTACCGGGCCGGAGAAGGTCTATCTCAGGGATCAGGTCAGGGCCGCCATCAGCGCCCGTCTAGAGAGGCGCAAAGGGCCGGATGATACCCCGGAAAGTCAGGTTCTCAGGGAAAAACGCGGCGCCTTTGTGACCCTGAAAAAAAAGGGTAATCTGCGCGGCTGCATCGGTTATATCGAAGCTTATAAACCCCTTTATCAGACCATTCGGGAAATGGCCCAGGCCGCGGCTTTTAATGATCCCCGTTTCCCGGCGCTGCGGGCTGAGGAGTGGTCGGAGATCGAATTTGAGATTTCGGTACTGACCCCGCTGCGAGAGATCGCCGACCCGGCGCTTATCGAGGTCGGCAAGCACGGTCTGCTGCTGCGGCACGGCAGCGCATCCGGTCTGCTGCTGCCGCAGGTGGCGGTTGAATACGGCTGGAACCGTGAAGAGTTTCTGGCGCATACCTGTCAGAAAGCGGGGCTCGCCGGTGACTGCTGGCGGCGCTCCGGAACCAGAATCTATATCTTTGCCGCCGAAATTTTTTAAGGTTCAGTCGCTTGCTTTCAGCTCTGTGAGAATTAATAAAAGCTTGCATTTTGCTGCCTGTAGTGGTAGTAGAGCCTCGGTTTGCGAAATTTTCCCGGCTGGTGACAGCTTTTTTGCAAGTGGGCTCTTAATCGGAGCCCACTTTTTTTATACCAGAACAGACTTTACTGAAAATAATTGAAGCGGTTTTTGCCGATGGTTGCAGGGTTGGAAAAGCATGAAGAGTGGCGGGTCCGGGTTCGAGTCCTGGCCGAAGATCTGTTACTTAATCTTGGATTTGAACTTGTTGATCTGGAGTTTGGTCAAAGCGGGGAGGGCTTGCTTTTGCGGCTTTATATCGACCGCGAGGGCGGAGTTACGCTGGACGACTGCGCGCATTTCAGTCGCATGTTCGGCGCTTTGCTGGATGTTGAGGATCCCGTTCCCGGGCGTTACACTCTGGAGATTTCCTCGCCGGGACTGAATCGTCGTCTGAGCCGGGCCAGCGATTTTCAAACGCGCCTGGGTGAGACCATTAAAATAACCCTGCTCAAGCCGCTTAACGGCCGGCGGCGTTTTAAAGGGGTTTTGCTGGCGTGCCGGGAGGAACCGCTGACGGTGACTGTCGATGTTGACGGTGAAGTATTTACGGTGCCTGTAGACGCAAACGCTAAATGTAATCTGGTTTACGATTTCAATAAATAATAACAGCAATATTTTTTTTAACGGTTGATGATTGAATCTGATTGTCGCTTATTATAGGTGGAGATATATAAAAGGTTATGTCCTCGAGCTTGAACTTCATACTTGATCAGGTCAGCAAAGAGAAGAATATTCCGAGAGAGATTCTGATTGAGGCAATTGAATCGGCGATGGTTACCGCCTCCAAGAAAAAGCTGGGCGCGGCTCGTGAAATCGAGGCTTCTTATGATGAAGAATCAGGGCAGATTGAACTCTATGAATTTGTCGATGTGGTCGAAGAAGTTGAAAACTCCTATTATCAGATATCTTTGCATGAGGCTCTTGAGATAGATCCGGATGCCCAGATTGGCGACAGTCTGGGGCTCAAGCTGGAGACTGATGATTTTGGCCGGATTGCGGCGCAGACCGCAAAGCAGGTCATTATGCAGAAGATTCGTGAAGCTGAAAGGGAGAGCATTTACGAAGAGTACCACGAACGGGTTGGTGAGATTATCAGCGGTTCAGTGCAGCGGGTCGAACGCGGCAACCTGATTGTCAATCTCGGTTCAACCGAAGCCATTCTGCCGCGGTCCGAGACTATTCCCCGGGAAAATTTTCGTCAGGGTGAACGGATCCGGGCCTATCTTCTGAAGGTGGAGATGACGGTCAAGGGGCCGAAAATCGTGCTCTCGCGGACGCATCCCGGTTTTCTCATCCGGCTCTTCGAGGTTGAAGTCCCGGAGATTTTCGAGGGCATCATCAAAGTCATGGGAGCAACCCGCGAGCCCGGTATCCGGGCGAAAATTGCGGTTTCGACCAACGATCATGATGTCGATCCGGTCGGTGCCTGTGTCGGAGTCCGGGGATCCCGGGTGCAGAATGTCGTGCAGGAGCTGAAAGGGGAAAAGATCGATATCATCCGCTGGAATCCCGATCCGGTTCGCTATGTCTGCAACGCGATCTCTCCGGCTGAGATCAATAAAATTATTCTTGACGAAGAGCGCCATATGATGGAGATTGTCGTGCTTGACGAACAGCTCTCTCTGGCGATCGGGCGCCGGGGGCTTAATGTGCGCCTGGCGGCCAAACTGACGGGTTGGAAGCTTGATGTCAAATCGGCCTCCCGCGTGGCCAGTGATTTCGATCAGCTCTTTTCCCCGCTGGCCGATCTTGAGGGCTTTAATAATACGGCGATGGAGCTGCTCTACGACAACGGTTTTCGTAAAATCGAGGATATTGCCGGCAGCTCGGTCGCAGAGCTCAGTGATATTATCGGCACTGAGGGGGTCAGGCCGGAACAGCTGATCGAGCGGGCTGTCGCGGTTTATCACGCGCAGAAGGATAATGCGGAAAAGGCTCTTGCGGTGCAGAAGGCGGCGGCCCGGAAAACCGCCGAGGAGAAAGAGGCGGCGGTGGCTGAAAGTTCAGAAGCGCTCGCAGAAAATGAGTTCGCCGCTGCTGCTGAGGCCGAGGCAGCGGCAGCAGCGCCGCTGCTGCCGAACGCTGATGAACTCCTGCCTGAGGCCGGAACGGATGCCGGGGCCGAGGTTGCAGCCGAGCCGGCCGAGAGCCCGGCTTCGACAAAGTCCGAGGTTTAAGTCGCGCTGTGACTCTGCCTTTGCGCACCTGCCTGGTATGTCGTCGGCGGACAGTTAAAAATAATCTCTGCCGTCTGGTTAGAAGGGGCGGTGAGCTTTTTTATGATTTTAGGTTCCGGGCTTCGGGTCGGGGCTACTATGTTTGTAGAAAAAATGAATGTCTGAGTGTGTTTCTTGCCGGTAAGCGCCGTTTTGGCCGCCTGCCGTTGGGGACCGAGGCTCTGGACTGTAAAAGCCGTACGCTTTTACAGTCCGCATGTAAAAACAATAATTGTTGATTAGGGGGTAGACAACCTTGATTCTGCGGGAAAAAAAGAAAACCAAGGTTTATGAACTTTCGCGGGTTCTGAAATTGAAGGAAACT
>JAFGVI010000048.1 GCA_016938065.1 Deltaproteobacteria bacterium | reverse complement strand
TATCAAGCTGGGTTTCTGATAACTCTAATGCGGGGCGACTGACCTTCGCCGAATAAATTCCATGACTGCAGCCCATGAATATTTCCCCAGCGCCGGCGACCGTGAACTCTTGCGGCTCAACAATCTCGAAACCTTTGCCAAATTATGGCAGGCTGAACTGCAATGGTTTGAAGAACCGAATTTTCGCCGCTCGGGCTGGAGCGGCGTGGCCCGGCATGAGTTGCGCCGGGCCGATGGTACGACTGTCGGCATTTTTGTCAAACGTCAGGCCAACCATCAGCGGCGGACTTTTAAATCGCCCGGAGGTTGTCCGACCTTTCGCAGCGAATGGCAGAATCTGAAAAAACTGAGCCGCTATCAGATTCCGGTGCCGCAACTTCTGTATTACGGTGAATGCAGAGAAAACGGCGAGTCCCGGGCCATCCTCATCACCTATGAGCTGCAGGGTTATCTCTCTCTGGATGCGTTACTTAAAGGGGGCCTGAGCGAAGAGCGCAACCGGGATTTGCGGGCCCAGATAATTGTCCGGGTAGCCGAGGTCGTACGCCGCTTTCATGATCACCGTTTTCGTCATAACTGCCTCTATCCCAAACACCTTATGCTGAAGATCGATTCGTCCGGGGCTTTGGCGACAAACGGTATCTGCTTTATTGATCTCGAAAAATCGCGGCAGGTGCTCTATCCTCAGGGGGCCCGGATTCGTGATCTCGATACCCTCATGCGTCGCTGCCCCGAGTGGACCGATTATGAGAAAGATCTCTTTTTCAACTACTACCTGAAGCTCGGACTGGAACAGCTTCAGCCGGCGCCGCTGGCGCGGGCGCTGGAGCGCTGGGCCCTGGTCAAACGGGTCAAACGGCGGATAAAAGGCAAAATTAAACCCGAAAGCTAAGGTAAGGCAGATGAAACCCTGGAAACTTTTAGATACGGCCTTGATCCCGGGCACCGGCGGCGCTCTGGAGCTCTCGCAGCGGGATGCCGAGTTCTCCATCTCGGTTGTCGGTGAGGGGGTGCTGATGGGCTCGCGGGCTCATGCCTCCGAGGAGGCGCTGGCGGCCCTGGCCTGTCGCAAAATTGCGGCCCGGCTTTCCGCCCGGGTCCTGATCGGCGGCTTAGGCATGGGCTTCACCCTGGCGGCGGCTTTGAAGCAGCTTCCGGCCGATGCCGAGGTTGTGGTCGCCGAACTGATTCCGGCCGTGGTGGCCTGGAATCGGGGGGCGCTGGGGGCGGCGGCCGGCTATCCTCTGGCTGATTCGCGGGCCACGGTGCGGGAGGGAGATGTCGCCAAACTTCTGAAAAGCGAGAAACAGGCTTATGATGCGATTCTGCTTGATGTGGACAACGGTCCGGCCGGAATGACCCGCAAAAAAAATAACTGGCTCTACACCATGGATGGTCTGATCGCTGCCTATGCCGCTCTTCGGCCGCGGGGCATCCTTGCGGTCTGGTCGGCCGCACCCGATCGCGCTTTCACCGAACGGCTGCGCAAGGTCGGCTTCAAGGTCGAGCAGGCCCGAGTTCACGAACACGCCAACAAGGGCGACCTGCACACCATCTGGCTGGCCCAGAGCGGGCCTTGAAGCTTCACTTTTTTGCACTCCACAGGGGAATGTGCTACATTGTAGATCAAATGGAGGTTTAAATATGCGATATGTGTGTTTATGGTCCAACAGGTCGAACCCGAAGAGGTGTGCGAGATGATTTCATTGGCAGATAAGGAAAGTATTGTAAGGATTGCCGAAAAATATTGTGTGAAGCGGGTTATGCTTTTTGGTTCGAGTACATCCGGGGATGGCGCTGGATGTGACATTGATCTTGCTGTGGAGGGCGTACGGCCGGAAGAGTTTTATAGTTTTTATGGTGATTTGATGTTTTCTTTGTCAAAACCTGTAGATGTTGTCGATTTGTCGGGTGATTCAGGATTTATTCGCATGATCAACCAAGAGGGGGTTTTACTGTATGGTTGATTATCGCCTGCGAATAGAGGTTGAATATGAAGCTGTGAACAATGTTCTTTCTTCAATGCCGGATGGAAGAGCATTGTCGGGATTAAGTGAACTGGAATTAGCCGGAACTGCAGCATTGTTACACAATCTCTACAATGGCATTGAGAATATCTTGAAACAGGTTTTTCAGCGCAAAGGAATTGTTCTTCCAGAAGGAGGGGCTTGGCATAGAGATCTATTGCTCGTTGCGGTTGATCGGAAAATACTTTCTCAAGAGTTGGTGACATCGCTGAAGCGTTTTCTGGCCTTTCGCCATTTTTTTAGTCACGCTTACGCCCTTGACCTCTATCCTGAAAAAATGGAACCGTTGGTGGATGATGCCTTGCAGGTATTTCTTCAGTTTGTTGATGAGATAAACAGTTTGCTCGACAGAAGTTAAAATCTTACTCAACTTTCTGACTTAAGTTAACTCTCTGATATTTGACAAATGGTCGAAATCCGGCTTTACTTTAAATACTGTTGACGTTGTTTATAAAATATAATATGCTTGGGTGGTAATAATTACTGAAGATAAGGTTGCTCTATGACTCCCAGGCGTAAAAAAAGTTTACCCCTGAACAAACCCTCGGTAAACGTACCTCCGGTGCTGCCGCCGGCCGCTTTTCCCATCGTCGGCATCGGAGCTTCCGCCGGCGGGCTTGAGGCCTTTGAGGAATTTTTTAAGCATATGCCGGAAGATTCCGGTCTTGCCTTTGTCCTTGTCGCCCAT
>JAFGVI010000047.1 GCA_016938065.1 Deltaproteobacteria bacterium | reverse complement strand
GCGGGCGCGGTGCTCGGACTCATAGATTTCGGTTTCCCCGCGCAGATGTGCCTTAAGCGCGGTCAGAACAACGCCCCGGTCATCCGGATGAATAAGCTCCTGCCAGGAACTGGCCCGAGCCGGAAGTTCTCCCACTTCGTAGCCAATCATTTCCGAAAGCCGGCGGTTGTATACTACTTCATCGGCTTCGATGTTCCAGTCCCAGAAACCAATTTCGGCACCCTGGAGAACCAGAGTCAGGCGCTGGCGGCTTTCAGCCAGTTCGACCTCGCTGCGCAGGCGCTCGGTAATCTCTTTTTCGAGCAGTAGATTCTTTTCGGCCACCTCGTTTTCCCGGCGCACGACCTCGGTTAGACGGGCATTAAGCACCAGATAGCGTAGCAAAAGAGCCGCAATAGCAATGGTCGCCAGGGCAAAAAACAGGAGATAGGCAATAAATTTTTCCGGAGCGTAATAACCCAGAGCGTCTTTGCTCATGCTTTCCAGAAGGATAAAAGGCGTATTTTCAACTTTCTCGGCCAGAACCATGCTGGCCGGACCCTGATTCCTCGGGGCCGGATGCGGCCGCCCGAACTCCGGCAAGGGCTCGGGAAGCTGGGGCTCGCACAATGCCTGGGCAGGGTCGACATCACAGAAATGCTGCCCCAGGGCGGAGATGATACAGGCATGATGTTCGCTGCTGGTGGAAACCGAAACAAAAACCCGGAAAGCAACCCGATAATCAATCCAGCACAGCAACTGCCCGGCATAATTCTGGTTGAAAAAAACCGGGGCGCTGATCACCACCTCGGGCTCGGCCCCACCGGCTTCGCGGGCCAGGATTTCCGGCCGGGAATTTCCCGGAGTCAGGTATTCCGGCCAGGGCCTGCTGGTTTCGTTTAAATCCATGCCTTCGCCCCGGCTCAAAGTCAACACCGCCCCCCGGTCGTCAAGCAAAACTAGGGCCCGGTAGATCCGGTCCTCGCCCAGACGGCGGCTGGCCAGCAGGCGGTCAAAAACAGAAGTGATATTATTCAGGGTGCTGCCCAGACCGTAACGGATGGACATACCTAGAGACTTATTGAGAAAAAATGAGGTAACCGTGGGATTTTCGGCCAGCGAAACAACTTCGTTACGACGTTCCGTATAAAAATACGAGAGGGCTGCCGCCCGGCGCTGACTGTCGTGGCTCCAGCGGTCGAGCGTGGCCTCCTGCATTCTCATCTGGGCGCGATAGCTGGTAAAAAACAGGAAGAATCCCAGAGCAAGCAACACAAGGCTCAGCAGAGCAATCACCCGGATGCGCAGCCGGGCGGAACGGAACAGGTCTTTCTTCATGAAATCAGTACCGTTGAGGCCCGGTATCCGCTGGTCGGAGACTGCCACCGCGAAATCATGCTGCCGGATCAGCTCCCGGGCATCTTCCCCCCGAACTACACGTTTTCACAAGAAAAGGTTTGTTGATAAAAAGCCGGACCAGGCTTTATTAAACCATTTCCTCATCATCAACCAGAAAAATCTGCAAAGGCTTTTCGGAGCCGTCAACCATGGCTGTCTCCACTTCCGATAATCCGATCATTGCAGTGAGGGTGGAGTAGACTTGAAAAAATCCGGGTAAAAATCGTAAACTGCCGGGTAATATTTTTTAATCAGGAGCTCGTAGTCGCCAGTTTTCTGCAGGGCGGCAAAAAAATCATCGAAGGCAGCGCGTAACTGGGGGCTGGTTTTGGGAAAACCGACGCCCATCCGCTGCGGTTCGGAAACCGGCCCGATGATCTTGATTTTCCCTGGCCACTTCCCCAAAGCGACCAGGGCGTCAGGGACGTCAAGGAGGGTGGCCTCAGCTTCACCGTTGATGACGGCCGGGGCCAGATCATTGAGGCTGCCGGGAAAAACCAGGCATTCTCGACAGATATCCCCAAGCTGATAGAGCGAGGCATCAAGACAGGTACTGGGCTTGTGAAGAATAACCCGGTTCTTGAGCTGTTTTTTGACCTGTTCAATGTCGGCAGAGGTGCTGCCGGAAGGGCTGATCGGCCGCAGGTTTGAGTCGATCCGGGCGACAACCCAGACCTGGGTCGGAAAAGTAGCCTGCCGCGAATAATCGACCAAACGGCGGCGCCAGTCGAGTACCGTCAAACCGTTGTCAATAAGATCGCCCTTGATCGGCGTCCGGGCCAGAACTTCTACCTCCGAGCCGTTGACCCTGACCTGCTCCCCGGTGAGATCAGCAAAGACCCGGGACCACTCGCTGGGCACATAAACATACTTAACCCCGAGCCAGTACGCGAATTTCTGCATCAGCTCAACCGACAGGCCGTAATCACCGGTGGTAACAAAGTTGGCGTAAGGAATCCCGAGATGACGTAACTGGCCAGTTTTTCTGACCTCGTCAAGATCGGCCCGGGCCTGCCTGACGCAGATCCCGATGCCGAGAAAGCTAAAAATAACCAACAGAACCAGAAAAGTTTTCAGATTGAGCTTCTTGTCCATAGATACCCCCGGATAGCAGAGCCGAAACCCCGGCACTAAAAATATACAGAACCACCAGCAACAAGTGCCACGATAGCACTATTGCACTATACGAAAGCACGAACCGGACCACAATTACAGCCCAGTAATTCCATAAACTTATTTCCTGGTGGCGGCAACACTCTATCATTTTGAAAGCAGATAAAGGGCAGCGAAACTATCATTATGAGTGGTTTCCGGCCCGGTGCTCCAAGTCATTACCCGGATGCCGCGATCAGTGTTTGTATTTCCTGAGTTTACGGTAAAGCGTGGCTTCGCCGATGCCGAGAAGCCGAGCCGCCTGGCGGCGGTTACCGCCAGTTTTCTCCAGGGCGCCGACTATTGCCCGATGTTCGTGTGCGGCCAGACTGTCAACCGCGGTTAGCGACCTGACGGGAGCTGGCGGAGAGGCACAGTTAATGTGCTCAGGAAGGTCTACTGGTTCCAGCTCTGAGTTGCGACTCAGCGCCAGGGCTCGGCGCACGACATTTTCTAGTTCACGGATATTACCGGGCCAGGAATAGGCACGAAGACACTGCATCGCCGCCGGGGAAAAAAATTTGCGCGGGGCGGTGGCAGAGGCGAAACGTCGGATAAAGTTCCCGATCAGAGCCGGAAGATCATCGAGATGCTGACGTAGGGGGGGGACCTGCAGGGTAAAGACCTGGAGCCGGTAATATAGATCTTCACGGAAACGACCGGCCTCTACCTCCTCCTTGAGATTTCGATTGGTCGCGGCAATAATTCTGACATCAACCGGCAGCGCCAGCTGACCGCCCAACGGGCGCACCTGCCTTTCCTGAATCGAACGCAACAGTTTGGCCTGCATGCCCAGGGACAGTTCCCCGACCTCATCAAGGAAGAGAGTACCCTGTTGTGCGGCCCGGAAAAGCCCGATCCGTTCACTCAAAGCGCCGGTAAAGGCCCCGCGACAATGACCGAATAGTTCACTTTCAATCACGTTTTCATTTAGAGCGGCGCAATCGACCGGAACAAAAGGACGGGCTGCCCGCTCACTGTGCTGATGCAGGGCCCGGGCTACCAGTTCCTTGCCGGTACCGGTTTCTCCCCCGACCAGCACCGAGGCCTCCCCTGGGGCTATTTTGACAATCATTTCCTTGAGTTCTCGCATCGGAGGGGAATCGCCGACGAGTTCGCTGAAATTGAACTCACCCACTTTGTTTTCCCGCAAAAACTGGTTTTCAGCCTGCAGAAACCAGTTTTCATACAGCTGGGCTACCCGTTTGCGAACCACTTCCGGACAGAAAGGCTTCTCGAGAAAATCAAAGGCTCCGTTCTGCATCGCCTGGACCGCGACCGCGACTCCGCCATGACCGGTAATAATGATCACCCGGGTCGCGGGATAATCCTGATTGATGTGCTGCAGCAGGGCAAGCCCATCCATGCCCGGCATCTTCAGATCGACCAGAGCGGCGTCCACCCGCTGTCGGGCCATCAGGATGAGCGCCGTGCGCCCGTCGGCAGCACTCAGAAGCTGGTAGTTATCATCCTCAAAAAAAATTCTTTTCAGAGAGGAGATGATGGCGGGATCATCATCAACAAAAAGTACAGTAAATTTTCTGGATTTCATAATCTGAAAAAACAGTTTCCGGCGATGCTTCCCAAAAAAACCTCAGCTAATTGCTGCTGCAACCATCTACTACCTGTCCCAACCTAGCTTTTTCTGTAATATTATGCAAGGTTATTCATGCTTCCGCCTAATTCCGCCTGTTTACCGGCTGGCATGTTCTCAGCCGAATACACCCTGAAGCCCAAAGCTGAAATTTCTCGAACGGTCGGGCTCAGAATACTCCTTGGAAGCGTGCGTGATTTTTCCATTACTCGCAACCAGACCGGTCCTAACCGGCCTTTTTTTTACGCAGTTGTCTTTTTTTGACGTAACTTTCAGCCTGGTCCGAGCGTTACAATTTGATTGGCTGAGATCAGGCTATTTCGAGAAACTGACCTGATTTTCGTTGGGAATCGGGATCGTGTCCCCGTAAATAGCCGGGATGGCTGAATAGTTACATCAAAATTTCAAACATCGACTTTATCGATGCTGGCATTTGTTCTTCTTCCCGAATAAGGGACTGTACTTTTTCAATGGTTGCCTGAATATCGATATTTTCGATAGTCATTAGATTTGCTCCCTGTGTTGTGAAAGCATTATGACGCAGGTTTTAAAATCGAAATTTTGCACAATATAATCGATTTTACGGGACTTTAAATTTTGGGGGTCGGTAAGCTATTTGTGTGGGAAAGTAGGTCGTCGCCAGGAGTTTTAATTCTATAGCCCCGATAGTCTTTTGACTGTCGGGGCTTTTTTTGTTTTAACTGTCAGCTTGAGGCTACCTGATTTGGAGCGAAACGCACCATTCATGAAGTCTCGCTGTCCGCCGACGCCGCTGAATTCATGCCCTCCGACGAACTCTGAGTTTACCTGACCGAAAAGATCCATTTCCACGGCGGAATATATGGAAACCGCTTTATCGTTCATGGCAATAACACATGGGTCGTTTATGTGACTGGCCGGATAGCTTTCCACAGACGGGTTGTCGTGGATGAAATCATACAGCTCCCGGTTGCCCCGGCATGCAGAGTATTGTTAAAAATATAACTTGACTACCAGGCCGGGATTATAATAGTGTAGTAAAAAAGGTTGTTTTTATAGTCTAAATGTTTTGCACTGCTCAAGGAGCGCAAATGAAGGTAAAATTCGGACCTGTAACTAGAATTGAGGGGCATCTCAATGTAACAACCGTCATTGAAGACAATCGAGTTGTTGACGCTCGTTGCGAAGGTGAAATGTTTCGCGGCTTCGAAATTTTCTTAAGAGGTCGTGATCCGCTTGACGCGCAGCAGATTACCCAGAGAATCTGTGGCGTCTGTCCATATGCTCATGCTGTAGCTTCTTCTTATGCTCAAGAGAATGCCTACGGCCTTCAAGTCAGTCACAACGGTCGTATTCTTCACAACCTTATTCAAGGTGCTAACCACCTTTACGATTACCTGCTACATTTTTACCAGCTTTGTGCTCTAGATTTTGTCGATGTGACCGCCATCACTTTGTATGCCGGCAGCGATCCCGATATGGTCAAGCTCAGAAACTGGGTCAAAAATGAATTGGCCTCAGATCGGCCTTTTCCCGCAGCACCTTTTCTTCCGCGTCTTTCCGGGCGCTATATAGATGATCAGGAAATAAATCTTCAGGCCCTGAAAAACTATCTTGAAGCTATGGAGATTCAGAAAAAGGCAAACCGGGCCTCAGCTCTTTTCGGGGGGAAATTTCCCCATGCTACCGGAATTTTCCCGGGAGGTTGTACTCAGAAGCCGACGGTTGACCTGATTCTTAAATATCAGTCTCTGATTCAGGAGACGGTTAATTTTTATCGACTTAAATACATTCCTGATGTTATGGCTGTGGCCGCCGCTTTCCCTGAATATTGGAACATTGGCCGCAGCCAGGGAGATTTTCTCTCTTACGGTCTACTGCCATTCAGTCCCGAAAGTCAGAGCCGCCGTCTGCTGGCTGCGGGAGTTCTCCACGAAGGGCGTGTGGACAAGGTTGATTTTGACCGGATTGTCGAAGATGTCAGGTATTCCCGTTACGATTCAGCTTCGGGTCTAAAGGTCAGAGACGGCAATCTGCAGCCGGCACCTCACAAATCCAACGCCTATACCTGGATCAAGGCTCCTCGTTATGACGGGCGTATGGTCGAGGTGGGTCCCGCCGCGCGGGTTCTGGTCGACTACTTTACTGGCAATAACCGGCCGTTGCGGGAGCTTGTAAATCAATACAAAGCTCTCGCCGGTATTGAGCCGATGCAGTTCAATTCGGTTCTCGGCCGCCATCTTTGTCGAGCTTTGAGCGGTCTGCTTATCGGTGAATTTTTGCTGGAGGAGAGCGAGCGGCTTGATCTGGGTCAGCCGGGCATGCAGGAAATAAGGATCCCCGCGACGGGCGAAGGTTATGGTGCCACTGAAGCTTCCCGCGGAGCTCTGCTCCACTACATAAGGTTGAAAGATCACAGGATCGAAAAATACGAATGTGTGGTACCCACCACTTGGAACTGTTCACCCCGGGATGATCAGAGTCGCCCCGGAGCCCTCGAATCAGCTTTGATTGGTACTTATGTCGAAAAGCCGGACGAACAGATCGAATCAGTGCGCATTGTGCATTCTTTTGATCCCTGTCTGGCTTGCGCGGTTCATTAGGCCGCCGGGATGTTTTTCGGGAGGATATTCACAACCTCATAAACAAGGCTACCGAAATGAAGAGAAGAGATTTTTTAAAAATGGCGGCCAGTCTGAGTGCGGCTTTCGGACTCAGTGGTTTTTCCGGGCCGGTGGGCGCAGCCCTCAAACAACTGGACCCGAAACACATCCCCCGACTGATCTATCTTCAGGGGCTTTCCTGCAGTGGTTGTTCGGTTTCGCTGCTTCAGGCGGAAAGTCCTTCCCCGTTGACCATGATTACCGATTATAGTCAGCTGCTTTTTCACGGTGATCTCTCGGCGGCTTCCGGTCCTCGGGTTATGGAGCTCCTCGACAGCTATGTCGATGGCCGGGCCGGTGAATACTTTCTTGCTCTGGAAGGAGCGATTCCGGAAGGGATGCCGGAAGCCTGTATGCTTGGCGAACACACTTTGATCAGATATCTGGAAAAAGCCGCGCGCACCATGACCGGTGCCGTGGCTATCGGAAGCTGCGCTACCTACGGTGGGATTCCAGCGGCCGAAGGCAACCTGACTGGTGCCGTCAGTTTGCCTGAATTTTACCGTAAACGTCAGCTTGAACCTCTGATGATTACAATTCCCGGCTGTTCGGTGCATCCCGACTGGGTCTGGCACACCATTTCCCATATAGTCAGGGTCGGCATTCCAAAACTTAATAAATATGGTTCCCCGGAGATTTTTTTCGGTCGAAAAGTTCATGACTCCTGCCCTCGCTATCATTATTTTCAGGAAGAGATCTTGGCCAGACATCTCGGCGAAGAGGGCTGCTTGTTCAAGGTTGGCTGTTTAGGCCCGGAGGCTCTGGCTGATTGTCCGAGCCGCTGGTGGAACGGTGGCCAGACCTGGTGTGTGAACGCCAACGCTCCCTGCGTCGGCTGTACGGCGCCGATCTTTGCCCGGAGTAAAAATTTTCCTTTTTACCGCCACAGCGGCACCGGCTGAAAGTCGGACTGCCGCAACCAGGTACCGGTCTTTCAGGTCGGAAAATCAGATATCTCAAAAAAGACTTTCAGGAGTTACCTAAATGGCGAGACAACGACGGAGTTCAATTAAAACCAGGATGGTTTTAGGTGTCGTGCTGACTCTCTTCATCTGTCTTGGTGTGGGCTTGATTTTCTATAATAATTTTGTTTCCGACAAATTACAGACATCGTATTACCGATCGGTTATGCTTCTTTCCCAGTCCTTTCATGATGGGGTGCAAAGTTCTCTGGAAAGGGGGCAGATGAAGAACTTTCAGAAACTGTTGACTCGGCAGAAGGAAATTGATGGAGTTAAGGAAGTTATCCTTTATGACCTGACCGGCAAGGTCGATATGTCAGCCACTGATACAGTCGACAGAAAATTAAGTATAGATTCCGAAATCTGGAAAAAAATTTCGGCTCGACATGAAATCATGGTTACAACTCGTGATAACAGCATCCACGTCTATACTCCGCAGACTGCTGTCGATGATTGTCTGCGCTGTCATCCCGGCTGGCAGCAGGGCAGTATCGGCGGTGTTCTGGAGATGGTTTTCGATCTGGTGCCACTGAAAAGAACCATTCTCAACCAGCGCGCCATGCTCTTTGGCGGCGGCTTTTTTCTGCTGCTGGTTACCAGCATTGTTATATTTATCCTGACCGGATCACTGACCCGACCTCTGGTGGAAATGACCAAAGTCATGAAAAAAATAGCCGACAATCAGCTCGAAGTTGAGGTTCCCGCCCAGCATCGCCATGACGAGATCGGTCTGATGGCAGCAGCTGTTGAAATTTTCAAGGAGAATGCGATAGAGAGAAAAAGGCTTGAGTCGGCTTTGAGCGCAATGGCAGAAAGCTTTGAAAAGTCGGTAATGAGCTTTTTTGCCAGTTTCACTGCCGATCTGCAGAAAATGCAGGCTGCGGTCAGCATTATGCAGGATCTTGTGGCCCAAACCAATATCCGATCGTCTGAGGCGGTTTCGACCTCAAGTTCAACGGTCGACAATGTTGCAATGGTAACTGGAGCCATTGATGGTCTGGTAAACTCCATCACCATAATTCAGGATCAGATTGTCAAGTCTTCGGAAATTACAAGGGTTGCAACCGAAAAAGTCAATCAGGCTGCATCACTCGGTCGGAAACTGAGCGCTGCCACAAATCAGATTTACAAGGTCGTAGACCTGATTGCCGGTATTGCCGGGCAAACCAACCTGTTGGCTCTGAATGCTACCATTGAGGCCGCCCGGGCCGGTGAAGCCGGCAAGGGGTTTGCTGTTGTCGCCTCTGAGGTTAAAAGTCTGGCTGGAAAAACCACTGCTTCGACCAAGGAAATTACGGAAAGAATTGCAGACATTCAGAATTTTACGGGGGAATCGGTTGGAGCTGTGGCGGAGATTGAAAAGGTCATCGCCGCCATCAATGATGCCATGGAAACGGTGCTGAATTCAGCCGAAGAGCAAAAGGGAACTACCGCTTCGATTACGCAAAGCGCTCATCTGGCCACTGAAAATACCAATGATGTTTCCCGAAGTCTGGATGAAGTCGCCAGTACAATTGCCGCCAATGATGCGGCTTTGCATGAGGTGCTGCAAAAATTTGACCACCTTATGCAGGGTGGTCGCCAATTGCAGGAAGAAGCGGATCGGTTTTTGGAACAGGTCAAGGCCATGTTGCCGGTCAAAACCTGATGCCAGTTTTGAACCGTGGCCGCACTGTTTTTGTCTGATTTATGATGGTCATCAATTTTTCTTAACTTAACGGCTTAACCACTGGAGTCTGTAATTGGTTTCTTCATTCCATACGTTTGATTTCCCTCCTTATCGTCCACCTTCAGAGGCGCAGAGCATGTTGCTGCGAGTAACCCATGGTTGTCCCTGGAACAAGTGTGCCTTTTGCTCGATGTATAGAAAATATCCATTCGCCCGCAAACCTATGACTGAGATCAAGGCTGATATCGATCTCATGCCTGAGGTTTACGGGACGAATGCCAACCATGTTTTTCTGGGAGATTCCAATAGTCTGTTATTGACGGCTAGTGATCTAGTAGAGATTCTTGAACATCTCTACCGGGTCTTTCCCGGTCTTAAACGGGTAACCTCATACGCCCGGGCTAAAACCGTGATGAAAAAGTCTTTAGACGATCTTAAGGCGATCCGGAGGGCCGGTCTTACCCGTCTGCATATTGGTCTGGAGAGTGGTTCGGATGCGGTTTTACAAAGGATTCGCAAAGGGGCGACGGCAGATGAAATAATTGCCGGCTCGCTTAAAGCCAAGGAGGCAGATTTTGATTGTTCAATCTATGTTCTTCTAGGTATTGGCGGGATGGAGCAGACCATGGAGCATCGTCAAGGCACGATTTCCGTGCTTAATGCGATCGATCCTCATTTTATCCGGGTCAGAACCTTGACCCCGATTCCCAAATCGGATATTGCCAAGTGGATTGATGAAGGAAGTTTTACGCTGGTTTCACCGTTAGTCAGCATTGAAGAGGAACGAGATATTGTGGCGGGGTTGAATGTGACCTCCCGGTTTTTGAATGATCACTCGTCCAATATCGTGCCGCTGGATGGCAAGTTGCCCGATGACCAGGCGACGATGCTGGCGGCTCTGGATCAGGGCATAGCCTATTGTAAAAATCATGCAGTCGGTTATGCCGACTATCGGTATCTGTAAGAATGAGGACGAAATATGAGAATTGACGGGCGTCAAGCTGACCAGTTACGCAAGATCGAGATTCTTCCGCACTTTCTTGATCATCCGGCCGGATCGGTGCTGATCTCCTGCGGGCAGACCAAAGTTTTATGTTCGGCCAGCATTGAAGATGGAGTGCCTAAATTCCGGCGTGATTCGGGGGGCGGCTGGCTGACCGCCGAATACTCGATGCTGCCGGCCAGTACTCATGAACGCTCCGGGCGGGAAGTCAATCGTGGTCGCCAGGGCGGCCGTACCCTTGAGATTCAGCGTCTGATCGGCCGTAGTTTGAGGGCGGTGACCAATCTGGACAATTTGGGCGAGCGCACCTTTATTCTTGACTGTGACGTTATTCAGGCCGATGGCGGCACTCGAACAGCTTCGGTCTCCGGAGCGTTTGTGGCTCTGGGGCTGGCTATGTTAAAAATTGCTCCGCAGATGGGAGCGGACTGGCGGCCGCTGCGTTCACGACTGGCGGCGGTCAGTGTCGGTTTTGTCAAGGGTGAGGCGCTGCTCGATTTGAATTATCCGGAAGATTCTGGCGCCGAGGTTGATATGAATATTGTAATGACTGATAAAGGCGAGCTGGTCGAAATTCAGGGAACGGCTGAAGAGCGTCCTTTCAGCCGCAAGGAGATGGCTTTACTCCTCGACCTGGCTGAAAAAGGTGGATTTTCGATTATGGCACAAGCTGAAAAAGAGATTTTTCAAGGTCGTTTGGATTGTCTTATCGGTTAGAATAGGGCGGTTATTGGCAAAGGTTTATTTAAATTAATGGTTTGAAGGCCACGAAAGCGTCAATGAGGAAAATGCTTTCGTGGCCCCTTTTGTTTTTTACATATCGCTGTTTCGGCCCCGGCCTTTACCCTCCCGGTTGCCATGGTGTGGACGCATATGACCTTTCTGGATCATGATATCGCGCTGCTGCTGGCTCAGGCTGCTGAAAAATGCCACCCTGGCATCAGTAACCTGATTGAACTTTTCTCCTAAACTACCTTTATATTCAGCTTTGAGCTTTTCCCCGACGGCTTTAAAATCAGGCTTTTCAGCGGCCAGTTCAGCCCGCATGAGCAGAAAATTACGTACCTTGGTGCGGCGCCGGGTTTCACGGTTGAGGTTGTCACCCTTCTGCAGGCTCAGTTCGAGCAGTTCAATCATGCCGGTCTTCATGGCATCCCAGAGTTTGTTCTGGGTTTCGTCAAGGTTGAGTTTCTCTTTGATCGCTTCGCTACGTTGGGCAAAATGATCTATGGAGCAATCTCCGTCCCCTGGTCCCCAACTGAAGCCGGCCGTCGGCAAAGCCAGCAGCAGGGCGAAAATAAGAGCAGCGGCGAGGGTGAGCGCTTGAGTTTTGCTTGATTTTTTGAGAGTATACATGGTCGTTCTCCTTTTTTGTGTTGGTTGATGATTCTTTAAATCACTCTTTATGTTTTGCAATATAGTAATAGAGTGTAAAGCAATTATGTCCTTTCTAGCTTTTTTTGTAAAGTTTATGTAAAAGTTGTCAACCTTTTCTCTGAAATTTTACTCGGGGCGAGTAAGGTCGAGGTTTTTTATGAAAGTTCTCCTGATTGATGATGATGAAAAACTCTGTCGTCTGATTCGTGGCTATCTCGAACCGATGGGGTTTACGGTCGAACTCGCACATTCCGGTCAGGCGGGACTAGAAAGTGCTCTTCAAGGCTCATTTGATGCGATTCTGCTCGATGTTATGCTGCCGGAAATTGACGGTTTTGAGGTGTTGCGTCAATTACGGCGGCATTCTCAGGTGCCGGTGCTAATGTTTACGGCTCGAGGTGACGAGACCGACCGAATTGTCGGTTTAGAGATGGGGGCGGATGATTATCTGCCCAAAACTTTTTCTTCACGGGAGTTACTGGCGCGCTTGCGGGCGGTGATTCGGCGCAGTCGCATGGTTGAAAATGGAACATCGGAAGTAGTTGCGGCTGAAGGTTGTGCCGGTAAAATTCGCATTGCTGATCTGGTTATAGATGCTGACACCCGAAGTGTGAACCAGGGGGAAGAGCTTCTGGCTCTGACGGCGATTGAATTTGATCTGCTGATGGCTATGGTTGAAAATAAAGGTCGCATCCTCTCTCGCGATCGTCTGCTTGATATCGTGGCCGGGCGCGATTACACGGTCTTTGACCGTTCTATTGATGTTCATATCTCTTCTTTGCGGAGAAAACTTAACGATAATCCCAAAGCTCCACGTTATATAAAAACCGTACGCAGTGCCGGCTATATGTTTTTGTAGGAGTAGTACTCAAGTCAATTGCAGCAGGCCCGAGCGCAGGGGGGTGACAGTGTTTTTTCGTCGATCAATTTTTGTTAAGCTCTTGAGCTGGTTTTTTCTCAATCTCATTTTACTGGGTTTGATTCTGACCATTTTTTTTCAGGTACAGTTTTATGTTACCGCCGACTCTTTTCTGCGTCTGCACGCGGATAAGGAGACCGCTTCGCTGCGGCATCTTATTCGCCATGAGTTGGCCCGTTCGCCCAAGGGGCAGTGGGATGAACTGCTGCTTCGTTATGGTGAGGCATTCTCCGTGGAGCTTGCTCTGTTTACGCCTGATGGCCGCAAACTGGCGGGTACTATCGGCGCTCTGCCGGCGGAAGTTGTGACGGAGATGCAGGCCCGGGAGCGGCGAGAAGGCTTTCGTTTCGAAGATCGGCGCTGGCGCGGGGAGCTGCAGCAGGGTTCGGTGTCGGCCCCGGCTGCAGTCGACGCCGGTGAAGTTTTGCGGCCGCCGTGGCGGCGGATCTTCAGGGTTCGGAGCCACCATCCGACGCGCTACTGGCTCGGCTTTACCCTGCCGCTTCTCAATCCTGACGGCAGTGGTATGGGGCCGGCAACTCTTCTGGCCGTGACCGATTCTCTCTTTGCTTCGGCTCTCTATCCCAATCCCCTGCCGTGGCTGATTGCAGCTCTGGTGATTGTGCTTTTCTCGCTGTTGTGGTGGTGGCCGATGGTTCGCCACCTTACCCATCCGCTGCGCGCCATGAATCGGGCAACGCAAGCAATCGCCGCCGGCTCTTTAAAGATTGAGCTGGATGAAAAGAGGGTAGATGAGATCGGCCGTCTGGGGCATTCAATAAATCATATGGCCCAGCGCCTGGATGGGTTTATTACTGGGCAGAAGCGCTTTTTAAGCGATGTCGCACATGAGCTCTGTTCGCCTCTGGCCCGGCTGCGGATGGGGCTTGCGGTTCTGGAAAAAAAGCTTGATCAGAAGCAGCAGGAAGGTTTTACCGACGTGGCCGAGGAGGCTGAAAAGATCGCTGAACTGGTTGATGAGATACTGGCTTTTTCCCGAGCTGAGTTACGGCCCGAGGCAGTGGCGCTGACATCGGTGGTGCTGAGCGGGATCATCGAACGGGCTCTGGAACGGGAAAAATGGGGCGATCGACGCTTTAAGCTCACTCTGAGTAAGAGTCTCAAAGTAAAAGCCAATACTGAGTTGTTGCTTCGGGCCCTGGTTAATCTGCTGCGCAACGCACTGCGTTATGGGGGCGAGGATGCCGTGATCGAAATCAGTGCCGTTCGACAGGCGGCCGAGGTGATTATCGAGGTGCGGGACTATGGTCCCGGGGTGCCGGAAGAAGAGCTCGAAAGAATTTTCGAGCCCTTTTACCGATTGGAGCCTGACCGCAACCGGCGCACCGGCGGCAGCGGTCTCGGGCTGGCAATTGTCAAAACCTGTATTGAAGCCTGTCATGGTAAAGTTACCGCCCGCAATGTGAAGCCCTCTGGCCTGCTGGTTACGATTGTTCTGGCTGCGGCCTGATCTTTTTATGGAGTGTTGCTGTTTTTTTACAGTCCAGTGTCAATCTCAAGCAGTTCGCCTTTGTGTACAATAATCTCATCGACGGCCGGCAGAGGTTCTTCCATGCCTTTCAGGTAGACATGCAGGGCATAGTTTCCCGGAGGCAGGGCAAAGCTTTCCCAGAGCGGATAGTCATTGTCCCAACGGCGCTGTACCTGAAGGACGGGCCGGCCTGATATTAGGCTGATAAGATCAAAGCCGGTCATATTCTGGTCGTGCTTTTTGATTTTTATACCGCTGTCCAGAGTCAGTACAGATTCAGCATCAGGATTGATCACAATGCCGGTCGCGGCAATTACCGGGGCTTTCAGGGTTTTATAGAAATAGGTGAAAGAGTAGCAGCCGGGGGGAAGAGGCTTGCTGGTGAAAAAGTAGTAATTGTTACCGTTCTCCGGGGTTTCAAGAACAACCCGGCCGTCGTCGCGACGCAGGGTGACCGAGCTGGCCGGGAGTCTGTCGAAAGCTTCAGCGACGTTAAACATCAGGGAGCCAAGTTTCAGGTCGGTAGTTTCTTCGGCCGCAATAGAAATTGGCAGTGGCTCAATTTCGGAAGGTTTCTGATTGTTGCTGTTGGCATAACCAAGAACAATGTCGTATGCGCCGGAGAGCAGCGGATGAATACTTTCGGCTGAGGGATTGTCAACATTTTTTATAGTTTTGCCGTCTTGTTTTCTGATAATACGGATGTGGGCAAGGCTTTTTTCACTACCGCTCGGAAAAGTAACTCTGAGTTTGCCGAGTCCGCTTTTTTTCTTTTTGACAGTGGTTTTGGCCTTTTCAAACTCGACCTTTGCCACAACCTCCTGCTCAACTGTTTTTAAGGCTGCCAGCAGGCCCGCAGCATCGGCGGCGTCGAAATAGCGGCCTCCGCCGGCCGTGGCGAGGCAGGCAAGTTCCTCTTTCTGTTTCTGATTGACATCAAAGCCGACAACCTGCAGGATGAATCTGATGCCGGTAGTTTTAAGTTCCCTGACCACGCCGCAGGGGTCAGGGCTGCAGGTCTCTTCACCGTCACTGACCAAAATTATGGTGGTTTCATTCTCGTTGTTCTTTAATGTACTGACGACAGTTTTGATGGAGTCGGCGATCGGGGTTTTGCCTTTAGGATTAATGCCGTCAACAAACTTCAGCAGAAGACTGCGGTTGTCACTTCCAGCTGGCAGCATGATTTCAATATCGTCGCAACTGCCTTTCCGACGATGGCCGTAGACGGTGAGCCCGATTTTTACTTCGGGTGGCAGAAAGGGGATAAGCTGGTGTAGAACTTCCTGGGCCGCTTTGATTTTGCTTTTTTCACCGGCCGTACCCCACATTGAGCCGGAACCGTCGAGGATGATCATGACTTCCGGAAAGTCAGTGGCAGCGTCCGCCTGGGTTGGCGGAAGTGGAGCGAAGAAAAAAGAAAGTAAAACAAAGACTGCGAAAATTGGTACCTTGCCGATTGCTTGCGGTTTGAAAAACCAGGCTCTGCGCAGAGTGTTTGTTTGCGGGTCGCAAAAGTCGCTTGCGGATTGCGGGGCTTGATCCCGCATCATTGCATAGTGCTGCTGCATAATAGTCTCCTCCCGGCAAAGTTATGAGGGTTTTTTTTTGAGATACTACATATTCATGGGGGAATTGTCAAAAACGATTTAAGGGCGATTGCTCTTTAGCTTAACTTTTATGTGCGAGTTTCAGGCAAAAAAGGTTGCATTTAATTTAATTGACGTTAGGAGCCTGAATATGTTCTATGACGGTATGATCAGGTTATGGTTTGCTGGGCACTCTTTTTCCGCATGCTTTTAATGTTTGTAAGCACGATATTAAAGATCATGAGAAGATAAATGTTGCAAAGGGGTAAAGAAAAGATGGTGATCGACAGGAAATTTATTGGTGTACTCTTTTTCTTGGTTTTATTGGGCTTTTGCGGTTGTGCCGAGTTGCCGGAGAGAAACATTGGCAAAACCGTCTCTTCCGGGGTTATGCGGCCTGCTGCGCCATTGCCGTCGGCTGAAGCTGTGTCGCTTTGGCGCACCCAGGTCGAGCAGCTTGAGCGTCTGGGAGATTACTATGGTGCCTGCCGCATTCTGGAAGGAATCTATTTACGTTCTCAGGAGGTGGCGGTTGGAGAACGCTTTTCATGGCTGCTCTCTAATTTGACTGATGCCGAGGTTGCCGACTTGTGGTCACAGAATCATGAAACAGGGTTGTCCTGCAGGGTGGCAGCCGAATATTTCCCCCGGTTGCAGCGTCAGCCGGTCGCTGAGCGCAGCCCCGGTGCCGCCCGGCTTTTACTGGAGCTGGCCCGCAAGTTAAGTTCGGAGTGTGAAGTCAGTGAGAATCTCCGGGCTGATGCCCGCGATTATCTTCTTTTGCATCAGTCAGTCGGCAGAGCCGCTCTGACGATCGGTTGTCTGCTGCCTTTAAGCGGTTCAAATGCAGAATCAGGTCAGCGGCTTTTGCGAGGTATGGAGCTGGCATTAGATGTATATTCGGAAAATACCGGCCCTAAAATTATAAATCAGAATACTTTAAACGAGCCGGCTTCCTCCGAAGAGACTCTTTCCTCTCTGCCCGGTTTACGTTTACTGCTATACGATACTGCCGGTGAGGGCGAGCGGGCCCGGAGCGGGGTGCGTTATCTGGTGAATGAGAAAAAGGTTGATCTTCTTCTTGGTGCTTATACTGGAAAAGCAGCCAATTATGCCGCGGCCGAGGCCCAGAGTCTGGGAGTAACTATGATCAGCCTGAGTCCCTTGCTGCGCAATCCGGAGCGTTATCCCAATGTTTTTCAGCATAGTTTGACCATTCGCAATCAGGCGGTTGCTCTGACTGATCTGGCGATGACCCGTTTAGGTTTGAAGGATTTTGCTCTGCTGATTCCCAAGAATCAGTATGGGCGCGAGTTTGCGGAGACTTTTGCAGCCCAGGCTGCAGCCTGGGGTGGCCAGGTGGTGCGTCAGGTTTATTATGATTCAAGTCGTCCCGATTTTGGGCTGGCCATTCGCGAGTTGATCGGCGCAGACCGTTATCAGCAGTTCAAGGAGAAACGTCAGGCTTATGAAGTCTGGGTTAAAGAGGCTCAGCGCCAGGCTGATAAAGGTGAGGTCGCTTCCGCAGTAGAGGTTAAACTGGCTGAACTGGCCCGTGAAATCGGTATTGCGGGCGAAGAGTTTGATCTTTTGGGAAAAGCTGAAATTATGCCGCGTCCTCTGCTGGAGTGTGATTTTGAAGCGATTGTGGTGCCGGATCGGGCTCAGACGCTGAAACTGTTGATTCCCCAGCTGGCTTTTTACGATCTTGAGGAGTGTTTTTTGTTGGGGGGGCGCTATTGGAACAGTGATGAGCTGCTGGCTTCGACCGCTGAGTATGCGGAAGGAGCTTTTTTTGTCGATGCGTTTTGTCTTGATTGTGATGAGGCAGCGGGCGAGTTTAGAGATTTTCGGAAGCGATTTTTGACCCTTTATCCGGATTCTCAGCCGGGTCTGCGGGAAATCTACGGATTCGATTCAATCATGCTTCTGCGCAAATTACTGGCTCAGATGGAGAGCGAACCCGATGCTGAGATCTGGCGCCGGGCTCTGGCCGGTTGCGTCCGGTTGCCGCTGGCCTCAGGCTTGACCACCACCCGGGCTGATGGAGAAATCGCCAAACAACTCTGCCCCCTAACCTTTAAAAAGGGGCATATTACAGTGGTGGGCGAAAGTTGCAGGTAAAAATCAGCACTATAGCGGGATGGTCGCGACTACCTGATGAAACAGATCTAGAATGTATTTGGGAAAGAGACCTAAGGTTACCGCCGTCGCCGCGACGGCTAGCAGGGGCAGACTCATGGAGAGCGGCGGATCTTTGACGTGTCTGTCCTCAGCAAACTTTTCGTTGAGCGGGCCGTAAAAAATGATTTTGACTGAGCGGAAACAGTAAACCACAGAGAGGGTTATGGCGGCCGCTGCGGCAATGGCGATAATTAATTTGCTGGTTGAGCCCATGAGTCCGGCCTTGAAGATGCCGGTAAACATGATCCATTCACCGGGAAAGCTGCTCATTGGGGGGAAGCCGGCCAGGCCCATGGCTCCGATAATCCAGAGCGCCGTGGTGAGCGGCATCTTTCGCGCCAGCCCTCCGAGTTGTCGCATATCCCGAATGCCGGTAGTGTAGACGATAATTCCGGCCGTAGAAAAAATAATAGTTTTACTCATGATGTGACCCAGAAAGAAGAACATGCCGCCGTCGATACCGGCTTTGGTCAGGGAGCAGACCCCGAGCATGGAGTAGGCCAGCTGGCTGATAGTGGAACAGGCGGCAAACCGTTTTATGTCGGTCTGTCCCAGGGTTAACAGGGCTCCATAAACCATGGTGATCAGGGCAAGGGTCATCAAAGGCAGGGAAAAGATCTGAAAATCACCGGTCAAGGGGATAATTAACAGACGGAGCATCACATAGACGGCGATATTAGCGTAAACCGCCAGGAGTCCGGCGATGCATGTGGGATGTTCGGCATGAACCCAGGGCATCCAGACCTGAAAGGGTACCACCGCCATTTTGGCCATGATCGTTATCAGGAACATGCTGATTACCCAGAAGGCGGACGGGGTTCCCGCCAGTTGGGCAATGCTGGCAACGGCAAAGCTGGCAGTATGATAATAGACGATAACTGAACCGACCAGAAAAAAACCGGCGCCGAAGACGGCCCACATGAGACAGATCATGGCTACCCGGACCCGGTCGACATAGCCGAACATCGCCATGATGAAATAGAGGGGCAACGGCAGAATTTCGAGGAAAAAATAGATACCGATCAGGTTGGTCGCGAAACAGACTCCCATAAAGCCGGTGGGAAAGAGAAGGAAGAGAGCATAAAATCTGGTGTAGTGATTGACAGATGTTTTTTGGTCAATTTCGCCATAGATAGCTTCAATGCGATGATCGATATAGTGATCGGCATAAAAAGCGAGAGCCGTACAGAGCAGGTTGATAATCAGGGCGACCGGCAGGCTGAGGCCGTCACCGAGCAGGTTCATGGTCACTGCCGGACCGGCAAAGGGATAGTTTTCAATCAGTGGATTTCCGGTGGCGGTCAGCTGCAGGGTGGCAAAAAGGGTTAGTAGAGTAGAGTAGAGAAGCCCTGCCCGGGCGATCCAGGCTGCTTTTTTACCGAAGACCCGGCGCCCCAGAATAATGGCTGGCGAGCAGAGAACCGGGATAATGATGGTTTGCAGGAGAAGATGATCCAACATAATTTTTAATGCCACAGGGCGAAACCGATAGTGGCCATGATTATGGCCATGAGGTAGGCGCCGATATAGAGAAAGTTTTCAGATTCGGTTTTTAACCGTAAAAACAGGTTGGGCAAATTTTCGGTGACCAGCGCCGGCAGGCGGCGGTGTAAGAGGGTGTCGAAGTTGTTTTCAATGCGGAGTGCGATAAAGTCAGCAAACTTCAAAGTTCCGTCGATGAAAACCCGATTGTAAAAGGAGTCGATGTACCAGCGCCGCCAGAAGAGGACATAGAGCTCGTTGATAACCGACTTAGGTTGAATCAGAATGCTGATTTTTCGCGAACCGTAGAGCAACCAGGCGGGAATCGCTCCGGCCAGGATGCCGCCGATGGACAGGCAGGTGACCAGCAGATGGTAGTTGAAGGGATGAGGTTCGGCTGAATTGACCGGCAAATTTAAAGTTTCAGTCAGGTTCAGCGTGAAATTATGATGCAGCAGATGTTCCGCCCAGGGGCCGCCCAGGCCCAGAGCGAGAATCATCAAAGCCAGCAGAGCGCAGGCCCCCCACATGATTGCCGGGGCTTCATGGGATGGAGATTTTTTCTGCAGATCCTGCAGATGTCGGCTTTCCGGACCGTAGAAGACGATGCCGACCATGCGGGTTGTGTAGAAGGCGGTTAAGGCGACCGTGACGATCGCAATAATGAAAATCGGAATATGGTGGGCCTCGAGGCCGGCCAGCAGAATCGCATCTTTACTCCAGAACCCCGGCAGGGGCGGGACTCCCATCAGGCAGACCGCAGCTATCAACATGCAGAGCCAGGTGCGGGGCATGTAACGGCGCATGCCGCCCATATCCTGAATGTAGATGGAGTGCGCGGCATGAATGACCGACCCGGCGCAGAGAAAGAGGCAGGCCTTGAAAATAGCATGGCTTATCAGATGAAAAATACCGGCGCTGGTGCCAGCGACCAGAGTTGTCTGGGTCAGCCCGGCGACCCCCAAGCCAATCCACATATAGCCGATCTGACTGACGGTCGAAAAAGCCAGGATTTTCTTCAGTTCTTTGGCGACGAGTCCCTGGGTGGCCGCGAGAAAAGCAGTGATGGCGCCGACCCAGGCCGTGATCGTGAAGAAGATGGTGGCATCGGGACAATCGGCAACCCAGCGCCCGATGTAGAAGATCGGCATCAGGCGGGCGACGAGGTAAACCCCGCTTTTGACCATGGTTGCCGCATGAATCAGGGCTGAGACCGGGCCCGGGCCCGCCATTGCTTCCGGCAGCCATTCATGCAGGGGAAACTGGGCTGATTTACCAATCGGCCCGGCCAGCAGCATGAAGCTGACAAGAATTACCATGTTTGGATTTCTTGCCATTTCCGGGAACCATACCGGAGCCGTATGGTAAAGAGCCATTAGATTGAGGGTTCCGGCATAGCCGTAGAGAATCAGAATGCCGCCCAGCATGATCAAGTCGCCGACACCGGTGACGACCAGCGCTTTGAGACCGCAGAATGATGGGGTTGTCAGCGGCGCTTCGCCCGGGGGTCCGCCGATCCAGTATTTTCTGTCGTCCTGATAGTAAAAACCGATAAGACCGTAACTGCACAGTCCCACCAGTTTCCAGCCGACAAATAAGAGCAGCAGGTTGTTGGCGAGAACCAGCAGGAGCATGCTGCCGATGAAAAGATTGACCAGCATCAGAAAACGGCAGATGCCGGGATCACCTTTCATATAGCCCAGACAGTAGACGGCGATGACGGCGCTGATAATCGAAACCACCAGGGTCAGAATCAAACTTAAAGGATCAAGTAAAATTCCGATCTCCAGGGTGAAGGGGTGAGTTATCCAGATCCGGCTGCTTTCCAGGGGCAGCTGTTCCGGGTGAAGCAGCAGCGGAAAGAGCCGCAGGGCGCAGAGGGCGGCCATTATCGGAAAGGCGACGGCGGCAGTATTACGCAGAAACCCGTTGATCCGAGCTCCGGCCCAGATTAGCGGAATCCCGATCAGGGGCAGAATGATGGCGAGCCAGGCGTAAAGTTGCAAAAGCTACTCTCCTTAACCTTAAATATTGAATAGAGCTCGAGTTAAAATCCGAGCGGGAGTATTGGGGTAATGATATTGGTTACCAGCCAGTTACTGCCTAAACCGGTAATTATGATTGCGCTGGCGGCCAGCAGAATCGGCAGGAGCATGGCCAGCGGCACCTCGTCGACTTCGACCAGCGGATAAGCCTCGCTGCGGCTGTAGTCCGGTTGCGGGTTTTCAAAACAGGCGGCTTTGATAACCCGAAAAAAATAGATGACGTTAAGGATTGTGCTGAGCAGCAGGGCCGCGATAAAAGCCCATCTGCCGGCGGCAACACAGCCGCAGAGCAGGTAGAGCTTACTGAAAAAACCGCAGGTCGGAGGAATGCCGACCATTGAGAAGGCGCCGATCGTGAAAGCCAGCATGGTCCAGGGCATGCGCCGGTAGAGGTGCTGCAGATTATCTATCCGGCTGTTGCCGAGACGGTAGATAATTGCTCCGGTAGCCAGAAAGATGCAGCTTTTGGTGCAGACCTCGTTGACGATGGTCAGAATGGCACTGGTGAAACCGGCCTGGTTGGCCAAGGCAATGCCCAGCACAATGTAGCCGACTTGCGCAATGACCGAGTAGCAGAGCATTTTCTTCAGGTCTTTCTGGGCAATGGCGTAGATTGATCCGATGAGCAGGGCAATGATCGCCGTCCAGCTCAGGATGGTTGTGATCGGGAAGGTTTCAATAAAAAATTTAGGTTCGAACAGATTGTAGATAATCCGGATCATCAGGTAGCCGCCGACCTTGGTATAGAGGGGCGCGACTACCCCGCTAACTGTTGACGGGGCCTCGAAATAGGCTTCCGGCAACCAGGCGTGGAGAGGGAAAAGGGCCATTTTCAGGGAGATGCCGACCAGCATCAGGGCTGCCGCCGTCAAAACGACCCGGGAGTGATATAATGGCGGCAGCAGGTGGTGGAGGTCGGCGAGGTTGAGTGATCCGGTCGAAATATAGAGGTAGCCGACGCCGAGCAGGTAGCAGGAGGCGCCGATAGTCCCCATGATGATATAGCGGAAGGTTGCCAGGGGGGCATCTTCTGAACCGCAGGCTATCAGTCCGTAACCCGAAAGTGACGCGATTTCGAGAAAAACGAAAATATTGAACAGGTCGCCGGTTACGACAATGCCAAGCAGACCGGTGATCATCAGAAAATAGAGGGCTGTCGCCGCTGTCTGGCGTCCGGGTAACTCCTTGGTAAAACTTGGTCCGGAGTAGAGTGCACCTAGAAACCCGGCACCACTGATCAGCACCATCATCAGGGCGTTGAGTTGATCAATTTTGTATTCGATGCCCCATGGAGGTTTCCAGCCGCCCATGGCGTAAGAGATCGGGCCGGAGTTTATTATCTGTATCATCAGACCAAGGGCCAGAACCAGGGTTACACCGATAATAAAGACCAGCCAGGGGTAGCATAAACGACGGTTTATGGCTCCAATGGGGGCCGTCAGCAAGGCTGCAAGCAGGGGGATTACAATAATCAGAGCCGGAAATTGCTGGGCCATACCGAGTTAAACTCCTGCTTTCTGGCGGGCTTGCCGAATATGGATGATTTCATCCTCATTTAAAGTCTGGTAGCGGCGGTAGATAAGAATCAGAACGGCCAGGGCGACGCCGGTTGTGGCGATGGAGACGACAATCGCGGTCAGCATCAGGACATGCGGCAGCGGATTGAGGTAGTCCGCCGCATGAATAAGCTGAGCTCCGTGACCATGACTGTCGACTATGATCGGGACATGTACGCTACCTTTTTTTACCCCGATAGAGACATAGAAGAGAATAATGGCGGTTTGAAAAATATTCATGCCGATTAACTTCTTGACCAGATTACGTTTAGCCAGCATTGCGTAGAGGCCGATCATCATCAGGATTACATAGAGCCAGAAGTTGTATTTGCTGATAATAAATTCAAGCATCTTTATTCACGCTCCTTACGTCCTTCCGACCACCCGCGCAGAAGCAGAGCGCAGGCGACTGCTGCCGTAAAGATGACTGTGGTCTCTCCCATGGTGTCATAACCACGATAATCGGCCAGTACGGCCGTGACTATATTGGGGGTTTCGGTTTCTTTCAAAGCTTCTTCAATATAGAGCGGCGATACATAGCTGTTGGCGGGTGAATGCGGGTCGCCCCAAGCGGGCATATCTATGGTACCGTAAATAAGCAAGCCTCCTGAGAGAATGACGAAAGCAAGAATTATGGTCTTCAATCTTTCGACCTCCTGGTTGTTTTTAAAACTGCGCCGACAAAGAGAATGGTGCTGACTGCAGCCGCGACCGAAGCTTCAGTAAACGCGACATCGACCGCCCCCATTTCAGCCCAGAGCAGACACATTAAAAAACTGTAGGCTCCAAGTATGATAACCGCGCTCAGCAGATCTTTTATATTGATGGCGGCCAGCGCACAGATGATAACGAAAACCAGGATAAGCAAATCAAGTTGCCAGATCATTGGTCAATCCTTTCTTCCGCCTTCAGATCGGCATTTTTAAGCCAGGGCTTGATTCCACAGCGATAGGCCGCCCGGGCGATGGCGTGGGTTCCGGTCGGGTTGGCAATGAAAATAAAGATGGCGATCAGCAGCAGTTTGGCGCTGTTTAAATTTACACCGTGGTGACAGATGGCTCCGCTGACGATCAATAGCACGGCCAGAGTGTCACCTTTGCCGGTGGCATGCATGCGGCTGTAAAGGTCGGGAAAGCGCAGCAGGCCGATGGTTGAGGTGAAAAAGAAAAAAAGTCCGCCGATAATTAGGACAATGGCGCAGATATCATTAATGGCAAAATCGCCGGCGGAAATGAGATGCGACAAGGTTAACATTCTCCTTTACCCTCAAAATATTTAGCCACGGCCAGGGTCCCGACAAAATTAAGCAGAGCATAGACGATACTGATATCCATAAACATCTCCACCCGGCCGAAGATGAAGCCGATCAGAATCAGAATGATCAGTGTTTTTGTGCCGATAGCGCCAACCGCAATCATGCGGTCAATGATGGTCGGTCCGCAGACCACCCGGTAGAGGCAGCAGAATACCAGAAGAGAGAGGAAAATGTCGACGCCCAGGAAAAAGGTGTTCATGCTGCCGGTTCCGCATTGTTGTTCAGGTTTTCAGGGGAAGAGGATGCTGCATGTCTATCCGGGCTGGCCGAATTGCCGGCAACATCTATAATGATAGAGTACATGGCAGTCATAACTGCGAGGCCGACTCCGATTTCTACACCGAAAATACCCAGTGAGCGGGCTCTCGGAATAGCGACGCCCAGAATGGGAGCCAGGCGGGCATAGTCGAGAAAATTACCGCCGCTCAGCAGACAGAGCAGACCGGTACCGGCATAAATGAAAACCCCGATGCCGCAGAGGCTCAGGGCCAGGTTCGGGGTCAGTCGACGAACTACCGGTTCCTGACCATAGGCCAGAAAGATCAGAGCCAGGGCGGCAGCCAGAATAACGCCGCCCTGAAAACCACCGCCGGGGGAGTAGTGGCCGTGGGCGATCACATAGAGCGCATAGATCTGAATAAAAGGGATCATGATGCGACAGATAGTTTTGACGATCAGATTTTCGTAGATTTTAGTCAGCATGTTTTCTGTCCGCTTATGGCGGGGCCGCGTGAGTGTAAACTAACTTCCCGGCTCGGGCTTCGCTAGGGTCGGGTCAATGATAGACGCGGGCGACCCAGCCTTCCATGGCTCCGTTTTTTAAATCCTCAGCAAACGCCGGCGTTAAGGCGTGTACATGAAATTCCGTATTGCGAATATCCAGGGTTATGGTGCCTGGCGTCAGGGTAATGGAGTTGCCGAAGGTAGCTTGGGCAACATCACCCTGAAGCAGACGCGCGTTGTAGACAATGATGCAAGGATCAATCGCCAGCCTGGGGCTGAGCACCAGCCGCGCCACCTGCAGATTGGCCAGTACAATCTGGTAAAGCAGCCAGCCTAGATAGATTACAAACTGGAAAAATATAATATGCCTTTTCTTACTGGGGGGGCAGGCAAAAAGCAGGTCGGTTGACGCGTAGCTGACGCCGGCGCAGCAGAGTATACCGATGCTGATATGAAAAATATCATAGTGTCCGGAGAGAAAGAGCCAGAACAGCATCAGATAAACGAAAGTTGCCAGATATCTGAAAGGCAGGTTTTTAGAGTGTGGAGTCATCAAGGCATAAATCTTAGATTTTAATAATTATGATTTGTGTCCGGCTCTCAGTATTGTGTATTAATTTTCATTAATTATAGTTAAAAAAAACTTTTGTCAAGGGATAAAAAACTTAACGGCTGATGCACAAAGAGGACGAAAGTGATTGGATTGATGGTCCGAAAAAGGTAAAAACTTCGGCATAATATTAATGAATTAGAGTTCCGCCTCTCTAACCAGACAGAATAAACTATCGTTCTATCGAAAGCCGCATTAAAAGCCACAAATTACTTGACTGGCAGGTGGTGATGTGTTAACTAGGCGCCGTTTTGCAGAGTATTGGATGGTTGTAGGCCATAAATATTTCGAGTGAAATAGTATGGTGCTGGCAGCTTGGCTGGAGTTGCAGGAGTCAGGGTCAGGAAAGTCAACTTTAAGTATGGTACAGTTTTAACGGTAAGTCGTCAGTCTGCAGCCGATAAATCTGCAGTTGCAGCAAAGTCTGTTTTTAAGGAGAAACAAGCGTGATAGATATTAATGCGACATTGCTGATTCAGTGGGGTATTTTTGTTGCCCTGATGGTTTTTCTGAATTACTTCCTGTTTAAACCGGTATTGCGCGTGATTGATGCCCGGCAAGCGAAAGTTGAAGGGACCTTTGCCAGCGCCGAAGATCTTCAGTCTCGGGCGACTGCCAGTCGGGAAGAGTATGAAAGTAAACTGAATGCCGCCAGAGAAAAGCTTTTTGTCCGGGTTGCTGCGGCTCGGGAGAGTGCCTCTCGCGAATCCAAGGCGCTCATGGAAAAAGCTCGGGAAGAGGCTCTCTCTCAAGTTGAGTCTACCCGCGAGCGGGTGAAGTCTGATTCGTTGATAGTGCGCAGGGAACTGACCGCTAAAGTTGATAGCTTGGCGCGTGGTATAGCCGGCAAGATTCTGGAAAGACAACTTTAAATTTGTTGTAAGTTTTTTAAGGGATAAGACGGAATGAATAGTCGTATAAAGAGTCGGGCCGGGAATATCCTGCTGATTGTATTGCTGATTGGTGTGACTGTGGCGGCAGCCGGAGCTGCTGAGCATGGTGCAGTCGAGCACAAAAGCCTTCTCTCGATGCTGGCGGAAAATCCGATGCCTCTGCTCAAGGATTTTCTCTGGCGCGTGCTGAATCTGGGCGTGCTGCTCTGGGTTCTGATCAAATTTGCCGGTAAACCCGTACGCGAGTATTTCGCTGGACGTCGTGAAACTATAGCTAAAGGCGTCCTTGAAGCCCAGGCTGCCAAAGCTGCGGCGGAAAAGATTTACAATGAATTTCAAACCCGACTGGCGGGGCTTGAGGATGAGTTGCAGGCCCTGGAGAAGCGTTCTCAGGATGAGGCTGAACGCGAAAAACAGCGCATGCGGCAGGAGACGGAAGATCTGGTGGCTAAGCTCAAAGTGCAGGCCAGGCAGATGGCGGATCAGGAAGTGGCCGCCGCTCAGCGCAGTTTACGTAATGAAGCAGCCCGCCTGGCGGTTGAGATGGCTGAACGATTGGTGACAGAGAATGTCAGTGATGCCGACCGTCAGCGGATGGTTGAAAACTATCTTGAAAAAGTAGTGAGGGCTTAAGTTGATTCGCGATATTATAGCTAAGAGATATGCTAAAGCCTATTTTGCTTTGGCCCAGGAACAGAAACGACTGCTTGAAGCGCAGACGGAATTGATTGAATTTGTAGCTTTTCTTGGAGAACAGACGGAGCTGCAGGGTGTGCTTTATAATCCGGTATTCGAGGTTGTCGAACGTCGGGCTGTGCTCAACTCAATTCTTGATAAATTCAGCGTTTCTTCTTCTTTGCGGAGTCTGCTCAATATTCTGATAGACAAGAATAAAATTGCCTATGTGGCGCTTGTTGCGGAAAATTTCAGTGTACTGGCTGACGCCGCCCAGGGTCGGATGAAGGTTGAGGTCGCCAGTGCGACAGCACTGGACGAGAAGTCGCAGGATGCTCTGCGGGCAGAGTTCTCCCGTTTGACTGGAAAAGAGGTCGAGCTTGCCGTCGCTATCGATGCATCTCTTATCGGGGGAATTGTAGCCCGTTACGGGGGAATGGTTTACGATGGCAGTGTCAGGACGCAGCTGAATCGCTTTGCTGAAACCCTGCGAGCTTAGCTGAGCATATATACATCGCAATAGAGCAGGCGGCCGGATGGACAGGTTGGCTGATGAGAGCATAAGGAAGTTTAGAACGGTTACCTTATTTAAAGAACTGTTTTTAGGGAGTAGTAAGAAGCCATGGAATTACGCGCTGAAGAGATAAGTCAGATTATCAAAGATCAGATTGAAAATTATGAAAAGAAGGTTGAGGTCAGTGAAACCGGTACTATCCTGACAATTGGTGATGGTATTGCCCGGATCTACGGTCTTGAAAATGCCATGGCCGGAGAGTTGCTGCTCTTTCCTCATGATATCTATGGAATGGTTCTCAATCTGGAAGAAGATAATGTCGGTGCGGCAATCTTTGGTGAGGACACTTTGATCAGTGAGGGTGACGAAGTTAAAAGAACCGGCCGGATCGTTGAAGTTCCGGTGGGCGAAGCGCTTCTGGGTCGGGTTGTTAATGCTCTGGGGCAGCCGATTGACGGTAAGGGACCGGTGCTAACTGATCTGAATAGCCGGATTGAGATTAAAGCACCCGGTATTGTCGATCGTCAGTCAGTGCATGAACCTCTGCAGACCGGCCTTAAAGCCATTGACTCGATGGTGCCGATCGGACGGGGCCAGCGCGAGCTTATTATCGGTGACCGGCAGACCGGTAAGACTGCGGTTGCTATCGACACCATTATCAACCAGAAAGATACCGATGTTTATTGTATTTACGTCGCTATCGGTCAGAAACGCTCGACTGTAGCTCAGGTTGTTGCCAAACTTGAAGAGTTTGGCGCCATGGAGTATACGACCGTGGTTGCCGCTACAGCCAGCGAGCCAGCTCCTCTCCAGTTTCTATCGCCCTATACCGGCGTGACTATGGGTGAATACTTTCGTGATAACGGCAAACACGCGCTGATTATCTATGATGATCTCTCCAAACAGGCAGTCGCCTATCGTCAGCTCTCACTGCTGTTGCGCCGTCCGCCGGGACGTGAAGCCTATCCGGGTGATGTTTTCTACGTCCATTCGCGTCTTCTGGAAAGAGCGGCCAAAATGAGTGATGCCCGAGGGGGTGGTTCTCTGACCGCCTTGCCCATTATCGAAACCCAGGCTGGTGACGTTTCGGCATATATTCCGACAAATGTCATCTCCATTACCGACGGCCAGATTTTTCTTGAATCAGATCTGTTCTATTCCGGTATCCGGCCCGCTATCAACGTTGGCCTTTCAGTTTCCCGCGTCGGCGGTTCGGCTCAGGTGAAGGCGATGAAACAGGTTGCCGGGAGTCTGCGTCTTGATCTGGCTCAGTACCGGGAAATGGCTGCTTTTGCCCAGTTCGGCAGCGATCTTGATAAAGCCACACAGGCCATGCTGGCCCGCGGTTCACGCCTGGTTGAGATTCTCAAACAGGATCAGTACTCTCCTTTTCCTCTGGAAAAGCAAGTACTTATTATTTTTGCTGCGATTAACGGATTTGTTGACGAATATGATGAGTCGGTTCTCTTGCGCTATGAGGCTGAACTTAACGACTTTGTCAGTGCCAGTTATAGTTCGGTAATGGCCGAACTCAGGGAGAAAAAGCATATTGATGATGAGCTTAAACCCAAACTGCAGGATCTTTTGAAAGCTTTTAAAGAAGTTTTTAAAGCTTAGTTTTTCTGGTTTTAGAACCTTCGATACTTAACGGCAGCGGCACACGGATGAAAACCCTTGTCCGTAGCGGGTTTACAGGTTAATAGATAGATGGCAAATCTAAAAGATATCAGAAAACGCATAAGCAGTGTCAAGAGTACGCAGCAGATCACCAAAGCGATGAAAATGGTGGCTGCATCGAAGTTAAAAAAGGCTCAGGATGGGGTTGTGCAGGCGCGTCCCTATGCCGCTAAAATGAGTGATGTACTGGCCAGTTTGGCCGTACGGGTCAAGCCCGGCAAGCACCCTTTACTGCAGCGGCGTGAAGAAAAAAAAGTTGAGCTGCTGGTTATAACTTCAGATCGTGGCCTCTGCGGCGGTTTTAATTCAAATGTCATCAAGGCCGCCGATCTCTTTATCAGGGAAAAACAGGGTACCTGTGACGGAGTTGTAATGAGTGTCGTCGGTCGTAAAGCCCGCGACTACTACCGGCGGCGTAACTGGGCCTTTAAAAACGAGGAGCTTAACCCTGGGGCTGCTACTTTCAGCCAGGCTGAAGCCATTGCCCGTCCGATAATAGATCGCTATGTAGACGGTGAAGTTGATGCTGTCTATGTAGCCTATACCGAGTTCAGATCGGCTATGACCCAGAACATTGTCGTCAAACGTCTGCTTCCTCTGGAACCCAAAGCCTTAGCTCCGGATGAAGTTCCGGTAGAATATCTCTATGAACCTTCCGAAGATGCTCTCCTGGCTGACATCATACCGCGGTATATTTATACTCAGCTGTTCAGTATGCTGCTGGAATCGGTGGCCAGTGAGCACGGCTCACGGATGACAGCGATGGATTCGGCGACCAATAATGCCAATGAGATGACAGCTAAACTGACGTTGCTCTACAATCGTGCGCGACAGGCGGCCATTACCACAGAGCTGATGGAAATTGTCAGCGGGGCCGAAGCCCTTAATTAAGAATCAGGTTCTCGAACTTATATATTTTAGTGATAAAAATCGAATAAGAGGTACAGGGAATGAGCGATAAGAATATTGGCAAAATAACCCAGGTAATTGGTCCTGTTGTTGACGTAGAGTTCGAAAAAGGAAAATTACCACCGATTTTCAATGCTCTGCGAATTACCAATAAATCGCTTAACGACGAAGATTGGAATCTTGTTTGTGAGGTGGCCTCGCATCTTGGTGAAAATACAGTCCGTGCGGTTTCAATGGACTCCACCGATGGTCTGGTGCGGGGAATGGAAGTCTGGGATCTTGGTGAAATGATGACTATGCCGGTCGGGCACGAAGTTCTCGGTCGCATTATCAACGTTATCGGTGATCCCGTCGATGAGATGGGGCCGATAGGCGAGAAGAAACGCTATCCGATTCACCGTCCGGCTCCGACGTACGAGGAGCAGAGCACCAATCTGGAGGCTCTGGAGACCGGGATAAAGGTTATCGATATGCTCGCACCCTATGTTAAGGGTGGTAAGATCGGCCTTTTCGGCGGCGCCGGGGTTGGTAAAACCGTTGTTATTATGGAACTGATTAACAATATTGCAACCCAGCACGGAGGTTTTTCCGTTTTCGGCGGGGTTGGTGAACGTACGCGTGAGGGCAACGATCTCTGGAATGAGATGAAAGCCTCCGGCGTTCTTGAGAAGACCGCATTGGTCTATGGCCAGATGAACGAGCCCCCGGGAGCCCGTTTGCGGGTAGGACTTTCCGCTCTGACAGTGGCCGAATATTTCCGCGATGAAGAAGGTCAGGACGTTCTGCTCTTTATTGATAATATTTTCCGTTTTACCCAAGCCGGTTCCGAAGTTTCGGCTCTTCTCGGACGGATGCCTTCAGCCGTTGGTTATCAGCCTAACCTGGCTACTGAAATGGCTGAATTACAGGAACGAATTACGACCACCAAAAAAGGTTCAATTACCTCGGTTCAGGCGATCTATGTACCTGCCGATGACTTGACTGACCCGGCGCCGGCCACTTCATTTGCCCATCTAGATGCGACCACGGTACTTTCGCGTCAGATTGCTGAACTTGGGATTTACCCAGCTGTTGACCCGCTCGATTCAACTTCCCGTATCCTTGACCCCCGGGTTCTGGGTGATAAACATTACAATGTCGCGCGTGAGGTTCAGCTGGTTCTGCAGCGTTATAAAGACCTGCAGGATATTATCGCCATTCTCGGTATGGATGAGCTCTCCGAAGAAGATAAGCAGCTGGTCAGCCGGGCCCGTAAAATGCAGCGTTTCCTTTCACAGCCTTTTCATGTGGCGGAAGAGTTTACCGGAACCCCCGGGGTTTATGTTAAGCTTGATGATACGATTCGTGGCTTTGAAGAGATCCTTTCCGGTAAATATGATGATCTTCCGGAGCAGGCTTTCTATATGGTTGGCGGCATCGAAGAAGTTGTTGAGAAAGCCAAGAAGCTTGGGGTCTAAATTGTACAACCGACGTATTAACTTTTTCACGTTGCTAACCTAAATGAGATTTTTGAATAATGGAAAGTGATAAAATACGCCTCGAAATCGCCAGTCCTTATCGCCAGGTTTTAGATGTAGAGGTCGATGAGGTTATTGCTCCGGGCGAGGAAGGTCAGTTCGGTGTCTTGCCGGGACATACCCCTTTTCTGGCAACTGTGAGTGTGGGGCAGCTCATCTACAGACAGGGCAATCAGCTGAAATATGTTGCCGTCTCTCATGGTTACGCCGAAGTCGAATATCACCGTGTTATCGTGCTGCTTGATGCCGCCGAATTGCCGCACGAGATTGACGTCGAGCGGGCTGAAAAAGCGCGTATGCGGGCTGAAGGTCGACTGGCTGAGATGGGCCATGAAGACCGTTATTATTTTGAAGAATTAGCGGCGCTGGATCGGGCGATGAATCGGATAGCGATAGCCAAGATTAAATAGTGACCAAGTTTATGTGAGTGATTGCAATGAGGTCTGGAGTGACTGAAAACGGGAGTGATTTTACTCCCGTTTTTTTTGTTTAACAGGAGGCTTACATATGGATAATATGATCGCAATCGTTTTGGCGGCTGGTCGTGGTACGAGAATGCTTTCAGAGTGTCCCAAGGTTTTACACACACTTCTTGATGAACCATTGCTGTCCTACCCGTTGCGGGCTTTGGCGGAGCTTGATCTCTCCCGTCGGCTGGTAGTTGTCGGTGCTGATCAGGTCGGTGACCGGGTGGTGAAATCATTGTCCGGATTTATCGGCGTCGAGTGGCCCCGGCAGGAGCATCCCCGGGGCACGGCTGATGCGGTTGCCGCTGCCCTGGCTGCTCTTGAAGGAGTTTCCGGCACGGCGCTAATTCTCAGCGGCGATGTTCCCCTGCTGACGAGTGCGACTTTGCGGCTTTTCATCGAGAAACATCGCCAATGTCGAGCGCAAATGACAGTCATGACAGCAGTTTTAGACGATGGCGGTAGTTATGGTCGAGTTTTAGTTGATGAAAATAATTTACCGGAAGCTATTGTCGAAGCCCGCGACGCCACAGCAGAACAATTACTCAATCGGCGGATTAACAGCGGCACTTATCTTGTGGATCTCGATCTGCTGCGGCGGGCTCTGGCCACCGGTAATTGCGCAAATGCGCAAGGTGAGTACTATTTAACCGATATGGTTGCTTTTGCACGTGACGCCAAGGTTGCTGCGGCAATTTATGATGTTCCCGACATTAATGAGATTCTAGGCGTCAATACTCGGCTGGATCTGGTCGATCTTGAGACCCGGCTGGCCGCCCGTATCTGTCGTTCCTGGCTCGATCGCGGGGTTACGGTGCGTTTTCCGGAAACAGTGCGTATCGGACCCTGTGTGCATATCGGGCCGGAGACTGAAATTGATTCAGGAGTCACCTTGAGCGGGTCGCTTGTGATCGGAACCGGCTGCTCTCTCGGCAGGGGGGTGATAATTAAAAATTGCAAGATCGGTAACCAGGTCGCAGTTAAACCATATTCGATACTTGAGGATGCTGTCGTAGATGACGGTGCCCAGGTGGGGCCGTTTGCCCGGCTGCGTCCGGGGTCGGATATTGGTGCTGGAGCCAAAATCGGTAATTTTGTTGAAGTCAAAAAGTCCCGTTTCGGGAAAGGCGCCAAAGCCTCCCACCTTGCTTATATCGGAGATGCGCAGGTCGGAGAGGATAGTAACCTCGGTGCCGGAACCATCACCTGTAATTATGACGGTTTTAAAAAATATAAGACGGAAATCGGTCGACGGGTATTTATCGGCAGTGACTCGCAACTGGTCGCGCCGGTGACTCTGGGGGATGATGCTCTGGTAGCCGCAGGTTCAACCGTAACCCGTGATGTTGCGGAAAATGCTCTGGTCTCTAGCCGTATCCGGCAAAAGGAGCTGCCCGGACGCGGTATGGCCTGGCGGCGGGCTGCACAGGAGGAGAAGTAGCATGTGTGGAATCGTTGCCTACTTAGGCCCTCGTAATGGCGTGCCGGTTGTGCTTGATGGTTTGCGTAAACTCGAATATCGCGGATATGATTCCGCCGGGCTCGCAATTTCAGATAATCATAAGATAGAGATTCATCGCAGTGTCGGTAAGCTGCTCAGACTTGAGGTTAAGATTCATGAAAAAAATCTCAGCGGGTCTCCGGTTATCGGTCACACCCGCTGGGCGACCCACGGACGTCCCACCGAAGCGAATGCGCATCCCCATAATTATGAGGGGGTGGTTGTCGTGCACAATGGCATTGTCGAGAATTATCTTGCTTTACGGCAGCAGTTGACCGCACAGGGCCACACTTTTTCCTCGGAGACCGATACTGAAGTTATCAGTCATCTGATAGTGTGCGAGCTCAAAGCCGGATCAGGTTTTGTCGAAGCGGTCCGGCAGGCCCTTTTAAAGATTCGCGGCACTTACGCTCTGGCCATTCTCTATGAGAAAGAGCCGGAAAAAATGATAGCCGCCCGTCAGGGAAGTCCTCTGGTTATGGCTCTGGGCGATGCTCCCGGCGAATACTTTGTCGCCTCCGATGTTCCCGCTCTGCTGGCCTGGTCGCGGGATGTGATTTTTCTCGAAGATGGAGAACTCGCTTTTTTCGATCGACGGGAGATGCGGATTGTCGGGGTTGAGAGAGGCGAACAGCGCCAGAAGGTCGCCCGGCGTATCGCCTGGGATCCGATTATGGCGGAAAAAGGCGGTTACAAACATTTTATGCTCAAAGAGATTTTTGAGCAGCCCGAGGCGGTCAGCAATACCCTTTTGGGTCGTCTGAATGAGGAACGCAGCGGCGTAGATCTAACGGAAATCGGTTTCAGTGAGAAGCGCTGGCGGGAATTTAAAGAGATCAAGATTATTGCCTGCGGCACCTCCTGGCATGCCGGACTGGTGGCCAAGTACTGGTTTGAAAGTTTGGCCCGGATTCCGGTCGAGGTTGATATTGCCTCGGAATTTCGTTATCGCGAGCCCCTGGTTGGTCCGCAGACCCTGGCACTGGGCATCTCTCAGTCCGGTGAGACGGCTGATACCCTGGCGGCCATGCAGGAGGCCAAGCGCCGCGGTGCCTGTCTGCTGGCCGTCTGCAATGTCATGGAGAGCAGTATCGCCCGCTTGTCTGACGGGGTTTTCTATACGCATGCCGGACCTGAAATCGGGGTGGCTTCAACCAAAGCCTTTACGACGCAGCTGACCGCACTTTTTCTTCTGGTTCTGGAGATGGCGGCCCGGCGGCAGACTTTAACGACGGATGCGCTCCGCGAGCAGGTGGCCGCCCTGTTGCAGCTGCCCGCCGCTCTGGAAAAAGTTCTCAGTCGGGCCGCAGAGCTGGAAAAGATGGCCCGCCGATATCATCAGGTTAATGATTATCTCTATCTGGCGCGGGGTTTGAATTTCCCGATTGCTCTGGAGGGCGCTCTGAAACTCAAGGAAATTTCCTATATTCATGCCGAAGGCTATCCCGCCGGAGAGATGAAGCATGGTCCGATTGCCTTGATCGATGAAAATATGCCGGTTGTGGTTCTGGCGCCGCCGGATCGTCATCTGGAAAAAATTATCAGCAATTTGCAGGAGGTAGCGGCTCGGGATGGCCGGCTGCTGCTTTTTTCCGGGCCCGATCTGAAGCTTGGGCAGGATCTTTCAGGGATTGATCACTTTGTGCTTGAGGTCGTGGGGGAAGAGTTGAATCCCATGCTCTACGTTGTGCCTCTGCAGCTTCTGGCCTACTACACGGCGGTTTTGAAGGGGACCGATGTCGATCAGCCCCGCAATCTGGCCAAGAGTGTGACCGTGGAGTAATGGATCTGTGATTTCCCGTATAAATCTTATCAATAAAATAGTTCGACTGAAAACCCGTTTTGGTGTCTCCGAGAACTATTTTATTATCTTTCTGGCTGTGCTGGTCGGGGTACTCAGTGCGCTGGGTAATTGGGGTTTGCGTTTTGCGATCGAATTTTTTCATGAATATATTTTTGTTGCCGGCTCCGCGCTGCTGGGTGTCGGTCAGGGGGGCTGGAAAATTTACCTGCTGCCTCTGCTGCCCATGTTTGGCGGCCTTTTATTGATTCCTTTAGAGATGGCGTTTCCCGGTTATGTCTGCGGCTATGGTCTGCCTAAATTTCTCAAAACTGTCAATCTTGGCCGGGGGCGTCTGGCCCGGCGCAATATCTGGCTGAAAATGCTGGCTCCGGCGATTACCATCGGCAGCGGCGGATCGGCCGGTCAGGAAGGTCCGATTGCAACGATCGGCGGGGCTATTGGGCAGACGGTTGCCGGATTTTTTTCCTTCAATCAGGCCCGGGTACGTCTGCTGGTCGCCTGCGGGGTGGCAGGCGGCATCGCCGCAACCTTCAATGCCCCGATTGCCGGGGTCTTCTTTGCCATGGAAATAATCATGATGGGTGATATCGGGCTGGCCATTTTTACACCGGTGGTTATTTCGGCCGCGACTTCAGTGGTTTTTACCCGTCTGCTGTTCGGCAAGGGAAGTCTTTTCACGGTTCCGAGCTTTACTCTGGTAAGTTTTCGCGAGCTCTTTGTCTATATGGCGATGGGTATTGTGATCGGCATCATGGCGGCTTTTTTTATCCGTTTTTTTTATCTGGTGCAGGATCTTTTTGCCAGATTGACGTTCCCCCGCTATCTCAAGCCGGCTCTCGGCGGCCTTCTGGTGGGGGTGATCGGGCTCTTTTTCCCTGAAGTCATGGGCGATGTCTATGAACATATGGAGCATGTTTTTTTTCATCATCAGGTCTGGTATATGGCTCTGGCCGTGGTTATGATGAAAATTCTGGCGACCTCTGTCTGTTTAGGTTCCGGCGGTGCCGGCGGCCTTTTCGCGCCGATTATGTTTGTGGGGGTGATGATCGGTGAGAGTTGCGGTCTGGTTGCCTGTCAGCTGCTGCCCAATATGGTACTTTCGTCCGATGGTTATGCCGTGGTTGGTCTCGGTGCCTTTCTTTCGGCGGTAACCCACGCACCTCTGACGGCAATTTTTTTGGCCTACGAGTTGACCGGTAATTCGGAAATTATTCTGCCGGCCATGTTTGCTACCGTGGTCGGCATCATGGTGGCCCGTAGTATTGAGCGTGAAGGGATTGATACATTCGGTCTGGCCCGGGAAGGGATTCATCTTGAAGATGGCCGGGAAGTTAATCTTTTACGTTCGATCAAGGTCGGTGATGTGATGTTTCGCGGTTCACTGGAGACCATTCCGGAAACCATGAAACTCAAATCGCTGCTGCAGTTTCTGCCGAGATCGCACAAAACCACCTTTCCGGTAGTTGATGCCGAGGGCCTTCTCACCGGTATTTTAAGTATTCAGGATCTGCGCGAGCTGGTTTACGAGGATGGGCTGGAAGAGCTCATTGTGGCCAAAGAACTGGCGCGGGACAAGGTGCTGACGGTGACGGCCAAAGATAATCTGGATGATGCCCTGCAGAAGATCGGCTCACGCAATATCGACTATCTTCCGGTCGTGGCCGAGGCAAATCCGCGGCGTCTGGTCGGCATGGTTTCACGTCAGGACATTATTGCAGCCTATAATCGCAGTCTCCTGGAAAGGGAGCTGCCCGGGCATTGAGAGTAACTGATGTGGGCATTGATTCTAAGTTTTTTTTCAATTTAATAAAGTCAATTTTTCTTTGAATATGAGTGCTGAAGATATTGTCGCCGGTCTAAATCCGGTGCAGCGGCAAGCCGTAATTAACTGTCAGGGACCGCTGCTGATTCTGGCCGGGGCGGGCAGTGGCAAAACCCGGGTCATTGTTCATCGCATCGCTTACCTGATTGCGGTCGGCGGGATAGCGCCGCAGGCGATCATGGCGGTGACTTTTACCAATAAAGCGGCGCAGGAGATGCGCGAACGGGTGCGCGAGATGATCGGGCCGGTGGCCCAGAGTATGTGGATTTCAACGTTTCATTCGAGTTGTGCCCGGATTTTACGCAACCATGCTGATCTTCTGGGTTTTTCCCCGAAATTTTCCATCTATGCCGATAAGGAACAGATAGCTCTGATTAAAGAGGTTTCGCGTAAGCTTAACCTCTCACCGACCATGTTTCCGGTGGAATATCTCCGCTCGGTGATTGACGATGCGAAAAATCGCGGGGTCAGTCCGGATGAGTATGCGCAGGAAGCTGGCCAGGTTCAGAACCCCAAACTGCGGCTGGTTGCCGACGCCTACCGTCTCTATCAGGCGAGTATGAAGGAGAATGATGCTCTCGATTTTGGCGATCTTCTCTTTCAGACGGTAGCGCTCTTCAATACGCATCCCGAAATCCTCGCTGCCTACCGGGAGCGCTTTCACTATATTCTGGTTGACGAATATCAGGACACCAATGAGGTTCAGTATCGTCTCATCAGTACGCTGGCTGAGCCCCGGCGCAATCTCTGTGTTGTGGGTGATGACGACCAGTCGATTTACAGCTGGCGCGGGGCGCAGATCAAAAATATTCTCGATTTTGAGTCGGATTATCCTGAAGCTAAAGTTGTCAGGCTTGAAGAGAACTATCGTTCAACCGCAACCATTCTGGCGGCGGCGAATCAGGTGATTGCCGGCAACCGTAACCGCAAAGGTAAAGATCTCTGGACCAGCAACTGCAACGGCGATCTGGTCTCTCTCTTTCTCGGTGCCAATGAAGCTGAGGAGTGTAATTATGTGGTCAAACGGATCTCAACCTCGGTAAGAAAGCCCGGTGATTTTGCCATCTTTTATCGCACCAACGCCCAATCCCGCATTTTCGAGGAGGGTTTGAGCCGGCGTGGGATTCCTTATGTGATTGTTGGCGGTACAAAATTCTATGATCGGGCCGAGGTGCGGGATCTGCTTGCCTATCTCAAGGTTGTCAACAATGAGCGCGATGGCGTCAGTTTGCTGCGGATACTTAATGTTCCGGCACGCGGGGTGGGTAAAACCTCAATTGAGCAGCTTCAGGCTTATGCCGAAGCGCATCAGCTGGGGGGGTGGGAATGTCTGGAGAGGCTTGAGGCTGAGGCGGTAATCCGGGGCGGGGCCCGGAAAGCTCTGCTGGATCTGCGCGACATGATTGTTCAGTGGCGCCGGGATCAGAGCGTCTGCAAGCCCAGCGAACTGTGTGCCAGAATTATTGCCGAGATTGGTTTTGCCGAGTGGCTGCAGAAAAATAATGATCCGGTTCAGGCCCAGACCCGAGGGGAGAATGTTGCTGAACTTTTAAATGCGATAGAACTATGGGAAAATGAACAGGAGACGCCGACACTGGCGGCCTATCTCGAAAATGTGGCCTTGATCAATGATGACCGTCTGACGGCGGAAGAGGCCTCCAGAGTGACCCTGATGACGATTCATCGGGCTAAGGGGCTGGAATTTGATGAAGTTTTTCTGGTGGGGCTCGAAGAGGGCCTTTTCCCCGGGCAGCGCAGTTATGAAAAACCTGAACTTTTAGAAGAGGAGCGGCGTCTCTGTTACGTTGGTATGACCCGGGCTCGGGAGAAACTGCATATGTCGGCCTGTCGCGTCCGGCGGCTTTATGGTCAGCTGAAAGACAGTCGTCCCTCACGGTTTTTGCTGGAAATTCCTCTGGCGTTGATGCGGCGTGAAGACCGCAATCTAAGTTCCGATGCGAAAACCGGAATCTTGCAGGGAAGAGGGAGCGGCGTTGCAAAAAATAGTTTTGCCGGTGTCGGAGGGGCGGCGCAAAGGGTAAGGATTCCGCAAAAATCATTTCGGTCTGGTTTGGGTACGGCAAAACCGGGGGCGACAGTCAAAGCCGGGGAAGCAGATTCTTTTCCTCAAGGCTGTCATGTTGAACATGCGGTATTTGGTCCCGGCGTGGTTGCCGGTGTTAAGGGGGCCGGCGAAGAGACCAAGCTCGATATTATCTTTCGCGATCGCGGGCGCAAACTTTTACTGCTCAAGTTTGCCTCGCTGAAAAAGCTGGGTTGAGCGGTTGTTGGTTTTTTTGTTTGACTTTAGCATGGCAGGTGGGCTAATATCCCCCGCTCTCGTGGTTTCATCTGGCAGGAGAGGTGCGTCTTCGAAACGCCCTGCCATTGGCGGAAAAATATTATGACACTTTCAGGTAATTTCCCTGCTGATGTTTGAGTCTTTATCAGATAAACTTGATGTAACCTTTAAAAAACTCCGCGGTCAGGGGCGTTTGACGGAGGACAACGTCAAGGAAGCCCTGCGCGAGGTGCGTCTGACCCTGCTGGAAGCGGATGTCAACTTTCTCGTGGTAAAGCAGTTTGTCAAAGCTGTGCGCGAGCGGGCTCTGGGCATTGAAGTGCTGGAAAGTCTGACTCCGGCCCAGCAGTTTGTCAAGATTGTTAATGAAGAGATGGTTGCCCTGATGGGCGGCGGAGCAGTTGCTCTCAATTTGAATGCTGCTCCGCCGGTGGTGATTATGATGGTCGGCCTGCAGGGCTCCGGAAAAACCACCTCCTCCGGCAAGCTGGCGCTTTCTCTGAAAAAGATGAAGCGCAGGCCTTTGCTGGTTCCGGTTGACGTCTATCGTCCGGCGGCCATTGATCAGTTGCAGAGTCTCGGTCGCCAGATTGATGTGCCGGTCTATCCTGCCGAAATTAAGCAGGACCCGGTTAAAATCAGTCGAGCTGCTCTGGAAATGGCCCAACAGCAGGGTTTTGATACCCTGATTATTGATACTGCCGGACGTCTGCAGATTGATCAGAAATTGATGGCTGAGCTTGAGAAGATCAAGGCGGCGGTCAATGCTCATGAGATCCTGCTAGTCGCGGATGCAATGACCGGCCAGGAAGCCGTAAATATTGCTAAAACGTTCAATGATACGCTGGATATTACCGGGGTTGTCCTGACCAAACTCGATGGTGACGCACGCGGAGGAGCGGCGCTCTCCATTAAAGCGGTAACCGGAAAGCCGATCAAGTTTGTCGGCGAAGGGGAAAAACTCAGCGCCCTGGACGTCTTTCATCCTGACCGCATGGCTTCGCGGATTCTCGGAATGGGGGATATGCTGACCCTGATCGAGAAAGCTCAGGAGGGTGTCGATCAGAAAAAGGCCGAAGAGCTGGCCCGCAAGCTGCGTCAGAATGAGTTTTCTCTGGAGGATTTTCGTACGCAGCTGCATCAGCTGAAGAAACTCGGCTCGGTTGGCGGCATTATGAAGATGATTCCCGGCATGGGTAAGCTCAAAGAGAAGATCGGCGATGCCGCGGTTAATGAAAAGGAGCTGGTGGTTATTGAGGCGATTATAAATTCGATGACCGATAAAGAGCGCCAAGATCACCGGTTGATTAACGGGAGTCGGCGTAAACGGATCGCCAAGGGCAGCGGAACTACGGTTCAGGATGTCAACCGTTTGCTTAAAAACTTTCTTGAAATGAAAAAAATGATGAAGAAATTTAATAAGCTGGGACCTAAAGGGTTGAAGCGGATGATAGGTCAGCTCAGTTGAGCGGCAGACAATAGCCTGCGTACGGGCTTGGTTATATGATTTTTGGCGGGAACCAGGCGACGGTTCCCGGTGTTTTTAACATTAAGGAGACAGAGACAGATGGCAGTAAAACTTAGACTGACGCGGAAAGGAGCAAAAAGGAAGCCTTTTTACCGCATTGTGGCAGCCGATTCGCAAGCTCCCAGAGATGGCCGCTTTCTTGAAATTGTCGGAACTTATGATCCCAACCGGGATCCCGCGGCTGTGGTTCTGCATGATGACAAATTGCAATACTGGCTGGAACAGGGGGCACAGCCTACGGCGACGGTTGCAAATCTTATAAAAAAAGCCCGGAAAGCAGCCCCGGAAACATCAGTATAAACAGTCTTACCTGTGGCAAGGTTCCTGGAGAGAAGCAATGTACAAAGATTTGATTGAGTACTTGGCTAAGTCCCTGGTTGATAATCCCGATGAGGTTGAGGTTCGGGAGCGGGAAGAGGAAAACTCGGTGCAGTTGGAACTCTGCGTTAATCAGCAGGATCTCGGTAAGGTGATTGGCCGCCAGGGTAAAACGGCGCGGGCTATGCGTACTATTCTTGGGGCGGCGGCGGCTAAGGAAGGGCGCCGGGCCAGTCTCGAAATTGTCGAGTAGGAAACCGCGCCGGCCTGTATATGAGAGATCCCTGGGTCTGTTTAGGTAAAATTGTCAAGGCGCAAGGTTTGCGTGGCGAAGTAAGAGTTAGATCAGAAATTGAAAATTCAGAAAATTTTCTGTTGCCCGGTCTTTTTTTGCGTTGTCTTGACAGCTCTATGCAGCCGGTACAGGTCGAGGACTACCGGGTCCATAAAGGAACTTTTATTCTGACGCTGGCCGGCTGTGATTCGATGAATCAGGCGCAGGCTCTGATCGGTTGTGAGCTTGTCTGTCGCGGCCGGCAGCTGCCGCCGTTACCCGACGGCGAGTATTATCACTACCAGCTGATAGGTTTACCGGTTTTTAGCTTTCAGGGTGAAGCGCTCGGGGAACTTAAGGAAATTATGGCGACCGGGGCTCATGAAATTTATGTGGTGCAGTCGCCGACGGTTGATTCCGGCGAAAAGGAGCTGCTGCTTCCCGTGGTGGCGCCGTATGTGCTGGAGATTGATCTAGCGGCCGGGAGAATCATCGTTGATCCGAACGGAGGGGGCGGTCTTTCGAGAGCTGCTGCAGCGGCGTTGTCGGGCGAATGATTATTGATGTAGTGACCATCTTCCCCCGGATGTTTGATTCGCCTTTTGCTGAGAGTATTATTCATCGGGCCCAAGAACAGGGTCAGCTGCAGTTGCGGATACATAATCTCAGAGATTACTGCCTTGATCGGCATCGGGTGGTCGATGACTACCCTTATGGTGGCGGGGCCGGTATGGTGATGCGCCCGGAACCGGCTTTCAGGGCTATACAGCATCTTCGCGGCGAAAATTTTTCCGGTGAAGTTATCCTGCCCTCACCGGCGGGAGAACCTTTCAGCCAGAGAGTGGCTGAAAAGCTCAGTCGGCTGCCGCAGCTGATTATCTTCTGTCCTCATTACGAGGGGCTTGATGAACGGGTCAGCACACTGGTTGACCGCGAAATCAGTCTCGGCGACTATGTTCTGACCGGAGGCGAGTTGCCGGCCATGGTCATGATTGATGCCGTGGTCAGGCTCCAGCCCGGGGTTTTAGGCTCTGCCGAATCTCTGGCTGAGGAGAGTTTTTCTCCTTTGCTGGAGTATCCGCATTATACCAGGCCGGCTCAGTTTGCCGGCCTGCAGGTGCCGGAGGTTCTGCTCTCCGGGCATCATGTCAGAATCAGGGAGTGGCGTAGACGACAGGCTTTACGGCGGACGTTAAGCCGGCGTCCTGATCTTCTGGTTGACGCGCAATTGACCGCCCAGGAGGAGGCTCTGCTGGCTGACTGGCGGGAACAGGATAAGAACCTCGAAGAGGTTTGATTGCTAATAAATAAGTGGTTGGAAATCTGAATGATGGAGGGCCTGTCTCTGCAGGACCCGTCTGTTATTTTTTCTGGAGAAATCAAATGAACGCAATTACACAGATTGAACAAAACAGTATGCGAATGGATATTCCTCTTTTCAAGGCGGGTGACACCTTGAAAGTTCATGTCAAGATTCGTGAGGGTGAAAAACAGCGGATTCAGATCTTTCAGGGCTTCGTTCTGCGTCGTCAGGGGGAAAGCAGCCGGGAGACCTTCACAGTTCGTAAAGTGTCGGGTGGTATCGGGGTTGAGCGTACATTTCCCCTGCATTCACCGATGCTTGATAAAATCGAGCTGGTCAACAGCGGCCGGGTTCGGCGGGCCAAACTCTACTATATGCGTAATTTGCGGGGTAAAGCTGCGCGGATCAGAACTGTCAACTGATTCGGAAACAGGCTCTGCGGCCTTTAACAGCGCTCTTGACGGTCTGCATCCGGAGTACTCCTGCCGGTTGCAGACAAATGCTCTTGTCAGACATTTCCCCTGGGTATGTAAACTTGAAAATGTCTGATAAAACTCTGCCTCTGCAGGAAATAACGGCTTTGCTGTAACGATGCCTGACGGTCAGCATTTTAATGGAAGATCTGCCGAAAAAAGCACTGCTCAGGCTCATGACCCGTCTGGGCCGGCCTCAGCTTGTCGGCATTGATGAAGTCGGGCGGGGTTGCCTGGCCGGTCCTGTGATCGCGGCCGCAGTCAGTTTGCCGGGTGATTTTTCGCTTGCCGGGGTTGATGATTCCAAAAACCTGAGACCTGAGCAACGGGAGTTGATTTTTAAGCAGTTGGTGCGCAGCGGACTCTCCTTTGGTCTCGGTGTGGTTGCGGCTGAGGAGATAGACCGGATCAACATTCTGCAGGCGTCATTGAAAGCGATGGTTATGGCTCTGACGGCGATGTGCCGGACTTTTGATCTCGTAGTCGTCGACGGTCGTCAACGTTTGCCTCTGCACCTTCCTCAATACCCTTTGGTCAAGGGTGATTCACTTTGTCTGCCGGTCGCGGCTGCCTCGATTATCGCGAAAGTTGTGCGGGATCGGCAGATGCTCTATTATGACCGTCGCTTCCCGGTTTATGGTTTTTCCCGCCACAAAGGTTATGCGACAGCGATTCATCGCCGGGCCTTAACCCTTCACGGACCATGTTTCCTGCATCGCAAAACCTTTCGTTGTCAAAGTGAAACCAGTGATGGTTGATGACCAGCGTCATATTTTCGGACGTTGGGGTGAATCCGAGGCGGCTCTTTTTTTAGAGGGGCAGGGGTTGTCTATCCTCGAGCGTGGTTTTCGCTGTCGTTTCGGGGAGATCGACATTATCGCGCAGGAAGGGCAGATTCTGGTTTTCTGTGAGGTGAAAACCCGACGGCGGGAAACCTTCGGGGCGCCTCAGGAAGCGGTTTCATGGACAAAGCAGAGACGCTTGATCAAGACTGCCGGCTGGTATCTTAATCAGCGTTTCTGGGACGGCGGGTTGCGTTTTGATGTGATTGCGATTCTCGCTTCGACGCGTGAAAAGCCGAGGCTGGAGTGGATCCGGGATGCTTTCGCCTGGGAGTAATGCAAGATCATTCGCCGGAGATTTTCTGGCATAACCGCAGGTGGAGAAGCTCGAATATGGATAGTGAGAAATTTGCAAGTGACCTGCCTGAAGATGCCGCGGCGGTGGAGCGTTTTAATGATCCCGCCTGGATTAAGCAGAGCCTGAAGGAACTGGACGGCAATCTCGAAACGGTTACCGATGAGTTGAAAAAATCATATGTGCAGCTTGCCGCCGGCGTCGCGCGAATCGAAAATGAGATCAAGACGGCTTTTGAAGCCGGCGATGAGATGGGCTATCAGGCCGCGACAATCAAGAAGAGTATGATTCTTGAGCGCCTGCGGGAGCTGGAGGCTCTGCAGCTGTGAAGGAGCTGGCCGAATTTTTTTTTATGGCGGCAATGCTGCGACGTACTCCGCGCAGCGGACTGCAATTTCTCGGCAGCGGCCGGGAATCGGTGGCCGAACATGTTTTTCAGACAATGATTGCCGCATACGCTCTGGCCAAAATGGAACAGGACAAAGGTGTGGTCTGTGATGAAAAACGGCTTTTACAGCTCTGTTTGCTGCATGATCTGCTTGAGGCGCGAACCGGAGATCTGAATTACGTCAATAAGAAATATGTTGCGGTCGATGAGGAGAAAGCCCTCGCCGATATGTGTCGTCCGCTTTTCTTCGGTCAGGAGATGACTGCTCTGGTTAAAGAGTTTGAACAGAAAGCGAGTTTTGAAGCCCGTCTGGCGGCCGATGCAGATCAGCTCGCGCTGATGGTGCTGGTCAAGGAGCAGCATGATCTTGGCAACCCTTACGCGAAGAAATGGTTGACGGTGGCGCGTCAGCGCCTGCTGACCGAGTCGGGCCGGGCTCTGGCTCAAGGCGTCGCGGAGAGTGACTGGGCTTCCTGGTGGTTCAGCAAAGACAGTAATGCGTGGTGGGTAAATGGTAAGTAAAAAAAGGGGTGAAGTGATGAAGAGATTATTGAGGTTGATTGGTGTCATTTTTTTTCTGACCAGTTTCGTGGCGGTTTCTGCAAGCTTTGCCGAAACGATAAAAATTGCGGTGGCTTCTCCTTTTACCGGCCCGCTTGCCTCTTTTGGTGAAGGGGTCAAGAACGGGGCCCTGCTTAAGGCAGAAGAGATCAACAGCAATGGCGGTATTAATGGAAAGAAAATCGAGATTATTTTAGGCGACGAACTCTGCGACCCCAAGGAAGCGGCGGCGGTGGCCACCCGCTTTGCCAGCGATCCCGAGGTGGCAATCGTGGTTGGTCATCTCTGCAGTTCCGCAACCCTGGCGGCTCTGCCGATTTATAAGGAGGCCGGACTTCCGGCGATCACCCCGGCTTCGACCAATCCTGAGATCGGTAAATCGAGCCCCTACTATTTCCGTAATGTTTACAAAGACGATTTTCAGGGCGATTTTCTTGCGAACTATGCTGAAAAAGTACGTAAATTCAAGAAGATTGCCATCTTTTATGAAGTTAACGACTACGCCATGGGTCTTAAGGAAGCTTTTGTCCGGCAGGCGAAAAATATCGGCCTGCGGGTTATCGGGGCGGAATCGTACATGGCAGAAACCACTGATTTTAAGGCTCAGTTGACAAAATTCAAGATGATGCGGCCTGATGCTATCTTCATACCCGGTTATGCTCCGCAGGCGACCCTGCTGATTTCGCAGGCGCGCAGCCTGGGGATGAAATGCGCTTTTTTCGGGGCGGATGGTCTTGATGATGAGATTATGCTGAAAAATCCCGATGCGGATGGTCTCTTTGTGACCACTCCTTTTCTTGTGGATCGGGGCGGGGCGATGGTTAAAGAGTTTGTCGCGCGCTACCGGAATAAGTTCTCGATCGAGCCTAACTGGTTCGCTGCCAATACCTATGATGCCGTCGGCCTGGCCGCCGCCGCGATTGCCGCTGTCGGCAATGACCGCGAAAAGATCAGGGCCTATCTGGCCGGAATCTCATCCCCGGAGAAAGCTTTCAAGGGGATCACCGGGGCGACCTATTTTGATGTGAATGGCGATTGTCTGAAAGCCGCTTTTGTCAAGCTTATCAAAAATGGTCAATGGGTCAGTGCCGAGGAACAGCTTCAGTAAAAGTTATGCTTACCGCGATTTTCGAACAGTCCTCTCTTTTTCTGCAGCAGCTGGTTAACGGCATAACCCTGGGGAGCATCTACGCCCTGATTGCGGTGGGCTATACGATGGTCTACGGGGTTATTCAGCTGATAAATTTTGCTCATGGCGAAATTTATATGCTGGGGGCCTTTCTCGGCTTTTCTCTACTTTCTGGATTCTTTGGTTTCGGATTGCCTTTCGGGCTGGCTGTTGCGGTCTCTGTCGTGGTTTGTGCTCTGGCCGGAGTTCTGCTTGATATTGTGGCCTACCGCCCTTTACGGCGGGCGCCCCGTCTGGCGGCTCTGATTACGGCCATCGGTATGTCGATTTTTTTGCAGAATCTGGCCCTTCTGATCTGGGGTGGACAGATTCAATCCTTTCCCCAGCATACGATTCCCCCTTTTCTGGGGGAGCCGGCCCTCTTGCTTGGTGACGTGGTTGTCAGCTGGTTGCAGGTGGTCATCCTGACGACTGCAATCTTTCTGATGCTGGCTCTGCATCTGATTGTCCACTATAGCAGAATCGGGCGGGCCATGCGGGCCATCGCTCAGGACAAGACTGCGGCCTCTTTGATGGGAGTTGATGTCGATCGCGTGGTCTCTTACACCTTCGCTCTCGGTTCTGGTCTGGGCGGCGCGGCCGGTATTCTGGTTGGTCTCTACTATAATGCCGTTTATCCGACGATGGGTTATTTTGCTGGAATCAAAGCCTTTGCCGCCGCTGTTCTCGGGGGCATCGGCAGTATTCCCGGGGCGATTTTAGGGGGCGGTATTCTCGGCCTGGCCGAAGTCTTCGGCGGCGGTTATATCTCCTCATCCTACAGTAACGGTATTGCTTACGCGGTGATGATTCTGGTCATTCTCGTCAAACCCACCGGCCTTTTCGGCCGTCAGCAGCGGGATAAGGCGTAGTTGTCATGCATTTGGACGATCGACTCTTTTCCGATAAAAAATTATACTTGCCGCTTCTGGCGGCGGTTCTACTGCTGCCCTGGGTGCCGATGGGCCTTGCCGGGCCCTATGTCTTAAGGGTTGCAACCCTGACTCTGGTCTATATGGTGCTCGCTTTAGGGCTCAATGTGGTGCCCGGTTTTACCGGTCTGCTCGATCTTGGTTATGTCGGTTTTTTTGGTCTTGGGGCCTATACTGCCGGACTCTTGACGGTTCATTATCAGTGGAGTATCTGGCTGGTACTGCCATTAGCCGTAATGAACGGGGTTTTCTGGGGGGTGTTGCGCGGGGCGCCGACACTGCGGCTCGGAGATGACTATTTTGCCATCGTTACTTTCGGTTTTTCCGAGCTGATTATTCTGGTTATCCGTAATGAACTCTGGCTGACCCGGGGGCCGATGGGAGTGCCGGGTATAGCCCGTCCAGATTTCTGCGGCGCCGTTCTCGACCAACCCTGGCAGGCCTATTACCTTATTCTCTTTTTTCTGCTCCTGGTTTTGTGGGTGGTGGTCCGTATTCGCAGTTCGAGATTAGGCCGGGCCTGGTTCGCCATTCGGGAGGATGAAATTGCGGCTGAATGCGTCGGGGTCAATGTCGCCAACTACAAGATTATAGCCTTCGCTCTAAGTGCGGCCATCGGGGCTCTGGCCGGTGCTTTTTATGCCCGTTGGTTTCGTTTTGTGCATCCCGATATGTTTAAATTCTGGGAATCGATTCTGATTCTCTGTCTGATAGTTTTTGGGGGGATGGGGAGTATCAGCGGCGCCCTGCTGGGTGCTTTTATTTTGATTCCCTTGACCGAGGTTTTGCGCATTGTGCTGCCGGACAGCTTGAGTAACGCCCGTTATCTGCTCTTTGGTCTGCTTATTGTCTGTATGATGCGCTGGCGCCCGGCCGGGCTTCTGCCGGTAGAAAAAGAGTGAAGGTTCTTGATGGCGGGACGTAAAACAGGTGAGCTGCTGCTGAAAGCTCATAAAGTAGTCAAAACCTTTGGCGGACTGACCGCGGTCAAAGAGGTTTCACTTGAGGTCAGGGCCGGTGAAATTGTCGGCCTGATCGGTCCCAATGGTGCGGGTAAAACTACTTTTTTCAACTGTCTTAACGCGATTGCCGGGCCGACGTCGGGCGAGATCATGTTTGCCGGTCACAGTCTGGTCAGTCAGGTTTCTCCGGCGACTAGACTCCTCGTGTTTCGTTTAGGAGCGTTGTTCGCTCTTCTCTCTCTGCTCTGGCTGCCGCTGGCTTTAGGGGTCGTCTGGCCGGAGACCTTTTTTCGCCTGGAAGCGGTTCTGGCCCTCTCCGGACTGGCCTTTTTTCGCATCTACCTGTTGAAGCCCTTAAGTCATTTTCGGGCCTGGAGCCGTCTGCTGCTGCTGATCTTTGTTTTGGCGGATGGGCTCTGGGCGGTTGTTTGGCTCTGGCGCAGTCCTGATTTTGCCGAGGTTGGTTTCTTTTCTCTTTTTCCCTTTTATCCACTGCTGGTGCCGGGAGCCCTGCTGATTCTGATTGCCGCCCCTTTTTTTCTGTTAATGTTTAATCTGCCCCGGGTCAGAGAGGCCTTTGGTCAGCACCTGCGCGCTGATGTCATTACTGCGTTAGGAGTTGGGCGCACTTTTCAGAATATTCGCCTTTTTTCTTCTCTGTCGGCTCTGGATAATGTCAAGCTGGGCCGCCATTGCCGAACTCGGGCTAACTTTTTCGGCATTGTTCTGGCCCTGCCTGGAGCCCGTAAAGAGGAGCGGGACTCGGCTGAGAAGGCGGCTGAGTGTTTAAGATTTGTCGGTCTCGGAAAACAGCTTGAGAGCCGGGCCGGTTCCCTGCCCTATGGCGATCAGCGCCGTCTGGAGATCGCCCGGGCTTTGGCGACCGAGCCTGAACTTCTGCTTTTGGATGAACCGGCGGCCGGCATGAATCCGACCGAATCTGCCGGGCTGATCAACCTGATCCGCCGAATCAGTCAGGCCGGGATCGCGGTGCTGATTATTGAGCATGACATGAAGGTGGTCATGAATCTGGCTGACCGGATCTATGTTCTGGACCACGGCGAACTGATTGCTTCGGGCACTCCGGCCGAAGTGCGCAGTAATCCTCTGGTGATTGAAGCTTACTTAGGAGCTCAGCATGCCGCTGCTCAAGCTTAAGAATATCCACTACTATTACGGCAACATTCATGCCTTGAAAGGGGTGGATCTGGAGGTCTACGCTGGTGAAATCAGGACCCTGATCGGGGCCAATGGGGCCGGTAAATCGACGACGCTGATGGCGATCAGTGCGATCCTGCAGCCGCAACAGGGCGAAATCCTCTATCATGGCACTTCGCTGGCAGGGCGGGCTCCGGATGAAATTGTCAAGGCCGGGCTCTGTCAGGTCCCGGAAGGCCGGCGGATTTTTCCGGGTCTGACCATTCAGGAAAATCTCGAAATGGGGGCCTACTGTCGTCGCGTGAAGGCCGCGATCGTTGCCGATCTCGAAATGGTTTATGAGCTGTTTCCCGTACTCGGTGAGCGCCGGCGGCAGGCTGGCGGCACCCTTTCCGGGGGCGAACAGCAGATGCTGGCCATTGGTCGGGCCCTGATGTCACAGCCCCAGCTCCTGCTGCTCGATGAACCCTCCCTCGGTTTAGCCCCTTTAATGGTGGAAAAGATTTTTTCAATAATAGAACGGATTGCCGGTGAGGGGATTACCATTCTGCTGGTGGAGCAGAATGCGCACGCCGCCCTCAATCTGGCGGATTATGGTTATGTGATGGAGACCGGCAGGATTATTCTGGAAGCGCCGGCGGCCGATTTATTAAAAGATGAACGGGTCAAAGAGGCCTATTTAGGAGAATAATATGGCGAGTGAAATTGTGTGGCGGGTGATAAAATCGGAGGCGGAAAAAGAGTCGGGTTTACGGGCCTTTCTGTTGTCGGAGGAGCACGAATTTTTCGTAACCGGTGCTGCAGTCACTGATAAACTGAAAGTTTTTAAAGAGCGTGAACTGGAAAAATCTCTGTTGCTGAGCGGCCCGGAACTGACCTTCGCCGATTACCTGATACCTTTGGCCCAGTTTAAATATCTCAATATCTGGGAGGCTGTAAAATGTGCGGCGCTTGAGGCTTATAATCAGGCCGTTGCCCTTAAAATTTCGCCTTTGCGGCTGGTACTTGACGCCCCGCCGGCTGCAGGTTTTCATAAAAAAGCGCTGGAAGGCATTCTCCTTGGCGCCTATGCTTACGAAAAGTTCAAGTCGGCGGGTAAGGATAAAGAGAAGGCGGCTTTCAGTCCGGAGGTGATTTTTGTCGTTGGCGATCTGGAGTTATCACAGGTCGAAGCTGAACTTAAAAAGATTGAGAAGGTCTGTCTGACAGTAAATCGGGTGCGTGATCTGGTCAACCATCCGCCCGCTGTCCTCGGTCCGGAAGAGTTTGCCGATGAGGCCGTAAAAAGTGCGGCTCGTTGGGGTCTAAAGATTGAGCTCTGGGATGAGAATCGGCTCGCCAAAGAGGGTTATAACGGTCTTCTGGCGGTGGGCCGCGGCAGTTGTAAACCGCCGCGCATGGTTAGGTTGACCTACGAGCCGGAAACTGCCGGGGCCGATAAAATACCGCATGTTGTCCTGGTCGGTAAAGGAATTACCTTTGATTCAGGCGGGCTTTCACTGAAGCCGGGGGCTTCGATGGTCGATATGAAATCGGATATGGCCGGGGCGGCTGCCGTGCTTGGGGCCCTGGAAATTATCGGTCAGCTCGGGGCTCGGGTCAGGGTGACCGGGATCCTGGCGCTGGCGGAAAATATGCCGAGCGGTGAAGCCCAGGTTCCGGGCGACATCATTGTCATGAAGAACGGCAAGTCGGTTGAGGTCAAAAATACCGATGCCGAAGGTCGTCTCATTTTGGTTGATGCCCTGCAGCTCGGGGCTTCTCTGCAACCCGACTATATGGTCGATGCCGCCACTCTGACCGGGGCCTGTCGTGTGGCCTTAGGGATTCAGATGGCCGCGGTTCTAGGGCGCGATCGCGATTTAATCGATCGGCTTAAGAAATCTGGTGAAGAGAGTGGCGAGATCATCTGGGAACTGCCGCTGGAGAAAGCCTATCTGGAAGATATGAAATCCGATTTCGCCGACATCTCCAATATCGGTAACAGCGCTTACGGCGGCACCATTACTGCCTCGCTGTTTTTGAGTGAATTTGTCCCCGAAGAGATTCCCTGGGCTCATCTTGATATTGCCGGGCCCGCCTATCCCGGCAAGAAATGGAAATATTTCGCTCCCGGTGCCACTGGTTTCGGGGCCCGACTCATGGCCGGACTGGTGAAAAACCTGTCGGAATGATTCAACCCCTGATCAGTGTCATTATTCCGACGTTTAATCGGGCGCAACCGCTGCTTCGGGCCGTGGCCTCGGTGCTGGCGCAGAGTTATGCCAATATTGAAATCATTGTGGTTGATGATGGCTCGACCGATAATACCCTCAGGTTGATGCGGGACCAGTTCGGTGCGCGCATCAGCCTGTTGCCGCTGCCGCGCAATCGCGGCGTCAGTTATGCCCGTAATCGGGGGATCGAACTCAGCCGGGGTTCGTTTATCGCTTTTCTTGACTCCGACGACCTCTGGGAACCTGAAAAAACCGGACGGCAGCTTGCTTTCATGCAAGCTGCTCCCGATATTTTGATTTCCCAGACCGATGAGATCTGGATTCGTCACGGCCAACGGGTTAACCCCTGTAAACATCATCAGAAACCTGCCGGCTTCATCTTTGCCGAATGTCTGCCTCTCTGTGTCGTCAGCCCCTCCGCCGTAATGATGCGGCGCCGTCTCTTTGCCGCGGTCGGCCTCTTTGACGAGACACTTCCCGCCTGCGAAGATTACGATCTCTGGCTGAGAATTGCCTGCCGTTATCCCATCCCGCTGCTTCGGGAAAAGCTGGTGGTCAAATATGGCGGCCACGATGATCAGCTTTCACGCACCATTCCCGCCCTTGATCGCTACCGTATTACCTCCCTCTTGAAACTTCTCGCCAGTGCTACTCTGACCCCTTCCCAGAAAGCTTTAGTACTTGCCACTCTCGAACGTAAAAGCATAATCTACCTCAAAGGCTGCCGCAAACGCGGTCGCGTTGCAGAATCTGCAGCTCTTGAGAGATCTTTGAGAAATATGGGTTTGTTGAAGAAGATCTGATACGGCATGTGGCCGAGCCGGATATCAATCGTTGTCCTTACCTGATGCGTAAATTAAGTACAGGAGCGGGAGGAACGGTGTCCGGCTCATTTTCTGAAGGTATGAACATTAAATCGTTTGTGATCAATATCCGGTCAATTTTGACCCCTTCTTCGCGTCCGGAAATTTTCAGCGTATGGGTACCCTGAGCTAAATTCAAGACTAACGGCTTGACTTCGTCGAGGATAATCAGAACCCAGCGCCAATCCGCTTCATGGTCGATTTCCCAGACAGTGTCACTTTCTGCATCGACCGAGGTAAAGAATGAAGCCGGACGATCACTGAAAACCTTCATCCAGAAGAGGTAATAGCCAGGATTATTCACATAAAACGAGTATTGAGCCCAGCCATCGGGATAATCAGTGTCACCTGAACCCGTGGCCTTTCTGATGGACTTTCCGCCCGAGGCTTCCGGGTCAGAAAAATCTTCAACCGGCAGGGCAAAGGTTCCGGATTCAGCCTGCAGCCATTTGTAGAAAACTTGGACTTTTGTTGTATCATAAACTACTGTAATGCGGGCAACGCCTTTTCTCCCGCTCTTATCGAGAGCCTCGACTGTAAGTTCATTGATCCCCTCGGCCAGCTGAACATTACCGGTATTCCAGGACTCAGTGCCGCTGGCGCTGCCGCTGCCGCCGCGACTGTTGTTCCATGTCACCTGTTCGACCCCAACATCATCTGCGGCGCTTCCCGACAATATTAAAGTTGATTGGTTCGTACTGTAAACTCGATTGCTGGTCGGTGCAGTGATGGTGATGACCGGCGCCGCTGTATCCGGTGTGCTGTAAGTTACCAGCAGCGAATCGGAGCTGGCGTTGCCGGCGGCATCGACCGCGGTGACGGTCAAAGTATTAACGCCTTCATCGAGCGTGATACCGGCGACACTCCAGGTCGTGGTGCCGCTGGCGTTACCGCTGCCGCCGCGGTTGTTGCTCCAGCTGACTTGGGTGACACCGACGGCATCGCTGGCTGTCCCTGAGATGGTCAGCGATGCCAGAGCCACTTCGAGGGTCGGATTGCTGGTTGGCGAAG
>JAFGVI010000046.1 GCA_016938065.1 Deltaproteobacteria bacterium | reverse complement strand
AGCAAGGGTTTTATCATTGTCGATACGACCCTCTTCAACCACGCCGCAATGACCGTGCGAAGTATACTCACAGAGACAGACATCGGTTATGACTAAAAGATCTTTGACTTCAGCTTTCAGAGCCCGGATCGCCTGTTGAATAATGCCATCAGCAGCATAGGCTCCGCTTCCAAACTCGTCTTTGCTCTCAGGGATGCCGAAAAGAATAATCGCCGGCACCCCGAGACTTTTCAATGTCGCCGCCTCAAGCACCAATTCGTCAATGGAAAGCTGATAATTGCCCGGCATCGAACTGATCGGGCGCCGCACCTCCTGACCCGGACAGACGAAAAGCGGAGCAATAAAATCGTTTACTGAAAGCGAGGTTTCCCGCACCATGCGCCGAATATTGGCATCGGCCCGCAAACGCCGGGGCCGATAAACCGGAAAATACATACAGTCATCCCCTCTAAAATAGAGATATAAAATTGATCCGACAACAATAATCGCCAGCGATCATGAACCGGTAAGTCGTAATTCATCATTCGTGATTCGTAATTTCAAAGCCTCGCTCCATAACATTTCACCTGAAAAAAGTACAATCTTTTTCTCTTGTCTGGAACATTTGACCGGATAGCAGTTGACACTTACGAGAGAGACCGTTATAAACGACCGGCCCTGAATTTACCCCCCCCCTCATAACTGAGAAACAGCTTACAAGCTTACAAAATAAATGGATATAATCTACAGTTCTCTATTGGTTGGAGCCTTAGTCCTCTACAGCGCCGGCATGGTCAGCGGCTTTGTCTACCTGTTTAAACCGGACAGCGAAGCCAGGCCCTGGAGTAAAATTGCAATTCAGAGCGGTTTTGTCATTCATCTGCTCGCCTTTTCATGGCGCTGCACTCAGGCCCAGACTCTGGCCGTCAGCAACCTGCATGAATCCCTCTCCTTCTTCGCCCTGCTCCTGGCTCTGGCCTATCTCCTCGTAACCCGCAAAAATCAACTGCCGACCCTGGCCGCTTTCACCTCACCTTTGTTGATTATTTTCACCCTGGGCGCGCTGCTTACCTCCAAGGCCATTACCCCCCAGCCACCCATTCTGAAAAGTTTCTGGCTCCCCCTGCATGTCCTCTTAAGTTTTGCCGGCAATGCGTTTCTCGCGTTAGGCTGCGGTGGAGCCGTGATGTATCTGATTCAGGAACATCTGATAAAAACCAAGAAAATAAAAGGTATTTTCCGGAAACTTCCGGCCCTGCAGAGGCTGGACGAGCTCAATTATCTCTGTTTGCGCCTCGGCTTTCCCCTGCTCACCCTGGGGATCATCAGCGGTTCGGTCTGGGCCTCCTTCGCCTGGGGCTCGCACTGGAGCTGGGACCCGAAAGAGACCTGGTCCCTGATTACCTGGCTGCTTTTTGCCGCCCTGTTGCATGGCCGCATGAATTCAGGCTGGCGCGGCCGCAAGGCTTCCCTGCTGACTATCATTGGTTTTGCCGCTATCATGTTCACCTTTTTAGGGGTCAATCTTCTCCTGAGCGGCCTCCACAGTTATGCTCACTGAGGTAAATCAGACACTTTGCAGACACCACAATCACTATTTTGCCTGCTTTACACCTTATCCAACTGAAATTTCACCCTATGCATATTGTAACTTTAGGCCTTAACCATCAAACCGCTCCGGTTGAAGTCCGCGAACGCCTCGCGTTCAAAGGCGAAGATCTGCCCGCCGCCCTGCGCCGACTCAAGGATGAAGCGGATTTAAGTGAAGCCCTGATCCTCTCCACCTGTAACCGGGTTGAGTTATGTGGAATCAGCCAGAAGCTTGATCTCTGCCGTGAAAAAATGATCCGTTTTCTGGAACACTATCATCAGATTATGGCGCATTCATTTGCCGACAAACTCTACTTCCATAAAGACGCCGATGCAATCCGCCACGGTTTTCGGGTCGCCTCCAGTCTTGACTCAATGGTCGTCGGCGAACCCCAGATTCTAGGTCAGCTTAAAGATGCTTTTTTTATCGCCTCAGAATCATGTTCCACCGGCCTGATCCTTAACCGTTTCATGCATCGTTCTTTTTTTATCGCCAAGGAGGTGCGCACTAAAACCAGAATAGCAAGCTGCGCCGTCTCAGTCAGTTTTGCTGCAGTCGAACTGGCGAAAAAGATTTTCGGCGACCTGAAAGGCATGAAAGTCATGCTCATCGGCGCCGGAGAGATGTGCGAACTGGCAGCCCGCCATTTTGTCAATCAGGGAATTGACCAGGTTCTGGTTACCAATCGAACCTTAAGCCGGGCCCAGGAGCTGGCCGATGAATTTTCCGGCATCGCCCTGCCTTTTGATAAATTTCGCGATCACCTTGATCAGGTTGACATCATCTTGAGCTCAACCGGATCACCCACTTATCTGCTCGCCCCCCCGGAGCTTGCCAAAGCCTTAAAAAAACGCCGCAATCGACCTATCTTTCTGATTGATATCGCCGTGCCCCGTGATATTGACCCGCAGATCAATGCCCTTGACAATATCTATCTTTACGATGTTGACGACCTTCAGGAAACGGTTACCGAAAATCTGGACCAGCGCCAGCAGGAGGCTCTTCGGGCGGAAACTATGGTCGATCTGGAGGTGGACAAATTTGAGCAGTGGCTGGCCTCACTGGCAGTCACCCCGACGATCCGGGAGCTGCGGGATCAGATCAGAAAAATCAGTGAGCAGGAGCTGCATAAAACCTTAAGCGGATTTCCTGATTTAAGCGACAAGGAGCGCCGTCGCCTGGAGGCTATGGTTAACGCTATCGGCAACAAATTTCTCCACCACCCGATAAACTATCTCAAATCATCAAATCAGTGCGACGAAAATGTGCCGGCAACCACGATCAGAAAAATATTTCATCTGACTGAAAATGAATTAGAATAAGGAGCCCCCTCATGAATAATAAAAATCTGCCAGATAAAGGAAAAATCACTATCGGTACCCGCGGCAGCGCCCTGGCTCTTTGGCAGGCCAACTGGGTAAAGAACGAACTTGAGCGCGAATATTCCGGCATCGAAGTCAACCTCACGGTAATCAAAACCAAGGGTGATAAGATACTTGACGTGCCTCTCGCCAAAGTCGGGGGCAAGGGTCTCTTTGTCAAAGAGATCGAAGATGCTCTGCTCGCCGGGGAGATTGATCTTGCGGTGCACAGCATGAAGGATGTACCAACCGAACTGCCTGAAAACCTGCAGGTGGCAATTATTCCGCCGCGCGAAGATCCCCGGGACGCCTTTTTCTCCCACTCCGGCAAAAGTCTGCGGGAGATGCCTTCTGGTGCGGTTATCGGTACCAGCAGCCTGCGCCGCAAATCTCAGCTGCTGCACGCCTTTCCCCAGCTGACCACCCGGGATCTGCGCGGCAATGTCGATACCCGTCTGAAGAAACTGGCACGCGGCGAATATGACGGCATTATTCTCGCCTATGCCGGGGTTAAACGTTTGGGCTGGGCCGACCAGGTCACCGAACTGATTGATCCCCTTATTTCTCTACCGGCAATCGCCCAGGGCGCCTTAGGCATCGAAACCCGGATCAATGATGATTTCAACAATCAGCGCCTGGCTTTTTTCCATGATATTCGGAGTGCCCTCGCGGTTCGCGCTGAACGGGCTTTTCTCAAGACCCTGGAAGGTGGCTGTCAGGTGCCGATCGCCGCGCATGCCACGGTCGACGAAGATCAACTGATAAACCTCACCGGTCTGGTCGCGGCGCTTGACGGCCATCAGATTATCAAAGAGAGTGCCGCCGGCAGTGATCCTGAAAAATTAGGCCGGGAACTGGCCTGCACCCTGCTGCAGCGCGGGGCTGACGTCCTTCTGCAGGAGTGTTTTGCAGCCAACCCGGAGAGCTGAGCTGAGTATGCCATCCTCGCAGCCGCCGACAACTGATCTACAGGGTCTGCGTATTCTCGTCACCCGGCCGGAATCGCAGGCCCGTGATTTCATAACCCAGCTGACTCAGGCCGGAGCCCGCCCGCTTCTGCTGCCGACTATCAAAATCATTCCCCCGCCCGACTGGAGCGCAGCCGACAGAGCCATCAGCGAACTGGCCGATTATCACTGGCTGATTTTAAGCAGTGTCAACGGCTTCGACTGTTTTTATCAGAGACTGCAAAGCAAAGGACTTGATGCCCTGGCCCTGGACCATCTGACCACAATCTGCGTCGGCCCCAAAACCGCTCAGGCCGCTGCGATCTCAGGTTTGAAAAGTAATTTGATCGCTAAAGAATTTGCCGCCGAGGGCATCATCGAACTTTTTGCCGGTCTTGATATCAGAGCACAAAAGATCCTCCTGCCCAGAGCTTTACAAGCCCGCGAACTGCTGCCCGAAACCCTGCGCCGGAGAGGCGCCAGGGTCGATGTTGTCCCGGTCTACGAAACCATCTTTCCACCTGAATCGGCAGCTCAGCTTAATCATCTGCTGGCTCAGGAAGAGATCGACATCATCACCGTCACCAGCGCCTCCAGTGCATCCAACCTGATTCAGCACTGCCACTCCCCGCAAATCCGGGAAAAGTTAAAGAGCTTACCCACCGCCTGCATCGGCCCGATCACCGCCGCCGCCGCAACCGCTGCGGGCCTCAACGTCAGAATAATCGCCAACGAATACACCGCCGCGGGGCTGCTGGATGCCCTGAAAAAATATTACCGCAATGCCGGAATAAAATCACGGACGGTGCCGGGCTCTTTCTTCCTTTTTTAAATTAACTGGTAATCTCTATTTATTTCTGTATGAATACCTCTTTGGGCATGACTATCGAGACAACAGATAAAGATCAGCTCTTAGTGGCTATCTCTACGGCCCTGCGGGCCGCTCGCGACACCAGAACCATCACCGTAATCCCGATGCCAAGTCCGACAGCCATAACCACGGCATGCAATAGAGCCGCAGGGTCATGCCGGCCCGATACTTTTGCCAGATGTTTGCCGGCGATACCGAAATAGACCTCCAGACACAGGTTGGGCAGGATGGCCACACAGGCGCCGACAAAGCGACTGAATCCGACCCCTGCCGCCCCGAGAACATAGCTCGTCAAGGCACGATTAAGGGGTGTCAATCTAATCAGCAGCTGCAGTTTAAATTCCTGCTCCAGCACCGCCGTCTGCATTGCGGCCAGGGTTGGCTTTGCCCTTAAAAGCCTGTCGATGACAGGCCTTAACAGGTGGCGGGACAGAAGATACTGCAGCACCGCTCCGGCAAGACTGCCGCCGGTAACAACAGCTAAGCCTTCAGTAAAACCGAAGGTTACACCAGCAACGATACCGAGCAGGGTATCGGGAAAAAATATTGAGTTTAAGAGAGCATAAAACAGAACAAAAAACACCGGCGCCCAGGGCCCCATGCCTTCAATCCACTCTTCAAAAACACGAATGTGACGATGGACTTCATCTCCTAAAACTACAACCGTGATCAGCAGTGTTGTACCGGCAACGATATAATAAAAAATCTTTTGGTGAGACGCACTTTGCCAAAGAGACTTCGCTAGCCTCATCCTGATCTCCTGTCTCCTTTATAACACAAGCACTTCAAAAAGGATTAGCTCTCTACACAAACCCTGTTCCTTCCGGTCTCCTTTGCTCTGTACATTGCCTGATCCGCGCGGTTCAGTAAGGACTCTCGTGTATCACCAGCCCTGTATTCGCTGACTCCTAAACTTGCGGTTATGAAAAACTCGTTGTTCTCGTGAATTACCGCTGTATTTTCCATATTTATCCGCACCCGTTCGGCTACTTCAATGCCCCCTTTTATCTTGGTTTCCGGTAAAACAATCGCAAATTCTTCACCGCCAATCCGACCAAAAAAATCAGCACTACGGAGCCCCGAAGAGTTAATAACCCGGCATAAAGAGCGTAGAGCTTCATCTCCGGCAGCATGACCAAGCTTATCATTTACAGACTTAAAGTGATCCAGATCAAGCATGACAATACAGAATATGCTTCCGTAGCGCTTGGTGCGATCGAGCTCTGTCCCCAGACGCTCCATAAAATAGCCGCGATTGTTGGAGCCGGTAAGCGGGTCGGTGTGCGCAATCAATTCAAGCTTACGCATTGACTGATCGAGCAATATAACCATACTGTTAAAAGATTCGGAAAATTCTCCCATGAACTCTACGCGTTGCGTAAAATCTCCTGAAGCGATCCTTTTTGTCTGCCAGGTCAGGTGACGCAACGATGCCTGCAACGATTTGATTGATCCGGGCAGGAACCCCTTTTCTGTTACCTGATAGTCAAAATTTCCGGAAGCAAACATCAAAATGGCGGTGCGTACCTCCAGTAACGTTGCATAAAGTTGTCGGTATCCATCTACATCTGCAAGCGCTTCCGGCGGCTCAAGTGAAACCTTGGGAGCTGTAAGCAGAGCTTGTAAATCTCTGACCGCCAAATCAAGCAGTGTCGAATTGTTATCCGATATCTGTGTCATCATATCCTATGCCGAAGATGTTGCCAGAAAACGACAGGTGCGATCGCCGGTACACCAGCAGTCCACCTCTTTGACAATGAATTTAACTCCAGAAAATGATTCCAGCAGGGCGGAGATAAAGCCTTCATCATAACTGCAGATTTCATAGTCAAGCTCCGGCAGACCGGAACAGTCAAGATCTTCCGACACGGTCAGTATAAGCTCCATTTTTTCCATGTCAGCCTTTTCAACCCGCAATATGCCGATACCCAAATCCTTCAGTATCTCCTGCAACTCACGGACAAACTCATTTAGATCTGCAGTGGGGGTGAGCATGTGGGCACAGAATTCTTTCCCGGCAAGAGCGCCGGCTTCATAGAAATCTTGTCAGTCTCTTCAGTGCCGACATGCTGCTCAATAACATCACGAAAAGCAAACTGCAGCAGACGGTAGACCTCCACTCGGGTGGTATTGCCAAGATGAGGACGTCCGGTGCTAAGGTCTCCCAGCAGTTCCCAAGAAAATTTGTACTTTCGGTCGTTTGTCATGGAATTTTCTCCTGTTTTCGTCTGGTTTACATCCTGCGTCCTATCATTTTAGCCATATTGTGACAATCTTTAAATGCAACCGGCTACCGATTTATCCGCCAGCTCGGGGTAAATTCGATAATCCGGTTTTGGCGACGGTCGCCAGAAACTTGTGATCGTGGCTGGTAAAGAGAATGACTTCAGGATAGGCAATCAGGCCATTATTCAGGGCCGTGATCGATTCAAGATCAAGATAGTTGGTAGGCTCGTCGAAAATCAGCGCGTCCGCTTCGGTGAGCATCATCTTTGCGAGCATGCAGCACACCTTCTCGCCCCCGGACAAAACCGATGATTTCTTTTTCGTTTCATCCCCGAAAAAGAGCATCCGCCCCAAAAAGCCGAGGGCGAAACTCTCCCCTTCGGCTGCCGGGGCAACTACAGCAGCCAGTCGATCAGACTCAGATCATTTTCGAAATAGCTGCTGTTGTCGATCGGGAAAAAGGCTGGGGTGATCGTCACCCCCCAGCGAAAACTGCCGCGGTCCGGCTGCAGTTGACCTGCAAGAATCTGAAACAGGGTGGTTTTGGTCAGACTGTACCACCCGACCGCCGGGCAGCGACTCGATCACCTGAAGGTTACCCTTTGCGACCAGTACGCCGGGCTCAAGCCGCCGAAAACGGATCTATCCAGCCAGGCCAGATGCTGGGTATCATCGCCGCTGATGACGATGCCTTCGACCACCAGGCTGCCGTCGGTGATTGTCAGGGAACCGGCAATCGTTGTACTGGCACCGGCATTGCTGATATAATCTTCATCCCAGCCGCCGCGCAGCCAGACCATAAAGCCCTGGCTGAAGATCAGATCACCTTCGGCATAAGTCCCGGTAGTGATCCTGATCTCATTACCCGAGCCGGAGCGCACAAAAGCCCCGTTTGCATCACCTAAACGGCAATAATAAGGGTGACCACCATCGCAAAGGTTTTCGTCGTCGACATAAAGAATACCCTCGTTGTTACCGTTGCCTCGCACTGCAACCGCCAGAGGACTGTTTCTCACATTATTGCTGACAATCGAGAGCTGAGCCAGGGCATCGCCTTCGAAGCTGGGGGCAAAGCTTATCTGCACCGTCCGGTTGCTGCCCGCGGCAATAATCTGGCCGGAACAGTTGTCATTGATCAGACTGAAGTCGGCTGCATCGACACCGCTCAGGCCCAAACTGACAATCGCCAGATCGGCGTCCCCGATATTGCTGATCGTCAGAGTCAGGGTTAAACCGCCATTGACATCGACAGAACCAAAATCAAGCGGGTCGGGATTGATGCTGATCTGCGGCCCGGCCGCAGTTCTGACCAGCGGGCTGGTATCCTGGAGGAACTCTTCGAGATCGGTAAAAAAATCGCCGTCGTCATTGCCGGTACCATCTGAATAAGTAACACTGCCAAAATACGCTTCTTCCCAGGCGTCGAGCATGCCGTCTTCGTCCTCGTCGACATCAGTCAAATGAAGCTGGGTAATCTCCCCTTTCTCGCCGGCCGCAAAAGTAGCCGCCGCGACCGAGCCGCCGTTAATAAAGAGCTCAACCTCATCTCCGGGCCGCACGGTGCCGGGAAGCTGCGGCTCGAGCGAATCAATCGGCAAACGCAGCACGTAATACGGCGCCAGGTTTGGCTGCAAAGCCGCGGTAAAAACCGCCAGCTCTTCTCCGCCATGTTTGGCCGTGACCGTTGCCGTACCTTCAGGAACGACACCATAAACGATGTTATCCGGCTCCGGCAGCCGGCCGTAGGCACTGACGGCAATCAGGCAAAAGGCCAGAATGATGAATCCGGTCAGACCAGTTTTTAAAGATTTCATACCCGCCCCCAATTTTATTTCGCGCTTGGTTTGCATCTTATGTCAACTCTTCAAATCAGCAGATTAATGAGATCATACTTTTTCAACGCTGCCCCGGCAGGGCCGGCGGCGCATTGCGCTCACCTTTGGCAGAGGCCCGGCTGGCAGCCTGCAGCTGGCGGTGGATCTCGGCCAGTTTCGAGTCGTCTATTTTAATCTCAGCCGCCCGGCGCAAGCCCTCCAGATAGCTCTGCCGGCAGTCGCTCAGCTCCTGCCGACGAATCTTTCTTTCGATCTCCCGGGCCACCTTGTTAAGCTCGATTTTAAAGGCCGGTCGTTTGCCGGTAACCTTGATGATATAAAAGCCGGCCGCAGTCTCGATTATTTGCGGGCTGATCTGGCCCTGATCCAGGGCGAAAGCGGCCTCGACCAGCTCGGGCGCCAGTTTTCCCGGCTGCCCCTGACGGTCAAAAAAACCGCTGTCGCCGTGCCTGAAGCCCGCAGGCGGCTCGGCCTGCTCTTTAATCAGCCGGGTAAAAGAAAAGCGATCCTTGGCGCTCTGGGCCTCAGCCAGCACGGCCTCGGCCTTTTGCCGGGCCTCGGCCCGCTGGCCGCCGACCGGCACGGCCACAAAGATCGCCGCCAGGCGCACCTGCTCGGGCCGCTGATACTGATCCCGGTGCTCGGCATAATAGCGCTCGATCTCTTCAAGGCTGATCTGACGGCTCATAACCGGCTGGTTAACCTTCTCCTCAAGCAGTTTCTGACCCAGCAGCTGACGCAGGGCCTGACGGATCTCAGGCTGCTGGTCAAAGCCCAGGGCCAGGGCCTGCTGGTAAAGCACTTCGCTGTCAACCAGGCTCTCGACCGCGGCCTGAAAAGCTTTCATATCGGCCATGGCGGCCGGCCGCCGCTCGATATACTGTTTGAGATCAGCGGCCGGCAAAGCCTTACCGCCAATAACCACGGCCGGCTCTTCCGCCAAGGCCGGGCCGGCGGCCGCCAGAAGCAAAACGACACCGGCCAGCAGCAACAAACTTTTTTTAAATGCCCAAGCCATAATCAACCCTTTTAGATTTATCGTCAGAATGGTCCGCATCATCAGTTACCCGAATAAGCATAGGTACTGAAGAAGAGCTTGATATCGCTGACCCCGTAGCCGGTTCTCTCATTCGGCAAACCGCCGTAGAGCAGCGGCCCGTCGATAAAGGTCTCGATTCCTTCATCGCCATCGGCGAGCAGGGCGCGGCCCGGAATAATCAGCAGCCATTTGGTGTTCCAGACCGAACGACCGACCAGGCGCGAATCATAGAGCATCTCCGACTCATTGAGCCAGCCGCTGTCATGATAGGCGCGAAAATCGGAATGGCGCCGAATCTCGAAGATCTCATCGTAAGTCGTATCGATGGTTGGAATCCAGCTCGGATTTTCCTCCATCTCCAGCGGCACGATCGGAAAGGGCTGGGGAATTTTCTGGTCGACAACGTTCCAGGTGCGTATTTCGCGGGTGTTGTAAGACGGCGTCCTGAGGATATCCTCACCCACCGGCACCAGGTAAACCCTGGGCGTCAGGCTCATGCCGGTGCCGTTGTAATTGCTGAACCAGATCCCGACACTGCGCACCTTGGTGGCAAAATTGCTCGATGAATAATAGGAATCGCCCCCGCCCAGCGGCCAGTGGAAGAAGTTCATCCCGGCGTTGACGGTGGTCGAGAAAGGTATAACGATGCCGGGCTCGGCAATCCCTTCTTCGGCAAAGGGCCGACAATAGCGCCTGAATTCCGGCACATCCCAGAGATTTTCGACCTTGCACTGCTCGAGTACCTGCTTCCAGGTCGCATTCGACCCCAGATCCGTCTTGATCCGGAAGAGTTCCTGACGCAGCGAGAAGCGGTTGGTCTCGATCTGCGGATTGGTAAAACCGAGCTGCGGCTTGATAACCTGGAAATTCTGCCACATCCGCTTCATGGGGTCAGCCAGGCCGGTGCCGGTTAGAGGCAGGCCGCTTTCGATCCGGCCGATGCTCCGCTGTTTGACGATATTGCCCAGAAACTGGCTGCCGGCGGCCGAATCACCATCAAGCAGCGTGGTCTCGTAATCGTAGGCCTTGGCTGCGAGATAAACGTACATCGCCGCCATGTCGAACTGGGCCCGGTATTTCTGCAGGGCGTCGTTGCGAAAGATCCTGAAGGCCATATCCTTGTAACGATAGGCCTGAATCTGGGCCGCAGTCTGGGTCCGAAACCGCTTGCGATCGGCGAGCAGGCGATCACCCTGGGCCAGGGTCGAGCGATAGCGCTCAACCGACTGCCGCAGGGTTTCACCCAGTAGATAAATCTCGGCCCGCTGCGAAGCCTCGGTCCGAACCAGGCTTTCAAGCTGCTTGAGCTGCTGGTAGGCGGCGTATGCACTGTGCAGGGCGGTAATCGCAAGGTTACTCTCGGCTGAGACTACTTCTTTGGCCTGCTGCAGGCCGAGTTCAGCCAGTGAAGCAATATCAGCCGCGGTCCCAGCAGTTTCTGCGGCAAAAATTCCAGCTACCCTAATTATAGACCGCGGGACAGAGCTAATATCATTAGCACAACCCACCGATCTGGGAAGAGCTTCTGCTATCGCATTTGAAAGCTCAGTCGCCAAACGACTCATCAATCTATAGAAAAGCTGAACGCCTCGACTAACCATGATCAACTTATTCAAATCCTTCTGCTCGTCAAGGGCCGCATTCAGGATGTAAATTTCATCACGATTCATAGCATACTGTCTCTGCAGCAAATCGGCCTGGTCCTCGATCTGCTTGAGCAGGTTGTCGTAATCGAGCAGGGCCTTTTCCATTCGGCCGCGGGTCTGGAGAATTTCGGAAAGAGAGGCCTGAATGGCACCTTGGGCCTTGCGCCGCCCGACCCATTCAACCGGCTTGACAAGCCCGATCCGACTGTCGGTGGAGATATGGAAATCAACCTCTTTCGTAGTCGTGTTCAGAGCACCGGATGAATCAACCCCAAACTCTGCAAAGGTTACCGGCAGAACCACGGTCGTGATCTCGTCTTCCCAAACCATCAGCTCACTTTGATCGATATACATGAAATGATAGAGATCGGGGCCGCTTTCATCGTAATCCGCCGCATAGGTCTTGCCGGAGCCGCAGTCATCGGGATAGGGATATCCGAAAATCTCGATCAGGCGGTTATTGTAGTCCGCCTCCATGTTTTCGATATTGCGCTGGAAATCCTCCAGGCTGTCCTGCTGGCGGCGCAAAAGCTGCGAGCTCTCATTGGCGTGGTTGAAAACCGCAATCGCGTTGTTGGCGGCCTGAACGGCCCGGCCGTAAATCTGCTCGAAATGGGTTTCACCGGCATCGATCCGGGTCGGATCGATGTCAAAAGGCATGACCTCGGCCGCCAGACCCAGGGGATTGAGGCCGGCATCGGCTTTGTCAAGCTGGGTTTCGACGGCCAGATACTCGCTGGCGATCTCGGCCAGCTCCATCACCGTGGTGCGGTCGACCTTCTGGATACCTTCTTCGCTCGATTCCGGCGGCAGCAGGGCATTGCCCACGACCCAGTCAAACAGAGCCCCCTGTCCGGCCCGGCGGGCCCAGTCATCAACCCCCCAGTCTCGATCGGCCGTATTGTCAGGATAACCCTGCCAGCGATCTTCGGAATTTTCCTCATAAAACTGCCGATAAGTCAAATCGACAATCTCACTGCCGGCCCGGGCCTTGGCCGCGGCCGCGACCGCGAACTTGCGTTCGTCCTGATAATCGACCTCGACCGGCAGGTCGGCGACGATAATCGCCTCGGAACGCGGCACCCAGGTAAAGTTTTCTTTTTTCAAGAGATAATAGTAACGCTTGACAGCACTCAGATAATAACCCCAGGCATCACCGTGGCCCTGGGGGAACTGAACCTTGGCATCGTCTTCGTTAATCTCGCCGTCGCGCTCGTCGGCGTAGGTATCGTTGTCAGTATCAACCGTCGGCTGGTCGAAAATATTGTAGTTTTCAGCATAGGCGACCTCGCCGTCACCGAGGGTGAAATTCCAGTAAAGACGGTTGTAAACCGGCCGGCTGTCAACATTGACGCTGCGACCGCGCAGCAGCGCCAGCTCCTCCTCGAGCAGGGAGGTCATCTGATTCTGAAAACAGAAAATCGACGGCGCCTCGCTGCCGTAAACCCCGCTTTCGGTCGAAAAGCCGATGGTTGGGTCGCAGGCATCGGCATAGGCCTCGTTACCGAGCAGCATATAAAGATCGGCTAGGCGGTTGGCGGCAAACATTATCCCGTTGTTGATATCCGGGCTGCCATCCATCAAGCCAACCGCCCGCTCAAGCAGGGTTTCATAGAGCTCGATGATACCGACATTCTGCAAATAGTCCGGGTCGGTACTTAAAGCCACCGCCCCCTCATAGCCGGGCCCGGCGAGGCTGACCATCGAGGCCAGGGTATCGACATCGGTGGCATGAAAATCCTTGATTTTCTGGTCAAAGAGGTTGATATTCTTCATGACCCGCTTGATCCAGCCTTCATAAAGCTGGGGCGGGGTCCAGTCGCTGTAGGCGGAAGAACAAAGCCCCTCAGCCTGGGGATCGTAATAACGCAGCCGAAACCACTTGTCGGCGATCAGATCAGCGCTCGAGCCCGCGATTACGGTATCATTGGCAGCGATGAAAAAATTCCCCTCCTCCGTACCGCGGTCCACAAGAACCGCCGCAGGCGAGAGAGTTTCATAGGGCTTCCAGTCTCCTTCATCATCCTGATCCGGGATCCCGGAAGCGTCACTGGTCAACATATACTGCCACTGAAACTGTTTATTATCGCTGTTGCCGCCGAAATCGCCGTTGTGACGCATGGTCACCTTTTCATCAAAGGGATTATCAGAGGCGAAAATATCTATCTCTCCCGTATAAAGCGGGCATTCCACCTTGATCACGCTCAGCATCGTCGGCGCCGGACAGTCTTCGGAATCATTAAAGGCCAGGGTAACATAGCCTTCGCCGTCGGCATTGCCGGCACTTAAAGCTTTAAGGTCATAATCACCCGCCAGGGTTGCGCCACCGCTTGCATGACTGTTCAGATTACCCAGAACGGTGTTAAAAGACGGATTATCGCCTGCCGCCGTTTTAACCTGATCAAGCTCCCTATCACTTAAAACATTCAGCAGCAGGGTCGGCTCACCGGTACCGGCGTCATAAACCCCCTTGAGCATAAGCTTGCTGTCCTCCGGATCGTAGGTCAGCCGGTTCTGGATATGGGGCGGCAGGTCGGTGAAAAGCTCACGCCGGGTACTGAGGTCGAATGTTCTGGCCAGGCTCAGCAGGCTCTGATTGCAATCTATCGCCCATTCATCGAGTGGATCGAAGAGATTTACCAGGCTGCCTTCCTGATAAATGATGTCTATCTCACACTGGGCGGCAATATCGGGCAGGCCGTTTTTAGCCTCAACCAGGGTTTCACCGATATGCAGCACCGGAACGTCTGCGGGCCAGACAACATTATAGGTGACCACCTGGGGCGTCCCGTTCCAGTCATCGAGCCAGGCAATCAGGGTTCCGTTACCGACGTCATTGTTGCCGTCGTAATCGTGATCGTACCAGAAACCTTCCTGGAGCTTGTAAAAAAACTTGGCGCTGATCTCAGTGCCGCCGGAAATGGCGAAGATCTTCCCGTCTTTATCCCGGTGAGAATTGGTCGGAGGGGCAGTTTCGCTCAGCGAACTTTCCTCACGGGGGCCGAAGACCATCTGGTTCAGGGGATAAGGCGGCAGAACCTCGTTGCCGGCATCGACATCGTAGCTGAAAGGGGTCTCCGGGTTTACCGCTTCCGAGTCGACCACCTGCCAGACCTTCATCTGCCATTTACCGTTCAATGGATCGCGGTATTTAAGCAGGGCATAGGCAGCGGAAGTCTTGCCGGCGTCGTTAAGATCGTCGCGCAGGGCGTAGACTGCCGGAAAAGACGAACCTAAAGCCGGGAAAAACATGGCATGTTCTTCGTTGGGGTTGCAGCCCGGCTGGCCGCGGTCCGGCTGGTTGTAGATCTGCATATCATCGGCAGCGCCGTAAACCGCCGGATCCAGTTCGCGGCCACCCAGCTTGTTGTCAATCACAATCTTGTCCGCTCCGGCCGGCCATTGCAAATTATAGCGAACCGGTTTGGCCGGCCAGGAAATCCCGTCGACATCGGCGTTGTACCAGATCACCACCAGGTCATCGATCGGCGTAGCGGCAATCGCCGGAACTCCGGCATTGTTGACCACCTGATTGACCGGAAAGATCTGCCCTGAACGGCTGGCCCGGTCATAAGCGGCGCTGCTGCCGTAACCATCGTAGGGACTCTTTTCAAACATGACGTAACCGGCCCCGTTGGCGGCGTCATGACTGTAAGCCGCGCCGGTGAGTTCAACTCCGATGTCTGCTGGGACATTGGGGGCCAGGACTTCGGTGTTATCCCATTTCAGGGTCCGCACGACCTTGAACTTCTCGGTGTCGGTATCGTTATCGACCTGATAAAGCAGGCTCCAGCCTTCCTGGGTCGCCGAAAAAGCGTTGGCGCTGAGGCGGGCGTCGTTACTGGCATATTTAAGCTGGACGAGATCGTAAACGGTACCTGCAGGCATAACATCAACCGCTGGAGTCTCGGCAATATGGGTAAGATAACCGCTTTCGGGATAATCGATGGTCGCGACCACCGGAATCGGCACGCTGCGGTTCTCGTCGGCATACCAGGTGATGATCACAAAGCGGGCCGCAGTCGCGAAAAGCTTTTTGCTGTTTACACTCCAGTAACAGGCCTCGGGATCGTCAAAATCGGGTTTCTGCTCGGGATAAGCCCCATCCGGCGGCCTGATTTCCTGGCCCAGGGTATAAGGGACGGTATCCTTGAACTGAATTTTGATTTCTTCCGAAAAGGCGCAGAGATTGGGATCTTCGGCAAATTCAAGCCTTAGCTGCCAGGTCCCGATATGCTCGGGGCCAAAGGTAAAAGGCAGCTTGTAGCCGGTCTGGGAAACCTCGATCAGCTCGTTTTCGAAAAGATTGACGCGATAGCCTTCGGGGCTGACCAGAGCGATATTGACCCGGTACTCACCCGACTGCATGATTTTCAGATAAAGATCGGGAAAGGGCGCCTTGTCCTGCCACATGATCTCGTAAGGCTGGCGGATAACGACACTGTCGCTGATCAGCCTGAGATCCTTCCAGGCGCTGGTAACGCTGTCGGCCGTACTGCCGCCGTAATAAAGCGAATATTCCAGAGCCCCGATATCGAACTTGTCGGAGCCGTCATTGTCACCATCAATCGGCCGCAAAGACCCGCGATAATCGGAATAAAGCCAGTCGACATTGGTCCCCTGGTCGAGCAGGTATTCCTTGTCCGGGTCGCTACTGGGGATTAAACGAAAATCATCGTTACCCGGCAATGGAGCGACGAACGGCGAAGGCAAAGGATCCGTACCATTTTCATTAGGGATGTACTCAGTATTGATAAACCATTGGCAAATATTACATTTTCCATCTGAAAGATCAGCATTAAGAACTGTTCCTGTTGCTCTAACAGCATTAATTTCCGCTATAGCATCTGGAGTGTAAGAATCTGTAGCTATCGATTCGCAAATACCGTATGAACTATCTTCCCATATGACTGTATTGACAATTCTACCACTTTGTTTTGTGTAATAAATGCCGTCACCATGTACGCTTGCCTGATTATTAAAAAGGGTACAGTTGACAATAGTGAAGCCCTCTCCTAGACAACAGATAGCTCCACCATTGCCATTGCCATCAGTGACATAATTGTTTGAGAATATTGAATTAACTATTACATGTTCATCAGCATTTCCAAGAAAAACAGCCCCTCCGGCATTGTATTCGCCTAAATCATATTTTTGCGTATGATTGAACTTGAAGAAGCTGTTGCTAATGAGTAATTTACTTTCAGAAGAACATATCGCCCCACCCCGACAATAAACCGTAGGATCAGAACCATAACCTCCCACGCCTGAATTTGAAACAAAATCGGAATTATCAACCTGGTTAGCATCGCCACTTTCGAAAAAAATCCCGCCGCCTTCGACAGCTCGATTACCATTGAAAGCACAACCTGAGATAAGGTTTAGATTTCCTGTAATTAAAGCTCCACCTCCTTTCTCGGAGCTTTCATTTGAATTAAATCTACAATTTAATATCCGTCCGCTGGAGCCGGCATAATAAAGTCCAGCTCCCTCTATTGCGTGATTCGAAGAAAAAGTTATGTCCGTAAGAGTTGGCGATGAACCAGATCCGACATAAATACCGGCCCCCTGATCTATAGAACCATAAGTGACGGTTAAACTCTGGATCACTGTCTTAGGAGTTTCTCCGGCATTCAGATTGAATGCCCTCGTGTCTGCGACATGATTGCAGTGGATAACAGTGCCAGTTTCTCCCTTAACGGTGATCTGCTTACCATCCAGTTGCAAATTGACATTATCAGTACCACTATAAGTACCGTTGCTGATCAAAACCACATCGCCATCAATAGCGGCGTCTATGGCGGGCTGAATGGTGGAGAAATCCTGGCCAGTACCGACCCGCAGAATACGATTGATGGTCGCGGTTACCGTAAAGGTCTTCAAATCAATGCCGGTCGTCGGATCTCTGAAAACCAGTACGGCCTCGTAAACCCCGCCGGTTTTGCTGCTGAACCAATCAAAGTTGAGCATGACCTTGACCGGCATGCCGTTTTCTGGGGCCTCCCCAGATGCCGGCTGGATTACCAGCATGTCTTCTTCGTTGGAAAAAACCTTAGATTCCCAAGTTACATTATTTTCATCAGAACTACTTAAAATCAAAGGTACTTCGTCTGGCAGCACTCCGGTCATGGTAGTAAAGGCAATCTGTTCATCGGGTTCCACCACCAGTCGGGACGAATCTGCCGGGCTGTCAAGAATTATGACACCACCGCCGCGAGTAGCCGAATCATTGGCGGAAGCGCCGGGCAGGCCGATGGCCAGCTCTGAGCAGCCGTCGTTGTTGAAATCTGCCGCCGCCACGGCGGCCCCGAAACGATCGTTGGCTTGTGCAGAGTCATAGATATTTTCGGGAATCAGACCGTTTTCTTCCTGGATGAAGCTTTGGGTGACGGGAGTCGACCAATTTCCGTCGCAGTAAATAACCGCGACCCCACCGGTCTCAGTAGCATCACCAGGTACACCAACCGCAATATCGTCAAATCCATCACCGTTGAAATCACCCGTCGATAGCGAGGAGCCAAAAGCGCTGTGTGAACCGAAAAAAGAGGACTCCATATCCAAGGCAGTGTAGCTATGCACATAACTCAAGCCAGTTCCTAGATAAATAAATATTCGTCCACTATTCTGCCCCGAATTAATATCACTGCCAGGCTGACCGACTACCAAATCTGACCGGCCGTCACCGTTGAAGTCACCGGTTGCCAGGGCAGTGGCAAAATGGTAGTTGCTGCCGTAAAACTCCGGCCCCAAGCCAACATTGGTAATCTCCTCGTTGTCGTAACCACCCTGGTAAAGACCGTCACTTGATCCGTAAATAAAATTCAATGCTCCCGCACCAGCACTACTGGTACCGTCCGGGGTTTCGTCCGGCTTGCCAACCACCAGGTCATCGTAACCATCGGCATTAAAATCGCCGCACGCTAAAGATTTGCCAAAGTGGTCAGCTCCCAGATCACCGGCTATTCCAGCTTCACCTTCATAAAAAATAAAATTTCCACTTGTGGTCAGCCCAGAGCCAGGTACTCCAAGAAAAACGTTAACCGCCCCGCTGTCATACCAGCAATTCGGAACCCCAACGGCCAGTTCATCAGCCCCGTCACCGTTAAAGTCACCGGCAACCAAGGCATAGCCAAATTGAAAGCCAGAACCATAGACTCTGGAATTCCCACTGCAGTTGAGAGCTAAATGACCTCCTCCGTCAAGGCCAGAGGCAGATCCATATTTAATATCAACCATCCCGGCATTACTATATCCTGATACATCGTAGTCGGGACTACCTACAGCGAGATCGGCATAGCCGTCGGCGTTGAAATCGCCGACGGCCAGCGCGGCGCCGAAACGGCATCCAGCCTGCCAAGCAGTACCTATGTTGCTTTGCCAATATTGCTTCGCTAATGGGTGTCCGGCAACACTCGCAATCTCTAGTCCATTACTGCTGCCATAAATCACAGTAACAACACCTGTCGCAGGATCGGCATTTAAAGCTTCATCAGGAGAGCCTATCACCACATCAGGGTAGCCATCGCCGTTGAAATCACCGGAAGCGATCACAGCACCGAAATTATCTCCATTTTCGTTGTTTCCGACGAGGCCATCCAGACCCTGACCAAAAATCCTTGCCCCGGATGTCACCAGACCGCCGGCGGCGTTTGCCGTTTGGCCGCCGAGGGTCAGGCTCAAAAGCAATAGCCCAAGCAAGGCGAGAAGACGTCCGGCATGTGCTATGCGCCCGAAGGCTTGCAACCGCTTGTCCGGCCGGGATGCCGGCCGACAAAAACAGGATGCGGATGATTTTTTTACGCTGATGTTTTTTGCTTGATGGTCTTTCATAACCTGGGTCCCTTTATTTCTCTGGGTCTCATGTTTGCTTTTTTTCGCTATAGACAGACTGGCTACCGACATCAGGGGGCCGGATTCAGGGTCTTGATGTCGCTGATTTTCCGCAGACGGAAAGTCCCTTTGACGTAAATATTGGCTTCGTTTTTATCAGGAGTTCCCGGGTTATCTTCACGCGTCAGTCCTTGAAAAGTCTCTTCATAAACGCCGCCGATTTCACTGCTGCCCCAACCGATAAAATCCTCACTGCCGTCCTCGCCGCCACCGAAGGTCAGGGTGATATCACGGGTGATCGCGTAGCTTCCATAGCTGGTGTTATCAGTGCGATGCTCGTGATTGAAGGCATGGATGAAGGGGTTGAGCGGGTCGTCGGCCGCCATGGTCCAGTTGGCTTCCAGAATACTGCCGTCGACGCCAAAAGCACCGGGCGGGGTCATTTGCAGGTTGTTGCCGCCACCGAAATTTCCGAAGGTCGGAGCTGAGATCCGGCGCCGGCAGTTTTCGCTGGAAATATTATCGATATTATCGCTGTAGATAACGTAGTTCACTCCGTCAAGAACCTCGACCGCCTGGTTGAGGATTTTGGTAGTCGTGCTGCCGTCATGGTGCAAAAGCAGCCGGAAAGTGAATTCAGAGCCGGTATCCTGCGGAGTATTGGCGTCAGCTCCGCCCTCGGAATTGATTTCACTTACCTGATTAAGCGTAACATACCCGGCCCAAAGGCCACCAAGATCAACCCCGGTAACCGATAACGGAATCTCCACGCGTGAGCCTTTGCTGGCATCACTGCCCGGCAGTTCAAGGTTGGCTTCATAAGTTGTTCCGGCGATCAGCCCGGCCCGTTTGACGCCGAGACGCAGGCGCAGGGATTCGCCGACGCCGATAGCTTCGGGACTGGTGTAACCGCCGCTCATCGGCGACCAGCTGATCGGGGCCTCGGCCGTCGGCGGATTCTGGTAGTAAAGCGGAAAAGTCGTCGGATTTAGATCCAGACTGACGCTCTGCGGCGCGTCGGAGAGGTTGTAGATGACGATGTCCTGCATCGAGAGAACCTCGCCGAAATCAAGCCGGCCGTTCTGCTCGACCTGAACCCGGAGCGTGCCGGTAAAGGTGGACGAGCCCCAGCAGTAGATCCAAAAGGCTTCTCCCTCCTCCATCATGTCGGTCGGCGCCGCCGCAACCCATTGGCCGTTGCCGTCAAGTGCGTAGATATCGGCCAGACTGCCGTCACTTTGCAGAAATTCCGGATAGGGGCCGAAAAAGCTGTCAAAGGTGGTTAGATGAGCGGCATCGAGATGAAAACCGACCAGATTGAAGGAGTTCGGTTTCCAGTCGATTGCAGGCAGCAGGGGCTCACCATTGACGGTCAGGGTGCAGGCCCCGGTGGTCTTGATCAGGTAAGCCTGATTGCCGTGAATCGCGCCGAGGTTGCTTAAGATGGAACCCGGCAGCCAGGTCAAATAAGGGGCCTCGGCGGGCTCGAGCTCGGCTGGGTTCTGAATAAACTCAACGGTCCCGGCATTGGCGTTCCACATCCAGACGCTCTCAATCTGACTGATGCCATTAAAAACCGTGGCCGGATCGCTATCATCCGGCTCGATATCAAGATAAATGGCATTCCAGCCGGATTGGAGGGAGTACTCTCGGGTAACTTGGGCACCGAAGACTACTTTCCAATTCAAGCTAATAGCCAAACCCACAAACACTGTAAAAAAACATATATTTCGCATTATTGCCCCTCTCCTGAAGCGAAGCCAACTCAAATGATACCTTAGTTAGTATGTTTAATCGTTTTTTCCCTGTTTCCGTTTTACAGAATAATAAGGTTTAATTTTCTTTATCTCCAAGCCCGCTAGCTAGATTTAGCTCATCAAGTTTGTATGCGTTAACAATATCGCTTCTCATGTCATTTGGTAAACTTTGTTTCCTAGACTGTTCTGCTTTAGGAATAACATTTGGATCTATTTTTTGACCTATAAAAGTGACATCAATCGCTACCACATTATCCCCTATCACTAATATCTTACCCCAATCATTCCTAAACACCGCTGTAAACTTTGATTCTTCTTTAGTGCCTAAATGACCAATGTAATCTGAAAAAATTGACCCACTTTTAACATCAAAATAGAAAGTATAAGTTGCTTCTTCCCCGTAAGGAACCTCGTAAGCGAGATTTAGATATCTGTCTAAAGCTTCTTGGTGTTTCCAAATCAAAGAAATGTCATGCGATTTAAAAGGGTCCCCACTGCTATTAGCAACAAAATTCATATTTGACATTATGGAAGATAATGCTTCATAAGGGTCACCTGCTTCCGGAGTAGAGCCGACAGGTGTGTTCGCTTGTTTTATTAAACTCTCTATTTCTAACCTAGCTTTCATTACTTTTCTAACATCTTTGGCCTTACGTGAATTTTGTGCATTTTGCATCAGAGTCTTTAGCCTAGCCAGTCTGCGTGCGACTTTAGATGCTCTTTTTGCTCCTTTTTGCTGCTTTACTTTCCTCCCTTTCAAACCATCAGGATCAATATAATTTATTGGGTTGTTGGTAACGTAATCGTATTGAGAACCTGAGCAATCTGAATCTAAACTAAAAGACAACGGATCTACACTCATAAAGCGGCCGATTACCGGGTCGTAGTAGCGGGCTTCGTAGTACATCAGGCCGGTTTCATGGTCGAGTTCCTTGTCGGTGTATTTGTAGGGTGAGTCGAAATTGACGCGGGATTCGTAACGCGGGCGGCCGTAGGGATAGTATTCGATCCGTTCGATGACGGTGCCGCTTAAGTCGGTGACCAGGCCGGCACTGCCTAAATGATCGGGATGGTAGAACTGCTTGACCGGCGGTACTGCGGTCGGTTCGAGGTCGAAAGCCTCGCTGAGCTGCAGCCAGTAAGCCCGGCCGGGAATCATGGTTTCCAGATCATTGAGAAAAGGGGCCCGGCCGGGGGCGAAAGAGTGCCAGCTGCCGCTTTGCGTGTCGTAATACCAGAGGGCCTGAAGACGATAACCGGTGACGGCCTGGACCTCGGTCATGCTGAGGCTGTGGTCGGAAAAAGCGGCGACCAGGTTCCAGCCGGCCGAGAGCTCAAACTGCGGCAGGGATCTTGAACCCGTAAGGGTAATAGTCTTGGCTTGCGGAGCCATGACAAGATAGCCCCGACCGGGAACCAGGGTGGTAAAATTGTAGCGGCTTTCAGCCGGAATATAAGCGAGAAAATCCTGGCCGACGTCATCCCAGGCCCAGATTTCGGCCCCTTCGCTCAGGGCGGCAGCGATGTCGGCGGCGGCCGTCTCAACCTCGACCCCGACGAAATTATAGCCCGGCTCAAGGATCAGCAGCTGTTTGATCTCATCGCCGACCGCAGCCAGGCGGCCGTCGACCCGGGCGATGCGGCGGCCGTCGGCAAAGACATATTTCTCGGCCCGGCCATTGCGGATTTCATAGGCGTCATCGACATACCAGGTGGTTTCAACGCTATCGTCCCGGGCGACCTTTTTGATGACCCGCTGGCCGGCGGCATTGTAGATATAGCTGGTGGTGACAGTCGGGCTGATCGCCTGGTGCAGGCGGTCGTCGAAATCCCAGGTGAAGGTTTTACCGTCACGGGTGACGACGTTACCATTGGCATCGTATTCGTAGACCAAACCGCTTTCCGTAGCGGTCAGGGCATGGGGGCCGGGGTCGTCACCGGGCTGACGCTCGCCGCGGTTGGAGGTTCCGTACTCGCCGCCGTAGGTCATGGCCTTGAGGTTGATCAGGGGATCATCGATATGCTGATCGCCGGTCTCCGGTGAGCTTTTAGAGGTCATATTACCGATGGCGTCGTAGGCGAAATCGATACGGCCGTAACCCGGACCCTGCGCCTGGGTCAGGCGGTTGAGATCGTCGTAGATAAAACTCTGACCGGCGAATTCGGGGAGCTCCGGAGTAATCGGCCTAAGGTCATCGATGGCGCTGATGTTGCTATTCGGGTCGAAACGGTAATGGAGGTCGCGCAGGGCCGCGGCGGCTGCCGGAGTGGTGCTGGTCGCCAGAAGGCGGTAGCGGTCGTCATACTGGTTGCTGGTCGTTATCTGGTTGGCGAAGGTGATATTTTCGATGCCGCCACCGGGGTGATAAGCGGTGACTTCGGCAAAGCCCGGGATCTCGCTCAAAAGGCCGCGATGGTTGTAACTAAAGGTGAGGCGGTCGCCGTCGGGAAAAATCTTGGCTGTCACCCGGCCGAGGGCGTCGGACTCGGAAGCAAAGCGGAAATCGGCGCTTTGCCCGCCGTCCTCGACTCTGACGACGTACCAGTCGTTGTTGCCCCGGTCGTCGTAGGAATAGAAAACGACGCCGGAAAGGTCGGTAACGGAGGCCAGACGGCCAGCGAGATTGGCGGCGGCCGGATAATCGGCCGCGGGCCGGTCGTAAAGATAAATGATATCGGGGCTCAGGCCGGCGACATCGAGGTAGTCTTTGGCGATCAGGCGGTTGGCAAGATCATATTCATAAACGATTTCCTGATTTTTATTATCCAGCGTCCGTATCAGGTTGGAGGCGGCATCGTATTCATATGCCATCCGGCCCTGGTCGGGATCTGACAAAAGGGTGCGGCGGCCGAGGCCGTCATAGATCATCGATTTGACATTATTATGGTGATCGGTGACCGAAAGAAGATTGGAAGCCGCGTCATAGGCATAGCGGGTGGTGTAAATCTCGGAGGCGTTATGTTCCTCGGTCGCGATCTGGCGTTCAAGACCGTCACTGATAGCGGTTTTCAAATGGCCGCGGGCATCGGTGGTGGTAACCGATAAGGGCTGGTAGCTGATTGAAGAAACATCCCTGATAGCGTTCTCATCCGGCGGGGTTGTGGTCTGCAGGGCCCGGCCGAGGCCGTCGTAGCTAATTTGGCTGTAAGAGAGGTTCAAATCCGGGTCGGGCTCGGTATTAAGATCGGCCAGCAAAAAAGGAAGAAAGCTGTAGCCGGCCAGGCCGCGGGCATTGAAAATGGCCATCTCACTGACGATGCCGCCGCTTTCAGCCTCACTGAGGGCGGCGATTTTCCGGCCCATACCATCCACCAGCTGAACCGAGTCGATGGTACCGCTTGCGCCGGAGACCTCACGGGCGAAGCTTGCAATCCGGCTGAACTGGCGGCTGGTCGCGGTCTCGCTCAGTTGACCGGCGGCATCGTAGCTATAGAGCCGGCCCCGCCGCGGGTCGCAGAGCTGATAGCGATAGCTGATAGTCGGCAGGGCCTCAGAATCGCCGGGCCGGACAACGGCTGTCGGCCGGGAAAAGTTATCGTAATGATAGCTGGTCTGATGGCCGTTGAAATCATGGCTTTCAGTCATGACGCCGAGGCCGAGGTTATAGGCGGCCATGATTTCGAGATCGGGCTGGTCGGCGGCAACCTCGATGGTTTCGCGGATCGGGAAGATATGGAGATCAGCATCCCATTCGATGCTCCGGGCGGCGCCGCGGGGACCGAGGGCGCTGATGAGATTGCCGTATAGGTTGTATTCACTGCGGATCGTATCGATCCATTCGTCATCCTTAACCCAGCTGCTCTGGCGGCTGATATGGCCGGCGGTCGCCTGACCGGCGGGCAGACCGACAAATTTAACACCGTCGTAATATGTATAAGCTTCGCGCAGGCGATTATCGGCAAGATCTTTCAAGGTCGTATGATAAGGCAGGCCGATGAGCCAGTTGACCTGATTGTTGATGTATTCGGTCTGGGTCCGGCGCTCGTCTCCGGAGAGGTCGATATCGCCGTTTTCAACCAGCAGAATAACATTGCCGAAATCGTCGTATGCGCGGGTACTGGAGATGGTTTTTGGGGTCTCGCCGCCTTCGTAGAGCAACGAGCGGCTGGCGGGATTGAGGGCCAGGCGGATTTCGCGGTCGGCGGGATTGGCCAGCGGCAGGGTGCGGATCTGCCAGTCGTTTTCCTCGCGGCTGTAGAGCTTGCCGTTGCCGTCGCGTTTTTCCAGGGCCTTGACCAGGCCTTTTAAAGCCTCTTCCTCACGGTGATTATCGTCGGAGAGCTCGTCGATATCTTCATCTTCATCGTTGCTGACCCCGTCCGGGCCGCCGGTGAAAAATTCGCTGATGGTGACCGCGGCGGGAATGCTCTCGTCACCGGGTTCGGTGACCGTAACTTCGGCAAAACCCCGGAACTGACGCTCGAGATCATCGTAAAAGCCATCACGGTAGACAAAGCTTTTCTCATAAATATCGGCCCCCGGCTGCAGGTCGAGATCGACGCCGCTATTGACCTCGACCCGGGCCACAACCGGCACCGGAAAGGGCACCGTAGTTGACCACGGCTGGCCGGCGGCGGCAGCCGCCAGGGCCTGGGCGGTACTGCTCTGGTAGGTGATACTGGTGAAACGACCGAGGCCGTTGTCGATCGCGGTCAGAAGATGGGGATGAACCCCGTTGCAGATGAGCTCGCAGAGATCGAGGGCCTGAATTTTTTCGGCCGCGGCCGAATCGGCATAAATCAGATCGGTGCTGCCGTTACCGTTGATATCGGCCCAGCGCAGGGCCGGATTCGAGCCGAACACCGGCGGCAGGCCGGTAACCGTGTAGCGTTCGGAAAAAGCGTTGCGGCCGAGGTTGAGCCAGAACCAGAGTTCACCCGGCTGCGCTCTTTCGATCACCAGGTCGGCGAGGCCGTCGCAGTTGATGTCGGTGAGTTTGGCGCGGGCAATCTGACTGTCGGCCCCGTCGCTGAGTATGGTATCGGGAATCGGCAGGGCGATGCCTGCGGCAAAATGACCGCGGCCGAGGCTGTAAGCACAGATTACCGCCGTCGGGGTGACCTGAACGACGTCGCTTAAACGATCACCGTTCATATCCGCCAGGTCGACGCCTTCATCGGCGAGATCGATCACCCTCTCCTGATAAACGGCGCCGGCGGTCACCTGCTCCTGGGAATAGACGCCGTCGGCATAATTAAACCAGGTTTTGTAGCCGCCGGCAAAACTGCTGACGACATCGATGCGTTTATTGAAATCAAGATCGGCGGTTTTGATATTCTGGGCCGAAAACGGAGCCGGCGGGGCCGTAGCCTGAATCGACATATTCGCTTTGGCGCCCCAGCCGAGATTGCCTCGGTTAATAAAATAGGAAACTTCGTCGCCGATAGAGGTATGGACCAGATCGCTTAAACCGTCGCCGTCCATATCGGCAAGGTTGACCCGCTGGTCATCTAAATGGAGAAAGGCGGCGAGACCGTCGGGACTGCTGATCGCGGTCGGCTGGCTCCAGAGAATCCGCTGTTGGCCGTGGTCATCAACCGGACCCTGGTTGAGATAAACCAGATGCTGGCCGCCGGTATAATCGGTGTGCAGGATATCAGGCAGGGCGTCACGGTTGAGATCGATAAGGTCGACAAAATCGCTGTCCATCACCAGAGCCGGGAGGTTGGCACCGCCGATTAAAGCCGCGGCGGCCGAAATAACTTCGTTCGGCTGACAGGCGGCATAAGTAAAGGAGATCGGTGGCAGCCGAGTGGCGCCGTCGCTGCCGTAACGGGTGACCCGGACCAGCTGCTCCTGAGCCGGACTGATGGCGGCGTATTCAAGGCGGTAGCGGGCAATCAGGGCATCGGCGATACTGTCATCGTTAAAATCGCCGACCGCGCACTGGGCCGGCAAATGGCCCTGGATACCGATATCAATTGAGGTCAGGCGATGGGCGGTTTTGAGGGCGAAACCGGGCCGACAGTCGAGGCGCCAGTCGGGCCGGCTTTCATAATTGAAGCTGATAAAATAAAAAACGGCCCACGGAGCAGCTCCGGGACCGTAGCGGATTCCCTGTAAAAATTTCTGCCGGTAGGAACCGGGCAGCGAAGTCCATGAATAGACAATGACGTTGCCGTTAACATCGGTACTCTTTTCGAGCAGCCAGCGGTAGGTGCCGAGACCGGTTTCCGCGATGCGGCCGCCGCCCCCGGGATCGAGGCCATAGTCAAGGCAGGTACCGTTTTTAAGATCGACCTGCCAACCGTCGCCGACCCGGCGATAACGGTTGAAGCCGCTTTCGATGCGGGCCCGGTAGCTGCCATCACTGAGTTCGACCAGCTCCTCGCCATCGGGCCCGACGATAATGTCGATTTCGTCGATTTCATCAACCTGACCGTCGCCGTCATCATCGAGGCCGTTATCCTGATCGACATATCGGGGCAAGCCCTTGTCGACCGAACGACGGATACTGCCGGGCTCGAAATCCCAGCCCGGGGCCACGGCGCTGAAACCTAAACCGCTGTCGTATTGCAGAGCCAAAGACGGGCCATGACCAGCCGGACCAGGCGGCAGGGCGATCTTGACCGCGTAACGGGCCGAACCGGCACTCAGCAAGGGCTGAAAAGACTCGCCCAGACCCTCTACCGAGCCCGGCCCCGTGGGCAGGGAAATGGTATTCGGCGAAACCCCGCTCTTGTCGTCTTCAGCAAAAAGCGGGGCAAAGCAACCACCCGCCAGAAGCAAAAAACTCAAGCAGACAAAGCCGCAAACCAGACCGTTAAACCTGAAAGATATCCGAGTCATCGCGCTTAAGAATCAGTTCGCAAAAACAATAATCAGGACGTAAAACATAATTAACCAGCCAAATGAGATCACAAAAGCGCTACTGGCTGCGCTGATGATATCCGGGCCATCGACCTTTTCAAGCGTAGCCCCTGGGCAGCCATTTTGGCCACCGATTTTTTTGCCCCCTTTTTTCCGGGCAAAGGCTTAGACAGGTTAATACACAGGGAACAAGAAAAAGTCCAGAGGTAACTGCTCACACCCCCTAAAATTTTGTCAAAAATGAAAAAAAAGCTTGACAAGGTCTTTTGGTGATTTTTTTTCGAGGGTGCCTGGCATTGCATAAATCGGCCCGTAAAACACCATATGGCTACATTGAGCCGGAACCGTCGGATTCGCTTGGTTTTTGATTATTTGAAAATGAAAAAAATTTGCAAGTATTGGGACAATCTTTAAATGCAACCGGCTACTGATTTATCCGCCACCCAGACCGCATGGCGGTAACCACCTTTGCCGGGGCGCTCGCAGCGCACGGCAAAACCGGACGCGGTCAAGCGGCCGGCAAAGCTTGAGTCAGGATTTTCACCCCAGACCGCAAACACGCCGGCTTTTTTCAGCGCCCGCCGGCAGGCTTTAATTGCCCGGCTGCCATAGAGGGGATCGTTACGGGAATCGGTCTGTGGGCCCGGCCCCCGGTAGAGGTCGTAAATGATGGCATCAAAACTTGCATCGGCTGATTTCTTAACCAGCTCGGCCACGTCGGTAATTTCGATGGTCACGCGAGGATCGGCGGCGGCAGCCGCGGTCAGTTCCGCCAGCGGACCAAGACACCACTCTTTGATTTTCGGATTCAATTCCGCCACTACCACCACGGCTCGCTCCGACAGTTGATTGAGGACGGCGCGCAGGGTGATGGCCATACCCAGCCCCCCGACGAGTACCCGCGGAGCCGGATGATTTTTCAATTTTCGGCAGCCGAGCTCGCCGAGAGCTATCTCCGAACGTTGGGTCCGGCTGTTCATCAGGATCTGCGGCCCGAGGGTAATCAGAAAGTCACCGGGGCCCCGCTGGCGCAGTTCGAGGACGCCTTCGTTATCGGTTGCAAAACGGTCAAGCACCTGCCAGGGGATAGCCATGAAAAATCTCCTACAACTTTCCTACAACTTCAGATCAGCTTCGCCCTGATAATGCTGCTCCCGCATCGCAGCAACTTCGCCACTCTCCAGATACTCATCAAACGTCAGTCGCCGATCGATATAGCCACTCGGAGTAAATTCGATAATCCGGTTGGCGACAGTCGCCAGAAACTTGTGGTCGTGGCTGGTAAAGAGAATGACTTCAGGATAGGCAATCAGGCCGTTATTCAGGGCCGTGATCGATTCAAGATCAAGATGGTTGGTGGGCTCGTCGAAAATCAGCGCGTTCGCTTCGGTGAGCATCATCTTTGCGAGCATGCAGCGCACCTTCTCACCCCCGGACAGAACCGAGGATTTCTTTTTCGCTTCATCCCCGGAAAAGAGCATTCGCCCCAAAAATCCCCGGGCAAAACTCTCCCCTTCGGCCGCCGGGGCAAACTGCAGCAGCCAGTCGATCAGACTCAGATCATTTTCGAAGTAGCTGCTGTTGTCGATCGGGAAAAAGGCCGGGGTGATCGTCACCCCCCAGCGAAAGCTGCCGCGGTCCGGCTGCAGTTGACCTTCAAGAATCTGAAACAGAGTGGTTTTGGTCAGACTGTCGCCCCCGATAAAGGCGACCTTGTCCCCTTTATTAAGATTGAGGCTGAAGTTATCCAGTACCTTGACCCCGTTGCTGGTTTTACAGAGATCCTCGATTTCAAGGATGACATCGCCGCAGGCCCGGGCCGGCTTAAAGGCCACGAAGGGATATTTGCGGGAAGATACCGGCATCTCTTCGATCGTCAATTTTTCGAGCAGCTTCTTGCGCGAGGTTGCCTGCCGGGCTTTTGAGGCGTTGGAGGAAAAACGGCGGATAAATTCCTTGAGTTCATTGGCCTTGTCGGTGACCTTGCGGTTCTCATTCTGCTTCTGCTGCAATGCCAGTTGGCTGGCTTCATACCAGAAATCGTAATTACCGACGTAGACCGTGATTTTACCGAAATCGATGTCGGCCACATGCGTACAGACCTGATTGAGAAAGTGCCGGTCATGAGAAACCACAATCACCGTATTCTGAAAACGAAAAAGGAACTCCTCCAGCCAACTGATCGATTTCAGATCCAAGTGGTTGGTAGGCTCATCGAGCAGCAAGACATCGGGATTGCCGAAAAGGGCCTGGGCCAGCAGCACCCGCACCTTTTCACCCCCCTCAAGCTCCTTCATTTTTTTACTGAGCAGGGCTTCGCCGATGCCGAGACCTTTGAGCAGCACCGCCGCCTCCGACTCCGCTTCGTAACCGTTCATCTCGGCAAACTGAGCCTCAAGTTCCCCGGAACGGACGCCATCCTCTTCTGTAAACTCGGCTTTGGCGTAGATCGCCTCCCGCTCGCCCTTCACTTTATAGAGCTGTGCGTGGCCCATCATCACCGTATCGATGACCACCTGGTCATCAAAAGCGAAATGGTCCTGCCGCAACATGGCGATCCGCTCCCCCGGTCCGGTAGAAATGCTCCCTTTATCGCCCTCAAGCTCGCGCGCAAGAATCTTCAGAAAAGTCGATTTCCCGGAGCCATTAGCCCCGATCAGACCGTAACAGTTACCGGGTGTGAACTTGATATTGACATCTTTAAAAATAACCCGTTTGCCGTAAGCAAGGGCCACATTGTGAGCACTGATCATATTTTGCAATTCCTTAAAAACGAATAAAAAAAACCACAGGGAAGGTTCCTGTGGCAAGAGAGAACTGGGCTTATAACATTGATTAAGTAATGGGGGCAATTTATTTTGCCTCTACCGTCCAAAGCGACCTGGCTCGTAAGGACTCATAGAAAGCTCGCACCATCAACTATCTAAAATATTTTCAGCGGCTCCGCTTTTCCGCTACCGCCTTGATCCCGGCCAGGGAAAAACCGGCGATATGATCGGCCAGTCGTTTAATGAGCGCCGGAGAGAGGGGCTGCCCCATAAGATACTCCAGGTCACTGCGTCTGATGGTCAAAAGGGAGCGACATTGGTTGATAATGCTGATCTCGCAAAACAAGACCTCTTCATTGCTGGATGTCGCTCCCATAATTTTTTTGATAATATTCAGCAGTATCTGACGCCGAGGCTCAATCAACTTGTGCCAGAGATCGGAGATCAAGCCGGTGGGGTTGGCCAGCTCCATAAGGTACAGCCTGGTAAACTCACCTTGACTTCCCTGCTCCGTAAAATTTCTTATCAAAAAATGAACATAAAGCCTTAACTGCTCTTCCGGGGCAAGACCTTCAGCCTCGGACAATTCCGCCCCCACATATTTCCCGTAAGCTTCCTGCCAGGCTTCAGCATAGAGAGTGGCTTTATCACCAAAATAGTAGTTGACGGCCGCGACATTGGCCCCGGCCCGGCGGCAGATATCCGCCACACTGGCAGCACGGTAGCCTTTTTCCGCAAAGACCTGACAAGCTGAAGCTAAAAGTAATCGGCGTTTTTCAATCCCATCTTTTCTCTGGGACATTTTTTGAACCCCCTCCTTTTTCCCTTGACATAATTAGCGCAATTATTTATCTGCTCTTTTATCTTAAACGGGCATTTAATTTTTATGTTTAAAAATGTCAATTATATTTTATCAAACTGTTGGAGCGCTAAGACTATGACCAGGAAAATCCGTTCCTTTTTTTACCAAAACGAAATATCTTCACTCTCTTGCGCAGCCTGTTTTCTTCCTTGGCGGTCAACCCACGTTCCCACCGGCACCAGGGTTAGTTGTCTCCGCTTCCTGATCATGATGCTGTTTCTTGTTTTTTGGGCCCAGCCCCTGTTTGCCGCCCCTCCGGCTCCGAAAGCCGGGCCTCTGCCGCTGGTTAAACTCGCCACCATCAGCGAAATCGATGTAAATCCAGCGACGGAATATGTGGGGCATGTTGAAGCGATCCAGTATGTTGACCTGCGCGCCCGGGTCGAAGGTTTTATCGAACAGGTAAAATTCAACGAAGGCGACAGCATCACCGCCGGCGATGTGCTCTATATCATCGAATCCGCGCCCTACGATGCCAAAGTCAAAGTCTGCAGGGCCCAGGTTACCCAGGCTGAGGCCACCCTGCAAAAAAGCAGCCGACTGCTGCAGCGATTGCAGGCCGCCCGCTCCGAAAGTGTGCGGGCTACGGACATGGACAATGCCGTGGCCGGAGAGCTGCTGGCCAGAGCCCAACTGGAGGAGGCCAAGGCCACCCTGGTCCAAGCCGAACTTGACCTTAACTATACCGTCATCAAGGCGCCGATCAGCGGCCGTATCGGTCGTACCGCCTACACCAGAGGAAATCTGGTAAACCTTTCCTCCGGCCCCCTGGCCCGCATCGTCCAGCTCGATCCCATTCGGGTTATCTACCCCATCAGTGAAAACGATCTGCCGGCAATCCAGGCGGCTCTGCATGATGCGGGAAAAGGTCGCGGAAAACCCTTGCTGCAGCCTCACATCAGGCTGGCAAACGGAGAGCTCTTCCGAGAGAACGGCCAGATGGATTTTGTTGACAATCAGGTTGATATCAGCACCGGCACAATTGCGGTTTGGGCCCGATTCGACAATCATAATGAGCTGCTGTTGCCGGGCCAGTATGTAACCGTGCTGATCAGCTGGGCCCAGCCCAATCCCCTGCCGGTTGTGCCCCAGGCCGCCATCATCGTCAACCAACAGGGCAGCACTGTCCTGATGGTTGATGACCAGAACAAGGTGACACTCCGTCCCATCACCACCGGGGTGGAGCTAAACGGCTATTGGGCGGTGACCTCAGGGCTTAAAGCCGGAGATAAAGTCATCATCGAGGGCATCCAGAAAGTCAAACCGGGGCAGAGCGTGCAGATCGACAGCGGCCAACCAACAGCCGGTACCAAGGAGCAGTAGGATATGTTTTCACAGATTTTTATCAACCGGCCCCGGTTGGCGGCAGTGGTCTCGATTGTCATCATGATCGCCGGATTGATCTCCCTCTACAGCATTCCGGTCGCCCAATATCCCCAGATCACCCCGCCGGAGATCCGGGTTACCGCCGTCTATCCCGGGGCCAGTGCCCAAGTGTTGGCCGACACCGTAGCCGCTCCCATCGAAAAAGAGGTAAACGGCGTTGAAGATATGCTCTACATGTCATCAAGCTGTTCCAGCTCAGGAACCTATTCCCTCAGTGTTACCTTCGCGGTAGGAACCAACCCTGACATCGACCAGGTCAACCTGCAGAATCGGATTCAACTGGCCACCTCCAAACTGCCCCAAGAGGTGGTGGCCCAGGGCGTTACCGTAAGGCGGCGTTCTTCGGATATGATGGCGGCGATCAGTTTCTTCTCCCCCAAAAAAAGCCGCGATATGCTTTTCTTGAGCAATTACGTCAGTGACAATGTCAGAGATGCTCTGGTTCGCCTGCGCGGCGTCAGTGATGTTTATATCTTTGGCGAGCAGGAATACAGCATCCGCATTTGGATGAACCCGGAAAGGCTGACGGCCCTGGGGCTGACCGCTGATGACGTAATAGGCGCCATTCGTCAACAGAATATTCAGGCTGCCGTCGGATCTATCGGCAGTGAGCCGGTGGCCGCCGGTCAACAGGTTCAGTATAGCCTGCAGGCCAAGGGCCGCTTGAGCGATATTGAAGATTACCAGAATATTGTTATCCGGCGGAGCCCGCAAGGCGGGCTGGTACGGGTTCGGGATATCGCCAAAGTCGAACTGTCCGCCAAATCCCTTGGTCACCAGTCCACCTTGAACGGCAGCCCGGCAGCCACTATCGCCATCTATCGTTCCGCAGGCGCCAATGCCCTGAATACCATGCAGCAGGTTCGCGAAGAACTTGAACGACTCAAACAACGGATGCCTGATGATGTAGAGTATCAGGTAATCCTCGACACCACCAAGTATGTCTCGGCCGCCATCCATGAAATCGAGTGGACCCTGGCTATCACCTTCCTGCTGGTGCTGCTGGTGAACTATGTCTTCCTTCAGGATTGGCGGGCCACGCTGGTTCCCACAGTTACGATTCCGGTTTCACTCATCGGCACCTTTGCCGTGCTGCTGGCCTTAGGCTACAATGCCAACACCATCTCCCTCTTTGCCCTGATTATGGCCATTGGCGTTGTGGTTGATGATGCGATCGTCGTGGTCGAAAATGTCTGCCGCCTGATGCAGGATGAGGATTTGCCCCCCAAAGAGGCGGCCATACGCTCCATGAAGCAGGTCACCGGCCCGGTTATTGCCACGACCCTGGTTCTCCTGGCCGTCTTTGTCCCGGTGGGATTCATGCCCGGGATTACCGGCGAACTCTACAAACAGTTTTCGGTCACAATCTGCACTGCGGTCCTGATCTCGACCCTTTGCGCCCTGACCCTGAGCCCGGCCATGTGTGCTGTTCTCCTGCGCAAACCCCGGGTTGTCAGTCGGGGTCCTCTGGCCTGGTTTAACCGGTTATTGAAGGGCTCCCGCAATTTTTATCTGGCCGGCACGGCTTTTCTGATCCGCCGCCTGGTCATCGGCTTACTCCTTTTTGTCACCGTTATCGGCGGCACCTGGTATTTTTTCAACACCCGCCCCACCAGCTTTCTGCCCGATGAGGATCAGGGCTATTTATTCGTCAATGTCCAGCTTCCGGAAGCTGCCTCCCTGGGACGTACCGGCCAGGTCATGGAAAGGATCACAGGAGAAATTAAAGAAATCAGCGGGGTACAGGATGTTATCGGGGTCAATGGTTTCAGTCTGCTCAGCGGTGATGCGGATAATGTCGGTCTCGGAGTCGTCATCCTGACGCCCTGGGATCAGCGCCGCGCACCCGATCAGCAGCTGGAAGCCATTCTCGGTCTGATTCAGAGAAAACTGGCAGCCATCACCACCGCCAACAGTTTTGCCTTCGCCCCTCCGCCGATCAGGGGTCTGGGCAGTACCGGCGGTTTTGATTTCCGCCTGCTGGCTCTGGAAGGCCAGAGTCCCCAGGAACTTTTCGGAGTGACCATGGCTCTGATGATCGCCGCCAACCAGGACCCGGCCCTGAAGCGGGTCTTTTCCGCCTACACCGCCAATACACCACAGATATTCATCAACATTGACCGTACCCGGGCGGAATATCTGCAGGTTCCCATCAGCCGCATCTTTTCCACCCTGCAGGCCCAGCTGGGCTCAGTCTATGTCAATGACTTCAATCTGCACGGCCATACCTATCAGGTCAAGGTTCAGGCCGAAGCTCCCTATCGCGACGCTCTCGCGGACATTCAACGGCTCTACGTCCGCAGTGATGATGGGAATATGGTTCCCATGACCAGCCTGGCAACCCTGTCCACGATTCTGGGACCACAGACGGTTAATCGCTACAACCAGTATGCCAGCGCCACCTTTAACGGCAGCGCCGCGCCCGGTTTTGCCTCAGGCCAGGCGATGGCGGCCATGGAGCGCCTGGCCGCCAGAATATTACCCTCGGGTTACGCCTATGACTGGTCATCTATCTCCCTGCAGGAGCAGGATGCCGGCGGCCAGGTAATTGTGCTCTTCGGCCTGGCCATGCTCTTTGGCTACCTTTTTCTGGTGGGACAGTATGAAAGCTGGAATATCCCGCTCTCGATCATTCTGTCGATCCCGGTGGGCACTCTGGGAGCCTTATTCGGCTTATGGATAGCCCAGATGTCCTTAAGTATCTACGCTCAAATCGGACTGGTCCTGCTGGTAGGGCTGTCGGCCAAAAACGCCATCCTCATCGTCGAGTTTTCCAAGGACCAGCGGGAACAGGGTTTATCCATTTACGAGGCCGCCATTGAGGGCGCAAAAATCCGTTTTCGACCGGTACTGATGACCGCTTTCACCTTTATCCTGGGGGTCGCCCCCATGGTGATCGCTATCGGTGCCGGGGCCGGCAGTCGCCGGGCCATCGGCATCACCGTCTTTTCCGGCATGCTTGCCTCCACCATGCTCGGCATTTTCCTGATCCCGTTACTCTACTACCTTTTTCAACAGGCGCGAGAAAGAGGACACTCATGGAGAACCGGCGGGAAAAAGGAGAATAAGCAAGCCTCGCCGCTCGATACAATCAACAAAAGCAAAGAGTGACGCTTTACATAATAGCAAGAGCGAACCTAAGGGTTTTCACAATCGAAAAAGGCCGGCGGACAGCCATAATTCAGGATACGCGACCATGCAGAAATCGGTTTTCAAACACTTTCATCAAAATTTTTTTCGCAACAAAAGAGGCTGTTGCCGATTAATCCTAGCGGCTCTGGTTATCGGCCTGCTTCTGAGCGGATGTCTGGCTGTAGGGCCCGACTATGTCCGGGTCGAAGCCAAAGCCCCGAAGACGTGGCATACAACCCTGCAGGGGGGGCTTAACGACCACCGGCTGACGCCTGAAGCCCTGTCACAATGGTGGCAGGTTCTGGGTGACCCTCAGCTTGAAAGCCTTGAAAAAAGGGCGGTAGCGGGAAATCTGGAACTTAAAATTGCCCGGGCCCGCATCCGTGAAGCCCGGGCCCTGCGGGGAGTCAGCCAGGCTGAGCTTTTCCCGAAGCTCAATGCGACCGGTTCCATTAGCGATCAGCGCAGCAGTGAAAACAATGGCCTGGGCCATGAAAGCAAACTGTATGCGGCCGGCTTTGATGCCGGCTGGGAGCTGGATATTTTCGGCGGCAGACGACGGGCCCTTGAAGCCGCGCACGCTGAAGTTGCGAGCAGCGAGGAAGATCTGCACGACGTGCTGGTGAGCCTTCTGGCCGAAGTCGGACTCAACTACGTCGAAGCCCGCACCTTCCAGGCCCGTCTCACCGCCGCGAGAAACAATATCGCCGTCCAACAGGAGACCTATGAACTGAATCTTTCCCTGCATAATGCCGGACTCATCGATGCCCTGGCCCTGGAACAATCCCTCTACAACCTCGAACACTCCCGCTCCCAGATCCCCGGGCTGCAGACCGGCCTGGAAGCAGCCAAAAATCGGCTGGCGGTCCTGCTCGGCAAAAATCCGGGAGAAGTACACCCGGAACTGGCCGAGGAAAAAGCCATCCCGGCAATCCCGCTCTCTCTGGCCGTAGGCATTCCGGCTGAAACCCTGCGCCACCGACCCGACATCCGTCGGGCTGAACGCAATCTCGCGGCCGCCAGCGCCCGCATCGGGGTGGCTACTGCAGATCTCTACCCGAAATTCACTTTGAGCGGCAGCATCGGGCTTGAATCCATTTCTGCCGGGAAGCTCTGGCAGTGGGCCAGTCGCAGCTGGAATATTGGACCAAGCTTCTCCTGGAATATTTTTGATGCCGGTGCCATTCGGCAGAACATTCAGGTACAAAACGCCCGTCAGGAACAGGCCCTGATCAACTACGAAAACACCGTGCTCCAAGCTCTGGAAGAAGTGGAAAACGCCCTGGTAGCCTACGCTAAAGAGCAACAGCGGCGGGAAGCCCTGACCCAGGCTACCGCCTCGGCCCAAAGGGCCGACCTGCTGGCCCGGGACCAGTACCAGGCAGGCCTGGTTGATTTCAGCAATGTCCTTGAAGCCCAACGCTCGCTACTTTTATTCCGGGATGAGCTGGCCCAGAGCAATGGTATGGTCACCACCAACCTGATTCGCCTCTACAAGGCTCTGGGCGGCGGCTGGACCGACTCCGATGCCGTCGGGCTGGCGAGCAATAAATCTGAAAAAAAGTAGTCCCGTTTTTTATGCTCTTGCCAAAGCCGGTATTTTGTATTAGCATTCGTTTATCAGCACTGATACTCCACTACTGAAAGACCAATGCGCCGAGCAACCGGCAGACAACAGTACAGACGGTATGGCAGAGAGATGGCCGCTCCACTTCAAGAGTACTACCAGCTTGAAATCGATGAAGTGCTGACGGCCCTGGGTACGACGGCAACCGGTCTCAGCCGCAGCGAGGCCGAAAGCCGCCTTAAGGAGTTCGGCCCCAACGAACTCCAGGAAAAACGGCAAGTCCCTTTGTGGCTGCTCTTTCTCGCCCAGTTTAAAGAGCTGCTCATCATCATTCTGCTAATCGGCGGAGTTATCTCCTATCTTATCGGTAACTATCGCGACGGCTCGATCATCTTCATCATCGTCATCGTCAATGCCGTTATCGGTTTTCACCACGAAAATAAAGCCGGCCGCATTGTCGCCCGCCTGAAAAACCTGATCCGCTCACCGGCCAAGGTCATGCGCGACAATCAGCTGGTCGAGATTCATCAGGAAAATCTGGTGGTCGGCGATATCATTCGCCTGGAAACCGGAGATAAGGTTCCGGCCGACATCCGCCTGCTTGAAATCCACGAGTTTAAAACCAGCGATTTCGCCCTGACCGGCGAATCGGTGCCCCAGGAGAAAGAGGTTGCGGCCCTGAGCGGAGATCTGGCTCTCGGCGACCGTATCAATATGGCCTATGCCGGCACCATGGTTGCTACCGGCAACGCCACCGGGGTGGTGGTGGCTTGCGGCATGGCGACCGAGACCGGAAAAATCGCCGGTCTGGTCGAGAGTGCCGGGGTTACCCAGACCCCCCTGCAGAAAGAGCTGCGCCGTCTTGCCAATCAGTTGACCGTTGCCGTCGTGATTATCGGTGTCGCTCTCTTTATTCTCGGCATCATGCAGGAATTTTCCCTCTACATGAGCCTGGTCTATGCCTTAGGTGTGGCTATGGCGATGGTCCCCCAGGCCCTGCCCGCGCAGGTAACCGTCGCCCTCTCGACCGGCAGCAACCAGCTGGCCGACCGCCAGGCGGTGGTTAAAAGTCTACCCTCGGTCGAAACCCTGGGGGCGACCACAGTAATCTGCACCGACAAAACCGGGACCCTGACCAAAAACGAAATGACGGTACAATCGATCTGGTTCAACAACACCACCTACAAGGTTACGGGGGTGGGCTATGAGCCCAGAGGCGACCTCCAGCAGGAGAGTGGCAAAGCGGTGGCGGAGGCGGAAAAGCAGGCTTTGACATTGATTATCCAGGTCGCCACCCTGGCTTCCAATGCCGAAATTCACGAGCCCGATGAAGAGCACCCCTCCTGGCATCCGATCGGCGACCCCACCGAAGCCGCCCTGATCACCCTGGGCACCAAACTGAATGTCCGCAGCCCCAATGAAAATGAAGAATTTCCTAAACTGCATGAATTTCCCTTTGACGGTGAACTGATGCGCATGAGTTCAGTACGCCAGTTTACCGACGGCCCCCGCCTGGCGGCTAAGGGCTCGACTGCCAGTATCCTTGAGATCTGCAACCGGAGCTATCGTAACGGCAAAACTGAGCCCTTGGACGATAGCGAACGGCAAAAAATCATGGCGATTAATGAGGAGTACTCGGCCAACGGGATGCGGGTTCTCGCCTTT
>JAFGVI010000045.1 GCA_016938065.1 Deltaproteobacteria bacterium | reverse complement strand
TCAAGTTAATGCTCTGCCGCTCTTGGCCGAACTTGATAACCTGGTGATACTCAGGACTTTTTCCAAATCCTACGGACTCGCCTCTTTGCGTGTGGGGCTGGGCTTTGCTTCGTCGGCTCTGATTGAGCAGCTTGACAAGGTACGGGACAGTTACAATATCGACCGTCTGGCCCAGGCCGGAGCCCGGGCCGCCCTTGAAGATCAGGAATACCTGCAAGCCAGTGTGACGGCCGTGATCTGTGAGCGGGAACGTTTGAGTCACGCTCTGCAGGGGTTAGGTTTCAGCGTTGCTCCTTCGCAGGCCAATTTTATTTTTGTAACCCCGCCTGTCGTTTACCCGGCGGCGCAGATGTATGCTGATCTGGAGAAGGCCGGAATTCTGGTGCGCTATTTCAGTGACCCGCAACTCTCGCACGGTTTGCGCATTACCATCGGCACGCCCGATGAGATGGATCAGGTGATTGAGGTCATCAGTGGGTTACTGGCGGCCGTCGGTGTCAGAAAGTAACCGGAAAGTAACCAGAAAGTAAATTGATAAGCTCATAACAATCTATAGATGATGGAGAGTTAAATTAATGGCCATTGCGAAAAAAATTACTCAATTTATGGAGCGCTCTTCCTGGATTCGCAAGATGTTTGAAGAGGGGGCGGCGCTTAAAGCCCAGTATGGGGCGGATCAGGTTTGTGATTTTACCCTCGGCAATCCCGATGTTGCGGCCCCGGCAGTGGTTGAAGAGGAGCTGATAAAAATCGCTCGTGAGCCGGCTCTGCTCAAGCATGGCTATATGCCTAATGCCGGCTATCCGGAAACCCGGGCCGCGATTGCGGAGTTTCTCAGCGGTGAACAGCAGGTCAAAGTCAATCCTCAGGGGATTATTATGACCTGCGGTGCCGGCGGGGCGCTCAACGTAATTTTTAAAGCGATTTTGAATCCGGGAGATGAGGTTATTTCGCCGAGTCCGTTTTTTGTCGAGTATAATTTTTATGCCGATAATCATGGCGGCGTCTTGCGCAGTATCCCTGCAATCGAGGGATTTGCCCTTGATCTTGAGGCGATTGCCGCCGCTATCAATGAAAAAACCGCGGCTGTTATCATCAATTCACCCAACAATCCGAGCGGGGTTATTTATTCGGCCGCGCAGATCGCTGATCTGGGTCGGCTCCTGGACCGAAAATCGGCCGAGATTGGTCGGGTCATCTATCTGATTTCCGATGAACCCTATCGCAAGCTGGTTTATGACGGTCTCGCCGTGCCCCCGATTTTTCCGGCCTATCGCAATAGTGTGATTGCCAACTCCTACTCCAAGGAGCTCTCTCTGGCGGGTGAGCGTATCGGTTTTCTGGCACTGCACCCTGAGGCCGATGATTTTACCCCGTTGACCAATGGCTTTGTCTTTGCCAACCGGGTGCTGGGTTTTGTCAACGCCCCGGGGATCATGCAGCGGCTGGTGGCCCGTTTGCAGGGGGTGACCGTTGATGTCTCAATCTATCAGCGCAAACGTGATCGTCTCTATCAGGGGCTGCTCGAGGCTGGTTTTCAGGTAAGCAAACCGCAAGGGGCTTTCTATCTTTTTCCGCAAAGCCCGCTGGCCGATGATGTCGCCTTTGTCCGGGAGCTGCAAAAACAGCGGATTCTGGCGGTGCCCGGCAGCGGTTTCAGCGGCCCCGGTTTTTTTCGTCTCGCTTACTGCGTTGATGACGCAACCATCGAGCGTTCACTGCCGATTTTTAAGGAAGTTGGCAAACAGTTTTGTTGAGTTTTGTGAAGATATATCGAGATTTTCAAGAAGAAAAGGAATTTTAAAATGAAGGATATTGTGATTCTGGGTACGGGTTCAGCCGCTCCCGACAATGTGGTGACAAATTTTGATCTTGAAAAGATTATGGATACCAGTGATGAGTGGATTGTGCAGCGCACCGGGATCAAATCGCGACATATTGTTCGTCCCGGAGAAAAATTTTCCGATTTTGCGGTGCCGGCAGCATTGCAGGCCCTGGCTGCCGCCGGGGTTGAGGCGGCGGAACTCGATCTTATTATCTGCGGGACCATGACTCCGGATCATCTGATGCCGGCTGGAGCCTGTTCGGTTCAAGCTCTCCTGGGCGCGACCAAAGCCACGGGCATGGATGTCTGTGCCGCCTGTTCCGGTTTTATCTACGGGCTTTCAATTGCCGAGAAGTATCTTAAATGTGATCCGGAGATGCATATTCTGGTGATCGGGGGCGAGATTGTCAGTCACCATCTCGACTGGGAGGATCGTACCACCGCCGTTCTTTTCGGCGATGCCGTCGGGGCCGCCGTGGTCGGTTGCCGGGAAAATTATGGATCTAAACTGAAGGCGGTGGCTACCGGTTCCGATGGCAATCTCGGGCGCCTGCTCTATATTGAGGGACTGGGCTCTGCGACTCCGGTGACCAAGGATTTTAATATTGATGATAACTATATCAAGATGCAGGGCCGCGAAATTTTCAAACATGCCATCAGAAATATGGTTGATGTATCAAATCAGGCGCTGGAGAAAGCCGGTTACACGGTTGATCAGGTGACCAAAATCATTCCGCATCAGGCTAATATGCGGATTATCGAGATGCTGGCCAAGCAGTTTAAAAAGCCGATGGACAAGGTCTTTGTCAATATCGATCGTTATGGCAACAGCTCGGCCGGGACTATTCCGGTAGCCCTTAATGAAGCTGTACGCAGCAATTTTCTCGTGCCGGGTGATGTGGTGCTGATGACGGTTTTCGGCGGTGGTTTGACTTGGGCCGCGGCCGTTCTTGAGTGGTAGAGGGGTCTGGAATTCTGAATGATGAATTCCGAATGATGAATTGTGAATCAAGGAGTAAACGCGCAACCGATGCAAACACTCTTGTCGGTTGCGCGTTCTGCATTTACCTTATCTTTTATAGGACCAGAGGCAGTAGATCTTTTCGCCGTTTTCAGGGCGGGCTTTGATTTTTTCCATATGGCGCAGGGCGGCCAGGTTTCGTTCGGTCTCTTTTTCGGTAATCTGCAGACGGTCTGCGAGTCCAGCCAGGTTAATCCCGCCGGTTTCAGTGAGAATCGAAAGCAGATCATTCTGGGTGGCGGTCAGCGAGGCCTGGTCGGTGCTGCAGGATTTGGCATGATGTACCGCCCAGGGATCGCAGGTTCGGGTCGGAGAAAGGACATCCATGTAGCAGTCTTCGCACAGGGTGCGACTGTTGCTCTGCTGTTCTTCACCAATCTCAATTGTGATTCCGCATTGATCGCAAATTTTATTCATCAGATGGTTTACCTCCCGGTCAGTCGCCGTTAAAGCCCTGGAAAAGGATAAACAAGTAACCTTACTTGATTTACTCCGGACTCTGTTTCAGATTTGTAATAATATATATATGCTTGTTTTTGGAAAGTCAAGGGCAACCGTTTTTACGGTTGTTTTAATAAATGTTTTTAACTTGGTTCAATTTGTTGATCGGGATCTTTAACTGATGGCATTGGTTACTCTGCAGAATGTCTCACTCGGCTTTGGCGGGGCCCTTCTGCTTGACAGCGTAAATCTTGAGATCGAAAATGGGGAACGGGTCTGCCTGGTTGGTCGTAACGGAGTCGGCAAGTCCACATTGATGAAGCTCTTTGCCGGTGAGCTGCAGCCGGACAGCGGACGCATTCTCACTGGCCGCGGCTTGCGGGTTGCCCGCCTCAGTCAGGAGGTTCCCGGTTTTTTAGAGGGTACGGTTTACGATGTCGTGGTCGGTGGTTTGGGCGGTTTACTGCAATTGCTGGCCCGTTATCATATGGCAACCCTTAATGTCGCCGATAAAGTAGACGATGTGGCGCTGGAGGAGTTAGCTGAGATTGAAAAAGAGATCGAAATCGCCGGGGCCTGGCAGGTTCAGCGACGGGTCGATCTGGTCATGAGTCAATTGAAACTCGACAGCGAACATCCTTTTGCGACCCTTTCCGGGGGCTTGAAGCGGCGCGTTATGCTGGCCCGGGCCCTGGTCACTGAGCCGCATCTGCTGCTTTTGGATGAACCGACAAATCATCTTGACATCGATGCGATTGTCTGGCTGGAAGAGTTTTTTCTGGGCAGCTCGCTGACGCTTTTGTTTGTTACGCATGACCGTGAATTTTTAAAGAAACTGGCGACCCGGATTATCGATCTGGACGGTGGCCGAGCCGTCAGCTGGCCGGGTGACTACAGTAATTATCTGCGTCGCAAAGAGGAGATGCTCAATGCGCAGACGCATCAGAATGAACGTTTTGACCAGAAACTGGCGCGTGAAGAGGAGTGGATCCGCAAGGGCATAAAAGCCCGGCGTACCCGCAACGAAGGGCGGGTGCGTGATCTGTTGAAAATGCGCAGTCAACGGCTTGAGCGTCGCGAAAAAATCGGTCAGGTAAAGATGGAGATCAGTAAGGCCGGAATTTCGGGTAAACTGGTTGCGGTCTGCAAAGAGGTCTCCTTTGCTTACGACGGCAAACCGGTTATCGCTAACCTGACAACAACTATATTGAAAGGTGATAAGGTCGGTATCATCGGTCCCAACGGTTCCGGTAAAACCACCTTGCTTAAAATCCTGCTCGGTGAGCTTAAGCCGACGGCGGGTACAGTGCGGTTGGGCAGTAATCTTGAGCCTCTCTATTTTGATCAGCAGCGGGAGCAGCTCGACGAAAACCGAACCGTCTTCGAAAATCTGGGAGATGGTAATGATACGTTGGAGATCAATGGTCGGCGGCGGCATCTGATTGGTTATCTGAAAGATTTCCTTTTTACTCCGGAGCGGGCTCATTCACCGGTCAGAATCCTTTCCGGCGGCGAGCGCAACCGTCTACTCCTGGCTCGACTTTTTGCCCGGCCCGCCAATATCCTGGTGCTGGACGAGCCGACTAACGACCTTGATCTGGAGACGTTGGAGCTCCTGGAGAAACTGCTCGCCGATTATCAGGGCACCCTGTTATTGGTCAGTCACGACCGTGAGTTCATCAACAACGTGGTCACCAGCACCCTGGTTTTTGCAGAAAACGGAGAGGTGCAGGAGTATGCCGGCGGTTATGATGACTGGCTCATGCAGCGTCCGGCTGCCGGGCCGTTGCCGGAGTTGGAGTTGAAAAACAGTAATCGGAAAAAGGAGAAGCCGCGTTCACAGAAACCTAGAAAGCTGACCTTTAAAGAGAAAGCCGAACTCGACTCTCTGCCGGCAAACCTTGAACTTCTGGAAAAAGAGCAGCAGCAGCTCTATCAAGATATGGCTGATCCCGCTTTTTATCAGGGTGACGCCGGGGCTGTCCCTAAAGCTAAAAACCGCCTTGCAGAGATCGATAACGAATTGCAGAAACTCTATGCCCGCTGGGAAGAACTGGAAATGGTGCAGGAAGATGGGGGCTGATTTAAAAAAAAAGGAAAATTGCAAATATGGAAAAAATATTTAATCCGGCATCAATCCTGGTTATCGGGGTTTCCGAGCAGCCTCATAATCTGGCTCAGAATATCGTTGCCAATCTGTCAGGCTTCGGCTGGCAGGGGGATCTCTATCTTCTCGGTAAGGAAGGTGGGCAGTTTCTCGGCTATCCCATTCACACCGAGATGGCGGCGCTGCCGGACGCTATTGATCTGGCGGTCATTTTGACCCCGGCAGCTACGGTTCCTTCCCTGATGCGGGCCTGTATCGCTAAGAATATCCGGCATATGGTAATTGAAAGTGGCGGTTTCAGCGAGTTTTCGGCAGCCGGCCGCGCTCTGGAAGAGGAGATCAAAATCCTGGCAGCCAGGCATAAGGTCAGTTTTGTCGGGCCGAACGGTATCAGCATCATCAATCGTCACAATGGTCTCTGTCTGCCGTTTATGCGGCTTTCCCCGGAGGAGATACGGCCCGGCGGTTTATCGGTGATTTCTCAGAGCGGTGGTCTCGCCTTGACCTATATCGGTCTTGGCTGTCGGGAAAATTTAGGGGTCGCCAAAATTATCAGCATGGGCAACAAGAGTAATCTGGACGAGGTCGACTATCTCAAGTTCCTGGCCGGGGATAAAGAGACCAAAGTGATAGGTCTTTACCTTGAGAGTATGGACAAGGGACAGGCTTTCATGGCGGCCCTCAAAAACTGTAAAAAACCGGTTATCTTACATAAATCAAATACCTCGCCGCAGAGCCAGGTGATTGCCCAGTCGCATACCGCCGCCCTGGCGGTCGATGACCAAGTGGTTGATGCCGCCTGTCAGCAGGGCGGGGTCTTCAGAGTCCGTTCTTTTGCTCAGTTTATCAATTACGCCAAAGCTTTTTCGCTGCCGGCCATGCAGGGTGACAATCTGATGGTGATCTCACGTTCCGGAGGTCATGCGGTGGTTGCGGCGGACGCCGCTGCGGCGAACGGCTTTACGCTGCCGCCTTTAAGTGATGCTTTTGTCGAGCAGATTTCCCGTCAATTTCGGGCCTCGGTGATTAAATTGACCAATCCGATTGATCTGGGCGATATCTTTAATATCGACTACTATGTCACTATTCTGGAGATGGCCTTGGCTCGTGATGATGTCGATGGCGTTTTGCTGAATCATGTTTTTCAGGCGGACAGTGAACTTGATGCCACCATGAGACTGGTACAGAAGGTCGGTACTCTGATTGAGCAGCATGGCAAGCCGGTAACAGTGGTGCTTTTTTCCAGTGTCAATGCGCTTGCCCAGATAATGGAAAAGGTTGCCGTTCCGATCTTCAGTGAGCCGGGGCTGGCGATCGAGGCTCTGGCGGTTTCCCGGCAGCGCAGCCGCTTTCTTGCGGCAGCCCAGGTGGCCGACACCCCATTGCCGGCAGTTCCTAAACCTGGTGACCGGTCGCTTTTTAATGAATGGATTGAAGATGCATCGCGGCGTGACAAAACCTTGTTTGCCGATCAGTCTCTGACGCTCTTGCAGGAGTATGGTATGCCGCTTGCGCCTTTTGCTCTGGCCCGGCATCCGCATGAATTGCTCGATGTAGGTGAAGAATTAGGCTATCCTCTGGTTTTAAAGGCCGTAGTTGCCGGTCTCAGCCATAAAAGTGATGTCGGTGGCGTACTGACCGGGATCAGCAGCCGCCGGGCTTTTGAGGATGTCGGTGCTTTGCTTTTCCAGCGTTTTTCCGGTGATGCCGGTTTTTGCGGTGTTCTGGTCCAGAAAGAGGTTGATACAACCCTGGAAATGATTGTCGGAGCTCGGCGGGACGCTTCATTCGGAGATATTTTTCTGGTCGGTCTGGGCGGGGTCTATGCTGAAATTCTGCAGGATTTTCAAATAGTGCCGGGCCCTTTGCGCTGTGAAATCGTCTCTGCCATGGCCGCCCGTTTACGCGGTGCCCGGATTCTTAAGGGGGCGCGGGGCCGGGCTGGTATAGATCTTTCGCAGTTGAATCGGGTCATGGCAGGTTTACAGGCACTTCTACACGATTATCCGGCAATCTCCGAGGTTGAAATAAATCCCCTGGTTTTTACTGCAGGCCAATGTTTTGTTGTCGATGGCCGGATCGTTGTGCTATAAGAGAACGATATTTCATGTCCGGGGGTACTAATTTGTCGAGGAGGGTTTTTCGATGGGAATCAAAGCTAAAATAATCTTGCTGGCTATTTTATTGGGGAGTCTGACAGCGTTGTGCGTAAGTTCTCTGTCGATCTATAAAACCTACGAGATGCGCGATGAGATTCTTAATAATTACCGCCAGACCATGATTGATGAGAGGGGCCGCAAGCTTAAAGCGGTAACCCAGACCCTGCTCACCATGATCGCTTCCCTCGACAGTGGACGCGAGATGTATGTTGAGGGTGAACAGCTCAAAGTCAAGATGCTGATCGATCAGATTCGCTATGAGAATGACCGCAGCGGTTATTTCTGGGTTAATGATCTTGATTGTGTGATTGTCACGCATCCGATTAAACCGGCGCTTGACGGCAAGAATCTCAAAGATCTCAAAGATCCGAAAGGAAAATATCTCTTTGCCGAGTTTGCCCGGGTCTGCAAGGAGAGTGGCGAGGGTTTCGTCGATTACTACTGGCCCAAGCCGGGCAAAGACGAGCCCGTGGAGAAACTTTCCTTCGTTCAGCTGTATAAGCCTTGGGGCTGGGTTGTGGGTACCGGTATCTATCTTGATGATGTCGATGCGGCTGTGGCGGCGCGTTATGTCGACATCGATAACTCGGTCAGCCAGTTTATCTATTTACTGTTGGCTCTGGTCGCGGTCGGACTGTCGGTCGGGATTCTCCTCTCTTATGGTATGGCCACCAATATTACCTCGCGGATTCAGAAGTTTACCGGTAATATTTATCATGCCGCCGACCAGGTGGCGGTAGCTTCCGAAGAGGTTTCCAGCGGCAGTGATCAGTTGGCTGAAGGGGCCTCGCGCCAGGCGGCAGCTCTGGAGGAGACTTCGGCTCTGTTGCAGGAGATCGGTCATATGACTGAATTAAATGAAAAAAACACCGGTACTGCGGAAAAGCTGGCAGTCGAAACCGATACTGCGGTGCATGGCGGGGCGACCATGGTCAAGGAGATGATCACCGCGGCGCAAGAGATCAGCGCGGCCTCGAATGAGACTGCTAAAATCATCAAAACGATTGATGAAATTGCTTTTCAGACCAATCTTTTATCTCTCAATGCCGCAGTTGAAGCGGCCCGCGCCGGTGAGGCCGGGGCTGGTTTTGCCGTGGTCGCTAATGAGGTTAGAATGCTGGCTCATCGCAGTGCCGAAGCTGCGAAAAATACAGCTGAACTGATCGGTCGGGCGGTGGAGCGTTCGGCTTTAGGGGTTGAGCTTTCGCGTAAGGTCGAAGAGTCATTTACCCATATCAGCGAAGTTACCAGTAAGGTGAGAGCTTTGATTGCCGAAGTCGCGGCGGCTTCGGTGAAACAGACGGAAGGGCTCAAACAGGTCAATTCATCGGCTACCGAGATGGAGTCTGTAACCCAGGAACTGGCGGCCAATTCAGAAGAGTCTTCGGCCGCAATTAACGATTTGCGCCATCAGACTGAGCATATTGTTGAGATGCTGGAGGGTTTGCAGGTTCTGGTTGTCGGTAAAAGAGGTGCAGCGGTGACGCCCGGGCAGGGTTGCAGAGGAGAAGCGTCGAAAAGGACGGTTCGCCGGGTGAAGGCTTTGCCGATGAGTGAAGATTTTTAAAGAACAAGCATTTATAAAAAAAGCCCCGCTGACGGCGGGGCTTTTTTTATGTCGTGGCTTAACTTTCAGTCTTAACTTTTCAGGGCTTCAATATTTTTGAAGTTTTCCAGGGCTTCCGGGTTGGCCAGGGCATCGCGGTTGGTAATCGGCAGATTGTGAACCATGCGTTTGACCGCAAGTTCAACTTTTTTGCCGCTGATCGTATAAGGAATATCGGCAACCGGAATGATTTTGGCCGGCACATGGCGCGGGGTTGTGTTTTTACGGATGGTGTTTTTGATCTCTTTTTCAAATTCAGGGGTTAATGCAACCCCATCAGCCATAACGACAAACAGAATAACGCGGACGTCGCTCTCTTCCCAGTCCTGGCCGATAACTACACTGTCTTTAATGCCGGGGATGGTTTCCACCTGCCGGTAGATTTCGGCCGTGCCGATGCGCACGCCGCCGGGGTTCAGGGTAGCATCCGAACGGCCATAAATGATGACACCGTTGGTGTCGGTGATCATGACGTAGTCACCGTGGCACCAGATGTTTTTATAGCGGTCGAAATAGGCATCATGATATTTCTGATTGTCAGGATCGTTCCAGAAGTAGATCGGCATCGAGGGAAAGGCGGCGGTACAGACGAGCTCACCTTTTTCGCCGTAGACCGGCTGACCGAAATCGTCAAAGGCTTCAACCTTCATGCCTAAGCCGCGGCACTGCAGCTCTTCGATATAGACCGGCAGGATCGGGTTGCCGAGAGCAAAGCAGGAGATGATGTCGGTGCCGCCCGAGATCGAGGCGAGGTTGACATCTTTTTTGATGTCGCGATAGACATACTCAAAACTCTCGGCTGACAGGGGAGAACCGGTCGAACAGATAGCGCGGAGGGCGCTCAGGTCAAAGGCGCTACCCGGTTTCAGGCCGGTCTGCTGAACCGCGGCTAGAAATTTGGCGCTGGTACCGTAGACTGAAATCTTTTCCTCCTCTGCCAGTTTGAAGGTGGCGCCGCCGTCAGGGTAAAACGGGGAGCCGTCAAAAAGAATGGTAGTGGCTCCGACCGCCAGGGCACTGACCAGCCAGTTCCACATCATCCAGCCGCAGGTGGTGAAATAGTAGATACGGTCTTCACGTTTGAGATCAACATGAAAGATGTGCTCTTTGAGATGCTGAATCAGGGTGCCGCCGGCCCCATGGACGATACATTTCGGGGTTCCGGTAGTTCCGGAAGAGTACATGATATAGAGAGGGTGGTCAAAAGGAAGCTGCTCAAATTCTATCTTGAGATTGTCCTCTTTTTTGATAAAATCCTGGTAGTGCACCGCATGGCCGATGGCCGAGATGTCGGCTCTGGCTTCAGTATAGGGGATGACAATAACTTTTTCGATGGAGGGCAGCGAACCTAAGATTTCGCTGATTTTTTCCAGGGAGCTGAATTTTTTGCCGTTATAGGAGTAGCCGTTGGCGGTAAAGAGAATTTTGGGCTCAATCTGGCCGAAACGGTCGAGTACCCCCTTGATGCCGAAATCGGGTGAGCAGGAGGACCAGATGGCTCCGATACTGCTGGCGGCCAGCATGGCAACAACGGTTTCGGTCATATTGGGGACAAAACCGGCGACCCGGTCGCCGCACTGGACCCCGGCTTCGCGTAAAGCTGCAGCGAGGCGGGCGACCTGGTCGTAAAGTTCGGCATAGCTGATGCGGGTGGCCGGCTGATCTTCGCCTTTGAAGACCAGTGCTTCGCGTTCGTCGCGAAAACGCAGAAGATTTTCGGCAAAGTTGAGGCGGGCCCCGGTAAACCATTTGGCGCCCGGCATTTTGTCGCCGTCAACCAGCACTTCATCATAAGTGGTGCTGGCAATAATGCCGCCATACTCCCAGACGCTTTCCCAGAAATCCGCGCGCTCTTCGACCGACCACTTGTAGAGCTCGTCGTAGGTTGTAAAGGCCAGGCCTTTTTTCTCTTTCAGCTGAGCCATCAGACAGCTCAGATTTGAGTTTTTGATACGTTCGGCGGAGGGTTGCCAGAGCGGTGTCTTCATGGTTGTCTCTCCCTAGAGTGTGTAGGTGGTTGAAGTTGTTTGTCTGCGGGAGCACCCGCGCTAATTTTTAATCCGTCAACTTTATTTTTCACCACTTAACGTTAACTGTCGAACCATTGGTAAAAAAAAGCTGAAAAATCCTTGGCCCCTTTAACTGATTAAGGGTCTCTTGTCAACTTCAAATGATCCGGTTTCAGTAATCTTTTTGCGAAGGTTGTGTTTTTTTGAACTTTTTATGACTGGAAATTAGTCAACTGATATGATAAGTGATCCATGTAGCAGAATTCTGCTGTTTCTGCTCTGTAGATTTTTCAGTCTGAGAGCCCGGTCATGGCTCTCTTATTTTGAAAATTATATTTTGTTTCGGTAATTTGTAGGTTTTTGAGGAGGATTTGACATGCGTTTGAAACTCAGTCGGCAGATTTTTATGGGTTTTGTTACCATCGGCGCACTGCTTGTGGGGTTGGGGCTGGTTTCCTACTTTGGCATCAGTTCCATAAAAGATAAGTCTGAAGAGGCCGTATTTTCGGTGGGAACGATAGTCGATTTGCAGAAGATGGAGATAGCCCACCACAAATGGGCCGAGAAAGTGGAACAGACACTTTTGCGCGACTATACGCCGGGACTGCTGGTTGATGTGGAGTTGGATGATCATAAGTGCGGTTTCGGAAAATGGCTTTATGGTCCCGAACGTAAAGTGCTGGAGCAGCGTTATCCGGAGCTGGCCCCGATTCTGAAAAAGTTTGAGGAGCCGCATCATCGGTTGCATGAAACTATAAAAGACATCAATCTCAATTTGCGTGAAGCGGAAGACCTTGAAGGTGCCAAGGATGATTATAACATGAACACGAGGCCGGCTCTGGAAGAGGTTTTGCAGAATTTTCACGAGCTGGAAAAGGTGCTGTCCAGCATTGAAAAGCGGGCGGCGGAGGCGGCTGAAGCTAAAGCGGCTCAGGTTAATCTTATCGTGATGGTGGTGGCCCTGCTTGGCATCCTGGTGGGTTTTGTGGTGATCTTCTGGGTCCGTTCCGCTTTTGCCCGGATTATGGGCGGCGAGCCTGAAGATATGAATGAGATGCTGAAAAAAATTGCCGCTGGCGATCTGCGGGTTGCCATCCCTGTCAACGCCCGGCCGGGGAGTATGCTGGCCGCCATGGGTGAGGTCAAACAGGGACTGACCGAGATTGCCGGTGATATTTACAATGGGGTTGAATCTCTGACTCTATCTTCGGCTGAGCTGGCAGCGGTTTCCGAACGCCTGGGTGATGCGGCCGGCAATGCCTCAAACAAGAGCAATACCGTGGCCGCGGCGGCTGAAGAGATGAGCGTTAACATGAATTCGGTTGCCAACGCTTCCGAAACGACGGCGGAAAATGTCAATATGGTGGCGGCCGCCGCCGAAGAGATGACCTCGACGGTGGGTGAGATTGCGCAAAGCACTGAAAAAACCCGGGCCTTCAGCCTGGCCGCAGTGGAGCGTACCCGTCAGGCTTCGGAAAAAATTAATGAGCTCGGACGGGCGGCCCAGGAAGTCGGCAAAGTTACTGCGGTCATTAATGAGATTTCGGAACAGACCAACCTGTTGGCTTTGAATGCTACGATTGAAGCGGCCCGAGCCGGTGATGCCGGCAAGGGTTTTGCCGTGGTTGCCAATGAGATCAAGGAGCTGGCCCGGCAGACTGCTGAAGCGACCCAGGACATTCGGCGCATTATCGAGGAGATTCAGGGTTCAACCGGGGAGACGGTGGCGGAGATCAGGGAAGTTACCTCGGTTATTGAAGAAGTCAGTGAGTTGATTACAACGGTCGCCGCCGCGATTGAAGAGCAGACTGCAACAACCCGGGAAATTGCCGGCAGTGTTGCTCAGGCCTCCCACGGGATAGCTGAAATCAATGAAAATATCTCCCAGAGTTCAACTGTTGCCGGTGAGATCTCCGCCGATATCGCCGAAGTAAGTGTGATTGCCGGTGAACTTACCGAGAGTAGTGCGCAGGTCAACAACAGTGCCGGTGATCTGGGGGGGCTGGGTGAACGGCTCAAACGGATTGTTCTGCGTTTCAAGCTCGACACTCAGGTTACGGCTTCATCTTCAAAGTCACAGCCCTCATCCGCACAGGTTAACGACCTGATGCCCTGGACCTCAAGTTTCGTCAACGGCGTCACGGAGTTTGATAATCAGCACCATCGGCTGGTTGATCTGGTTAATGAGCTCTATAAGGCGATGAAGAGCGGCCGGGGCAATGACGTAATCGATAAGGTTCTTGATGAGCTGGTGTCTTATACGGCAACTCATTTTGCGGCTGAAGAAAAGCTTATGGTGCAACATAAATATCCTGATTATGACAGTCACGTTCGCATTCATCGCGAGCTGGTTGCGACCGTGGTTGATTTTCAGAAAAAATTCAAGGCCGGCGAAGCCACCCTCTCCCTTGATCTACTTGAGTTCCTAAAAGATTGGCTGATTGGTCACATCAAAGGCGTTGATCGCAAATATGGCCCGTTTTTCAACAGTAAAGGCGTTTACTGAGTTTAAAATTGCCCAAAAAAAGGCAGGCCAAAGGCCTGCCTTTTTTTTGCCTGAGTGTAATTCTTTAACCGATTTATCCGTTGCGCAAGCTCCGGTTAAAAATAACGCAAAGAGGTCAATTTTTCTAGTCGTTCGCCTCCGCGAAAGCGAGTGTATGCCAGGTTGTAGTGATTGTCGCTCTGAAAAATTTTTGATCTGCATTAATTCATCGATATGATGGCCTGGTGTGATAGAGGAAGTTTGTTGAGTGCAGAAATCAGCGGCATATTTGCAATCTGTTTTCTTGTCATACTTGTTATTGGTGTGAAATTTGCACTTGCTCTTTCCCGATGTACAAAAATTAAAAATTTTAAATAAAAAGATATTTTACATACATTTATATTTGTCCATCATGTTTGTGAAAGTTTGCTTTTTTCGTATGAAGTATACAGTTTGTAACTTGACAAAGCTTTCGTGCTTATGTTAACAAGCTCCGCGATTCCGCTCAAGGTGAGCGGTCATTCATTTTTTCTGATTGCTTACTGAGCTCTCGGCTTAAATGGTTTTTATTCATAAATAGTTGTTTTTATAGTTTATTGTTGAGTGTTGCCGCGATTGGTCAGGCTTGCTGCTCTGGACGCCCACGGCAACATTTGTGCACTCGTCAGGTTTCCGGTCTGGGCCGGGGTAGGGGAATGAAAGGTTATGCTGAATTCACTTGATGTATTGGTCATCGGTTTAAGTTTGGCGCTTCTGATCTTTGGAAGTTTCCAGAAAATCGCGCGCTGGCGGGTCGGCGAACCCGAAACCCGGAGTGGGGATGCCGGAAAACGCTTTGCCGCAATGTTTGCATCGGTGGTCGGGCATGATCGCATTCTGGAAGAGACCTGGCCCGGTTATATGCACCTCTTTCTTTTCTTTGGTTTTTTTATCCCCTTTGTGTTTGTTGTTTTTGCGCAACTGCATATTGCGACCCTGAGCCCGGCTGCCGCCGGCGGTTTCTCGCTGTTTCTGGATGTGGTCGGCGGTATGGCACTGGTCGGCCTGCTGATGGCAATCTATCGTCGTTATGGACTGGAGCCGGCTCGTCTGGATGAACGCGGCAATGAAGACGGGCTGCTATTGCTGTGGCTTCTCTTTATTTTTGTCAGCGGTTTTGTGGTTGAAGGTTTACGCTTGGCCGTGACAACTCCCGGCGGTACCTGGTTTGCTCCGATTGGTTCCCTTATCAGTTTTGTTTTGTCTCCATTCAGTACCGCCGTTGACGCGCAGGCGATACGCTGGGTCTGGCGGCTCCATTTTTATGCCATCCTTCTGCTGATCGGGACGATGCCTTATACCAAACTTTTCCATGTAATCTCGGGGGTTCTCAACAACTACTATCGTTCGACCAGCCCCAAAGGGGTGGTCAGTCTGCTCGATATCGAGAATTCGGAAACCTTCGGGGTTGCCCATGTCCATCAGTTTACATGGAAGCAGCTGATGGATTCCGATGCCTGTATTCGCTGCGGTCGCTGCCAGGACAACTGTCCGGCTTATCTGACCGAGAAGCCTTTGACTCCGAAAAAGATGGTTCAGGATATCCGGCAATGCCTTTACGATAAGAGTGCGGCCATCGCCAAGTGCAAAGCCGCAGGGGAAGATATCACCTGGGGACTTCCGGATGAAGAAAAACCGATGTTCGGTGGTTACCTGACCGAGGATGAGATCTGGTCCTGCACCACCTGTCGGGCCTGCATGGAAGTCTGCCCGATGTATGTCGAGCATGTTGATAAAATAGTTGATCTGCGACGGAATCTTGTTCTGATGGAGAGCAGCTTTCCCTCGGAAGTGCAGCTGGTTTTCAAAAATTTTGAAAATAACAGCAACCCCTGGGGGTTAGGATGGGCCGATCGGGGTAACTGGGCCAAGGATCTGGGGATTACGACTATGGCTGAAAACAGCGATGTCGAAGTTCTCCTCTGGGTCGGCTGTTCGGGCTCTTTTGATGACCGTTACAAAAAAGTTTCAAAGTCGCTGGTCAAGGTTCTCAAAGCGGCCGGGGTCACCTTCTCAATTCTCGGTAAAGAGGAGAAGTGCTGCGGTGATTCCGCCCGTAAGCTGGGTAACGAATATCTTTATCAGACCCTGGCGCAGGAAAATATCGAAACCATGAATGCTTACGGCGTTAAAAACATAGTTGTCATGTGTCCTCACGGTTACAATACCTTGAAAAAGGACTACCAGCAGCTGGGCGGCAACTATAATGTCATGCATCATACCGAGTTTATAGCACAGCTTCTGGCTGACGGGCGTCTGAAATTAAAGCATCCCCTGGCCGCGAAAGCGGTCTATCACGACTCCTGTTATCTGGGACGTTACAATGACGTTTACGCTCAGCCTCGGGCTGTTTTAAACGAGGTTCCCGGGCTTGAACTGGTCGAGATGGAGCGTCATCACAAGCGCGGTTTCTGTTGCGGAGCCGGGGGCGGCCGGATGTGGATGGAAGAAACTCTGGGTACTAAAATCAATGATAACCGAGTGGCGCAGGCCCTCGAAAAAGATCCCGAAATTGCGGTTACGGCCTGTCCCTTCTGTATGGTGATGTTTGAGGACGGGTTGAAATTTCATAATCGGGAAAATGATGTCAAAGTTAAGGATGTGGTCGAACTGGTTGCTGAAGCCCTGGAGGTTGGGGATGTTTAGGATGTCTGAAAAACAAAAATTTACTGCCGAAAATCGAAGTTCCCGCAACGGTCGGG
>JAFGVI010000044.1 GCA_016938065.1 Deltaproteobacteria bacterium | reverse complement strand
CTTCGATTCCGGCGGGAAAGACATATTTGCCGTTTTCCAGCTTGTACTGCTCCTTGATGCGGCCGGTGATAAAGAGAAAGCCGTCGTCGTCGAGATAGCCCCGGTCGCCGGTATGAATGCCGCCGTCATCAGTCATGATGGCGGCAGTGGCCTCGGGTTTGTTGTGGTAGCCCTGCATGACGTTGGGGCCGTGGACGATGATTTCGCCGTCGCGGCTGGCGCTGCCGGTCAGGGTGCGATCAATGGTGACGGTCACATCCTGGATAGGGCGGCCGACGCTGCCCAGTTTCCAGGCTTTCGGGGAGTTCATGGTGATAGCCGGCGAGGTTTCGGTCATGCCGTAGGCGTCGTAGGTGGCGATGCCAAGGTCAATAAAGAAGTTGGCGACTTCGATGTTCATGGTCGCCGAGGCGGTCAGGGCGTTTTCCAGGCGGCCGCCGAATTTTTTCAGAATTTTGGCGAAAACCACTTTTTGGGCGAGCTGGTATTTAAGCTCGTTCAGGAACTCACTTTTTCCTTGCATTGCCAGTTCCCGGCGCCGCCGCGCCGCTCGCAGACCCATTAAAAATAATTTTTCCGCGAGACCGCCACGCTCCCGTACCTTCTGGTGAATGCCGCTGTAGATCTTGTTAAAAACCCGGGGCACGGCCAGGAGAAAGCTTGGCGCCGCAATTTGCAGATCTTCAGCCAAAGTGTCGACCGAGCGCATAAAGACGAGGTTGCCGCCGAACTGCAGCCAGTTGTAAAGTTCGGCTACCTGGCCATAGGAGTGGGCCCAGGGCAGCAGCGACAGGGCCGTAGTTTTTTCATTAAAAGCTTCGCGAAACAGGGCGTAGCCGGCCGCGGCATTGCTGGTCAGATTGCCGTGGGAGAGGAGTACCCCTTTGGGTTCACCGGTGGTGCCCGAGGTGTAGATCAAGGCCGCAATCTCCTGGGCCGTCGGGATCAGCGGGGCGACCGGAGCTGTATGGGCCCCCTTTTTTTCCAGAGCCTGCAGGCTGTTGCTGCCGTCATCGTCAAAGATGTAGATGGCTTCAAGGCTGGCGATGGTGTTGAGAAAGCCTTTGACGGCCTCATAAATAATCGGGTTGGCGACAAAAAGAACCTTGATGCCGCTGTCTTGGAGAATGTATTGCCAGGTTTGAGGCAGCTCTTTTTCATACATTGAGACAAAGCCGGCCTTAAGCCCGTAAGTCGCAAAGGCGCAGACCGCCCACTCCTGACGATTGCCGGCGATGACGCCGACAAAATCACCGGGGCCGACTCCTAAGCCGGCCAGAGCCCCGCGCAGGTTATCGACCCGCTGTTTGAACTCAGAATAAGTGGTCCAATCAAGGGCAAGATTTTGCTTGATCTTGCCGAAAAGCCGGTTGGCGCCGAATCTGGAGGCCGCATTTTCCAGGAGCTGAACAAGGTTATCGGGCTTGGGGTCGTGGTGCATGGTTTGCTCCTCATAGGGCAGAGGGTGATCTGGCTATAGTTTACTGTTATCTGTTGATTTATTGTCGGACCCGCCAGGTTCCTCTATCGCTTTCGAGCAAACGTACCCGGTCGCCTACGCGATAGTCGCCGTCATTTTCCTGCACCACCGCCATTAAACGGCCGTCGTCGAGCTCGATGGTAAATTCAAGAGCGGCTTTGGTGCCTGACTCTTTTTCCATGACCGTGCCGGCGGCGGCGCCGACCAAGGCTCCGGCCACGGTGGCCAGGGCGCTGCCGCGGCCGCGCCCGATAGTGCTGCCGGCAACCCCGCCGGCGACCCCGCCGATGACCGTGCCCGCCCCGCTATTGCCCCCTTCGATAGTCACATCTTTCAGTTCGATAATGGTGCCGTAGTAGACGCTCAAGGCTCTCTGTGCCTGAGACTGGCTGTAGACTCTTCCCGATTGGCTCATGCTGCAGCCGCTCACTATGAGCAGGATGCCGAGCCCCGTCAGCAGGCCTGATAAATTCAGTCGTGGTTTTTGCATGACTTCCTCCATAGTTTGTTTAACGAGTGGTTCACATTGTAAACGGACTCTCCCGGGCGAAGTCGGGCAGATAATGTTGCTGGCTCTCGAGTTCTTGAATATAGGCGTTTTCGAGGCCGAGGTCCAGTGCATAATCGACGATAGCCTCATATTCGACTGCGCGCAGGGGGCGATTCAGCGGCGGCAGCGCATGGGCTTTGTATTGGGGAGAATATTGGGCCATGATGCTGACGTAAATCTCCGGCGAGATGGCGGCCAAAAGCTCAAGACAGGCTTTACTGTTATCGAGAGAGCCGGGCAGCACCAGATGCCGGACCAAAAGCCCCCGGGTGGCGACCCCGTCCGGGTTGATCTGCAGATGGCCGACCTGGGCCAGCATCTCGCTTAAGACCGCCGGGACGATCTCGGCATAATCATCAACCCCGGAAAAGCGTCGGCCGAGAGCGTTGTCCAGACATTTAAGATCGGGCAGGTAGATATCGACTAGCCCCCGAATCCGGCGCAAAGCCGCGACCGAGTCATAACCGTTGGAGTTGTAGACCACCGGGATCACCAGGCCTATTTTTTTGGCTTTTTCAATGGCCTCGGCCAGCGCGAAAATCAGATGGGAAGGTGAAACCAGGTTGATATTGTGGGCCCCGATATCCTGCAGACGCAGCATCTCCCGGGCGAGTTCTTCCGGGCTCAGGTTGCGGATGGCCGGGTGCTTAGGGGGCTGGGGCTGAAATTCCTGGCTGATCTGGTAGTTCTGGCAGAAAACGCAGCGCAGATTGCAGCCGGCAAAAAAAATGGTTCCCGAACCCCGGCTCCCGGAAAGGGGCGGCTCTTCCCCGAAATGGAGACCTCTATGGGCTGTCGGCAGACCGGCCCCCACCCGGCAGAAGCCGATCTCTCCCCGGCTCCGATCCACCGGGCAGCCGCGGGGACAACTGCGGCAGACTTGCGGTTTTTTTTCCAGTGACTCGTTTAAGGGCTGACGCATACGTGTTCTTTATCCGGGGAAAAGGTCCGCCGGCGGGCAGATCCCTTGCGCACATCTTTCTCCGTCAATCGCGGCTGAGATTATGCCCCCGGCATAACCGGCGCCTTCACCGCAGGGATAGAGGTTTTCGATTTCGGGATGCTGCAGCCGCACCGGATCGCGGGGAATGCGTACCGGGGAGGAGGTGCGGGATTCGACCCCGACCAGAACCGCTTCATCCGTTATAAATCCCGGCATGCGTCGGTTGAAGGCTATAAGGCCCTGGCGCAGCCGGAAGCTGATCATCTCGGGCAGCCATTGTTCAAGGCGGGAGTCGGCCAGACCGGGATGATAGGAGGTCTCCGGCAGGCTTGACGAACGTCGGCCTTCGATGAAGTCGGTCAGACGCTGGCCCGGGGCCGTCTGCCGCCCGCCGCCCTGCTTCTGACAGAGCCTTTCCAGCTGTTCCTGAAAATCAAGGCCGGCCAAGGGGTGCAGGGGTTGGGGCAGGTCACAAAGCTGCAGTTCAACCACCATGCCGGCATTGGCATATTTCGAATCCCGGGCCCGGGAAGACATGCCGTTGACCACGATCTCCCGGTCGCTGGTAGCGGCCGGCACGATAAAACCGCCGGGACACATGCAGAAAGAGTAGACCCCCCGGCCCTGTACCTGGGTTGCCAGACTGTAAGCCGCGGCCGGCAGAAACGGGCCGCGCTCGTGACCGTGGTACTGCAGGCGGTCAATTAAGGTCTGAGGGTGCTCGATCCGGACCCCCATGGCAAAGGCTTTGGCTTCCAGCCGAAGCTTGTGAGCCGCCATCATTCTGAAGATTTCCCGGGCCGAATGACCGGTGGCGAGGATGACCTCGGCTACCGGGATCAGGTCGTTTGGGGTCTGAAGATGGGTAATGCGGTTGCCGTGAAGCCGAAAGTCTTCAACCCGGGTCTCGAAATGAATTTCGCCGCCGGCGGCGAGAATGGTTTTTCTCAAGGCGGTAATCACTGCCGGCAGGCGGTTGCTGCCGACGTGAGGATGGGCATCAATCAGAATTTCGGCCGGGGCCCCATGCTGATGCAGAACCTCAAGGATTTTGCGCACATCGCCCCGCTTGCGCGAACGGGTAAAGAGCTTGCCGTCGGAATAGGTGCCGGCCCCGCCTTCGCCGAAACCGTAGTTGGAATCGGGATTGATCCGCTGCTCCCGGTAGATGGCCGCGATATCCTGCTTTCTCGCCTTGACCTCCTTCCCGCGCTCGAGAATGATCGGCCGCCGACCCAGTTCAATCAAGCGCAGTCCGGCAAAGAGACCGGCCGGTCCCGCGCCGATGATATGAACCTCGGGCCGGCCCGTAACCTCCGGATAAACTGAAGGTTTTGTGCTTTTTGTTGAGCCGGGCTCGTCGTAACTGACCTGCAGGCGCAGATTGATTGTTGCCGGCCAGCGCCGGGCATCAATGGTGCGCCGCATAATCCGGCTCTCGGTGATCCTCTCGGGAGTGATCTCTAAAGCCTGCGCCAGATGGCGCCGCCGACAGGTTTCAGAGGCCGCTTCCTCGGGCGTTAAACGTAAATCCAGTTCCAGTTTCATGAGCATGCTGTTTGCCGGTCATCCAGCCGGTAGATTTTTGTCGCTGATCGAGCTGTTCAGCGGTTTGATATTAGTTCAATCTTTACCTGTTGACAAGCTTTTAACAGTACACTCTTGAACCTGAGATCAGTTCTCCATCCTTTTTTCATACTGGTATGAGTCTTTGCATCCTTTTTTCATACATTTGTCCTATATACACAACAAGATCAAAGCGGTTAACTTTACTGATTATCAGGGGGATATCCGGTTCAACCCCCGAGAGGGAGAAATGAGAGGGTGAAAATGATGGACTGGCGTGCCCGGCTGAAAAGTTTTCTGCTGGTGTCCCTTTTTATCAGCCGAGTGGTGGTGTCTGCGGCTGCAGTTCAGGCCGTTACCGGGGTGCGGCTCAACGGCGATTTTGCGTCGCTCAAGCCAGCATTGGACTGTCCGGTCGCAGGGCCGCGCATGGCGGTTCGCACGGCCGAGGACGGCAACCCGGTTTTATCGGCGCCGGCGGCATTGGCCAACCTGCCGGTGATCGGTAAAGGCTTGGCGCAGCGGCTGGAAAACAGCCGTGATGATACCCTGATGCCGGTAATTGTCTACCTTGCTTACCAGCCGCAGGAGAGAGTGGCGCAAACGGTAAAGGGTAAATATGCCGGGGAAAAGCGGGCTATCTCGGAAAAGGTTAAAAAGATCTGGGACAGCTATGCCGGTTTTCGTGAACCGACGACCGCAGTCGATGGCGTCAACGGTAAGTGGGAGGCAAGGGCTTCGGCTGCGGCCGGGAAGCTGACGCTTCAGGAACTTAATCATGAAAATGAGGCTCTTTCTCTGACCTTTAACCGTGAACTGGCGGCAGCGCTGGCGAAAGTGCTGGCTCCGAGTCAGGAGGAGGTCAAAAAGGTTGTTCAGAAAAACGGCGGCACGGTAATCTCCACTCTCACCGCGGTCAATGCCCTGATAGTCATGGTGCCGGGCAAAGCAGTGAAAAAACTGGCTGAGCTTAAGGATGTGCGGCGACTGGTCGAAGATGAAAAGCTTAAAGCTGATCTGGAAAACGCCGCCGCCGCACTCCTGATCGCCGCTCCGGAAAACGGCGGCAGTCTCTGGAATCAAGGTTTCAGCGGCGGCAGCTATGATGCTGCCGTGCTCGATACCGGGGCCGATCTGACCCATCCGGCGCTGGCCGACGATAGCTATCGCAGCAATTTTTTTGCCTGTCAACTGGATGCGGCCGCAGCCGGGGAGGACTGGGATGATGTCTGTTCGGTCGACGACCTGCAGGGGCACGGTACTCATGTACTGGGAATCGTGGCCAGCTATGGTGCCGCAGGCACTTATGCAGATAGCCTGGGCATGGCTCACGGCGCGGAGCGGACGGTCACGCTTAAGGCCGGGTTTCGCTGTCGTGACGGCGGCGGCGCCATGTACATCAGCGATGCCATGACTCTGATTGACCGGGCCCTGCTGCGACCTGAAACGGAACTTTGGTCTGTTGCCGGAGAGGGGTTTGCTGATGATATCGACGGCATTAATTTAAGTTTCGGCAGCGAAACGGCTGTGGATGAAACCGACTTCAGCCGTTTCTGGGATGCTCTGGTCTCCTCATTTGACGATCTCGTGGTCACGGTTTCAGCCGGAAACGAGGGGCCCGGGAATCTCTTTTTCGGCAGCCCGGCCTGTAACTATAACGCCATAACCGTGGCCAGTATTGATGATAAAAATACGGCGACCCGGGAAGACGATAATGTTTCGCTGTTCAGCAGTCGGGGACCGACCGCGGGCGGCCGCCGCAAACCGGATCTGGCGGTTCCGGGAAGTGCTATTCTTTCCTGTAACCATGATTGGGAGAGTGGGGCTGATTTTGTCAATAAATGGGGCACCAGCATGGCCGCGCCGATGGTATTGGGGGTGGCTATGGATTTGATGGAGGCCGGGGTTTATGATGAACTTGAGATCAAGGCCCTGCTTCTAAATACGGCCCAGAAAAACTGTCCCGGCATCGATTTTGAGGACGACAGCGACGGCTGGAGCCCGGCCTGTGGCTGGGGCTATCTTAATACCTGGGCTGCCTGTTACCATCGCAGCGATGTTCGAACCTTGACGGTTCAAGCGCGGCCTGTCGACAGTGCTTATGACGGGGGCTGGTACCGACTGCTTAAAGGACAAATGCGCGATGAGGCGGTAGCCGGCGATGCCGGTCTTGACCCGGGTGAAGGTCGCGATCGTGTGACCATGGTCTGGAATCGCCATGCCGACTATAATCCGGAGGCCTGCCCCTTTACGAGTTACAGTTTGAGCGATCTCAACCTCTGTCTCTATCAGGAGTCAAATGGTAATCTCTTAAGTGCCGATCTCAACGCCATCGACAATGTTCATCAGGTGCGGATACCCGCCGATTTTGAATACACCGGGGTTGTGGTGCGGGCTTATGCCTGGGATACAGAATTTTCGCATGGCGGCGCGAGCGAAAGTTTTGCTCTGGCCACCGAAGAAAATTTTGTCGAGGTTGATTTTCCGCAGTCGTTCAACGGGGTCGGAGCCTGGCCGGAGGTGCTGGAGCCCGGGGAAGAGGGAAGTTTCAAATTCTGGCTGATTAATGACAGTGAACTGGCCTGTCACAACAACAGCTTTACCCCGCTGCTGCCTCCCGGCTGGACTTTGGTCGCCGGTCCGCCCGTTTTTGCCGTTGGTTCGATCGCCGGCGGCGGGGCATCTTCCGAACCCGTCGTCTGGCGTTTGCAGGCCCCGGCAAGCACCGGCAGCACCATTTTCAAGGTGCGCCACAATCATGAATCCTATGCGCTTGTCGGCCCCTCCTTTGATTGGCACATGGGGGTTGACATAGCCTGGGATGGCGAGGCACCGACCCCTGATCCCATGTCTTTTGCCGTCGCTCCGGCGGCGTTGGCAAACGGCGCTCTGCAGATGACGGCGACCACAGCCCATGATCTGCATGCGGTTGAATATGAATTCTGCCGTTCCGACGGGTATTCATCAGGTTGGCTGAATTCGGTGGAATTTGTCGACGGCGGCCTGGCCCCCGACACTCTCTACGGTTATCGGGTGCGGGCCCGGGATACGGCCCGGGCCCGCAATGTGACGGGGCTGTCGGCACTGGTTACGGTCTGGACTGCCGCGCGGCCGCCGGGGGAGTGTCTGGTTGACGAGGTGACCGCGTGCGCGTTGACCGTCACTCCGGCAGCAAATGGCAATGCCTCCGATACCGAGTGTGTTTTGCGGCTTTATGATTCGTCTGCCGGTCTCTATTTCTATCTTGATGAATCGGGTGGTCGGGGCGACATTCCGGTCTGGCGGACTTTTGCCCAATGGGGCAGTGTAACGGTCGCCGGTCTCACTTCCGATTCGACCTTCTTACTTGATTGTCGGGCCCGTAATCATGCCGGTCTGGAAACCATATCGTCGGCACCGGTCTGCGTCAGAACCCGAACCTTCGACTCCGATATTGATAATGATGGTGATGTCGATGGTTCTGACCTGGTGCTTTTGGCCAAGGATCCTTGCGCTGCGGCCTGCCTGGGAGGGTTTTCCGCAAGTTTCGCCCGTTGAACGTATTCATCTTTTAAGTGGCTGTAAAAACAGTGAAAAAAAGCTTCCTTCTGCCTGATTGATTAAGCTTTTTTTCATACTATTGTCTTATTTACAAAGCGATACCCGTCAGCTAGAGTTTGTGTACTGACACTTCAAAGTCAGTAAGCTCTTGCTGAGTCGAGATTATTACAGGTCTTAAGCTGGATGCTCTTTTATGAAAGCCCGGTAAACAGGAAGGAGGGGTGTTGTGAGGAGATTTTTTAAAAAAGCCGTATTTATTTTATCCCTGGCAACTGTTTTTCTGCCGGCCTTGGTTTTTGCGACAACCATTACTCTGGAACCTTCTACGGCCCAGCGTAAAATAGGCGGCAAGGTCAGAATGTATATCTATGTCAACGATGCGGACAGCCTGATAAGCATGGGGGTCAAGGTCTCTTTTGCCGCGTCGGTCCTGCAGGTGGTTGAAGCTTCCAAATATGAGGATTTCAATAACGGCTGGTTGATGGATGGTGACGGCAACCCGGCAACCACGGGTGATCAGTACGCTGACCCGGCGGTGGCGATTGATAATACGGGGGGGACGGTCGCCATGTTCGGCGGGCGTCTGACCGGTACAACCACTGTGGGGCTTTCCGGTAAAGTCCTGCTCGGCTGGATCGTCTTTTCCGGGGTTGCCAACGGCAACAGTCCGATTAATGTAGATCTTTTTAAATATCATCCGGATGACCCGGCCGAAACCTTTGACAATTTTGTCAAGCTCAATGGCAGTGTGGATGAACCAACCAATATTCCCGGTCAGTTAGGGTATCTCTGTGTGCGGGATGACGCTTGTGTCGGGGACATTAATGCCAGCGGCAAAGTCTTCTATGATGATTATGCATTGTTCAATGCGGCGTGGAACAGCAAATTTGGTGACGCCAACTATAATCCGGCCTGTGATCTCGATGGCGATGGCCATATTTTCTATTCTGATTACGCACTGTTCAACGCCGACTGGAATAAGAGTTGTCCGTCATGTCCACCGCCGATGTAATTAAACTTTGGCAACCTTCGGCGGGTTGCTTTATTCTTGTAACATCAATTTAGCAAGGGGGGTCGGTTTATGAAGAAGTTATTAGTCACAGTAGTTGTCGCATTCATGATGTGTTTTTCAACAACGGCGTTTGCCATCCCTGCCAGCGGGACAGTCTGGTTTGATTTTGATGGAGATGTGATGCCGGATACGGAACTTAGCCTGCTGCCGGGTGGAATCTTTGACGTCGACATTTATATCTCCAGCCTTGATCCGGTATACACCATGGGTTTTGATTTTACATACGATCCAACCCAGACCGGCGTAATTACAAAGAGCGCGAATGCCGCTCTCTGGCCCTACCAACCTGATGCTCAGGAAACTGTCCCGGGAACAATAACCTTTATGGGTGGGGCTCCGCTGGGCGGAGGAGATCTGGGATCACAGTCTACGGTTTCAGGGGATAATATTCTGCTGGCCTCTCTGGAAATGGAGTGTCTGGGGGTGGGAATCAGTTATTTCGTAACGGGAATGAGTTCAGTCAGCGGGGCCGGTTTCTGGAATGGTGTCGGGGTTGATATCGCCGATACTTTCACTTGGGGTGAAGCCCGGGTCAATCAGCAGGTGCCCATTCCCGGAGCTCTTATTCTGCTCGGTTCCGGTCTGCTGGGACTGGTTTCGGTGCGTCAGCGGAAAAATTCAGTGTAGCTCTTTACCGGTTTTGCCTCCTGTCTTTCGGCCTGACTCGGCGCTATGTCTGTTATCGTAAAATAAGTTTCAGGCGGGTTCCGGAGTTTGCCTGACGCGGCGGGGTGAATTGATAGTTTGGTGATCATGGAAAAAGGCCGGGCTGGCTTTGCGAGAGCTGCCCGGCTTTTTTTGGACCGTCGGCCGTTCTGACTGGTCTGTTTTGCCAACTCGCTGAGATCGGGATGTCGGCAAGGTTTGTGCCTCCTCCATCTTGAAGTGATCTTTATGAGGCGCAGTTGCAAGTTTATCTTTTTTCTGTCGGGCTTTATTTTCCCGAGCCTGGTGGGTGCCGCTCAGGTAACCTTGGCCTGGGATCACAACTGTGAAAGTAACCTGGCCGGCTATAAACTTTACTATCAGGTAGGTTTTTCAGGGCCGCCCTATAACGGAATCGGGCTGGAACAGGGGAATTCACCGCTGGTTATACCTCTGGTAAGTTTAAGTGATCGCAATTATCCAGAAATTAAGCTGACCGGTCTGGCAGTGGGAGGGGAGTCCTATTATTTCGTTGTAACCGCTTATAATGACGAAGGCGATGAAAGTTCTTTTTCCAATGAGGTCTCCTACACGGTTATAGAGTTGACGCAACGCTAACTGCAGGCAATAAAACCTGATGTCGGTTTTGCAAGGCAGCGTTGTTGCACATTATTTTCATACATTTTTCATATATTTGTCGTATTGACGCACTCTTTTTCGTCGGATAGACTTGCTGTAAACTACTAATTCGGGAGCGAGCCCCGCAACCCAAGAGGGCCTTTACGGCTCGTACCTGAAGGTATTTTCGTTGGCCGCAAATAAGTTCTCTCATCAGAACAGTTACTTGTTTTTGTTGTTGAAAAAACAAGTAAATAACCTTGTAATACCTAAAAAGCCAAACCCGCTGCGAAGCGGGGACGGAAAGCTTCGGATCTTGTTATGACTGAATTTTATTCAGCCGAGGCAAGATGGCCGGGTTGCCTGTATAAGGTAGCCCGGCTTTTTTGTTGGCTCCTGAGAGCTGTTTTATGGGTCGTGCTCTTATGGCTTCAGACCGAGTCAGCTCTGGGCTGGGTCGTGGCCCTGACCGATAATACGGTGGCGGATCGATTGCCTCGGATAGATCGTGGTTATGTTGTCTGGCAGAGCTCCGACAGCTATCGCTGGCAGATCTATCTTAATGACGGTCGATCCAATAGGCAGCTGACCGACAACAATATGCTTAATATCGGACCCCAGGTGGATAGGGGGCAGGTAGTCTGGCTCAGTCATTATATGTTTGCTCCGCTGGAGATCAATTTTTTTGACGGTGAGAAGACCCGGCAGCTGACCGATAATGATGTCTGTGACTCTTTCCCCGATTTTGCCGATGGTCTGATCGTCTGGCAGCAGTTTGACGGGCATGACGATGAAATTTTGTTCTACGACGGCAGCGGTATCCGTTTCTTGACCGATAATGAGTTTCCCGATCGTCATCCCCGGACAACGGCTGGTTTAATTGTCTGGGAGGGCCATGACGGGGCCGACGGGGAGATTTATCTCTATCGGGGCGGCCGGATAATTCGGCTGACGGAAAACGCTTTTGCTGATCAGAACCCGCGGATCTGCGGCGGTCGTATCGTCTGGGAGGGCTTAGACGGGGCTGACTGGGAAATTTTTTATTATGACGGCAGCCGCGTGCGTCAGCTGACCGATAATGACCTGGATGACTGCGATCCGGAAATTTCCGAAAGCGGGGTGGCCTGGCGCGCCGGCGACGGAGCCAGCGCCGGGATTTTTCTCTATGACGGCAGTGAAATCCAGCGAATTTACTTCAGTGAAATGGAAGTCGGGCCGCCGGAAATCTGCGGTCGGTGTGTTGTCTGGGAAGGTTTTGACGGTCATGATTGGGAGATCTTTTACTATGACGGGAGTAGCGTGGTGCAGTTGACTGATAATGATGGCGATGACCGTTATCCTGATATCTCCGCCTGCGGCATTGTCTGGGAAGGTGATGACGGCAGCGACAGCGAAATTTTTCTCTACCGGCCGCTGGCGCCGGGAGATCTTGACGGCGACGGTTGGGTTGATGAACAAGATCTTGCCATAATTGCCGCTGATTTTGGAAGGGTTGGAGGGTTTCCGGAAAATCCGGCGGCAGCTGATTTTTTTTGCGATGGTGATGTTGATGGCCTTGATCTGGCGTTTTTTGCAGCGCGGTTCAAGTCGGAGGATGGTGCTGCCGGCGAAATTGCCCGGAGATAGTTTTTATCTTTCAGGCAGTTTTTGATTGAAGGGGATATTTGGTAAATAAAAACTGAAGCAGAGGAGGTGTGGAGATGAGTATCAATAAAGGGCTGTTTTTTTTGCTTGCTGTTCTCTTGATTTTACCGCTTTCAGGGCTGGCCCTGGCGGCTGATCCGGAGCTTAACGGCGGGCCGGTTGCCGGTGCCGATGCGGAGGCGGATGCTGAAGTAAGTGATACGATGCCGTGTCAGCAGGTGGTTGATCTGGAGAATGAATTCATGGTGCAGCGCCTTCAGCTTTTACAGGAAATTGAGAGT